>NZ_JAKSXN010000031.1 GCF_022427145.1 Paenibacillus timonensis
CCGAAGGGGATATTCTATATGAAATTTCATATACATTTCGCCCGAAACCGCGGAATCGAGTGAATTCTATTCGATTTTTCATATATAAATGTGCTAATCACCGGGCTAACGGCGAAATGTATTCGATTTTTCGAACACATTTGGTGACTAAGCGGCTTAATCGGTCCGCAGGGCGTAAATCGGGCGGAGCTTGGCGGCCTTGTTGGCCGGAATCATCCCAAACACGACGCCGATAAACAGCGAGAAGCCGAAAGCGATGAGGACGATCGGGATGGATACGGTGGTCGTCAGCGACGAGTAGCGGCCGATCAACGCGCTGGCCCCGTAGCCCAGCCCGATGCCGATCAAGCCGCCGAAACCGCTGAGCGCCGTCGATTCGACCATGAACTGCATCAGGATGTCGCGCTTCTTGGCGCCGATCGCTTTGCGGACGCCGATTTCCCGGGTACGTTCGCTGACCGAGACGAGCATGATGTTCATGATACCGATGCCGCCGACGAGCAGCGAGATGCCGGCGATGCCGCCCAGCGCCAGCGATAGCATCTGGGTCGTCGAGTTCAGCGTATCCAGCATCTCCTGGGAGTTAAAGATGCTGTACGCGTTGTCGGCGTTCAGAAACTTTTTGTCCAGGGCGGCTTCCAGCGACGTTTTGACTGTTTCGATCTCCTTCGTGTCCTGCACCTGGACCGTAATGGAGCGCACGCCGCGGCTTTGGAGAAAACGCTCCGCCGTGGCGATCGGAATCAACAGCTTGTTATCGTTGGAGGCGGTCAGGCTCGAGCCTTTGGACTCCAGCAAACCGACGATGGTGAAGCTGCTTCCGTTCAACTGAATCGTTTGTCCGACCGGGTTATCCGTACCGAAGTAAGTGCTGGCCGCCTCGGTGCCGATCAGCGCCACCTTCATGCGGAACTCGTTGTCCATATCGATGATGTAACGTCCGGCTTGGACGTGGAAATCCTGGACCTCCTCGTAGGAAGGGGCAATGCCCTCGATCGATAGGGTATCGTTGGTCGTCCCTTTCTTGGCGGTGACGGAGCCGCTGATCACGGGCGATACGGCCTTCACTCCTTCAAGGTCTCCCAAAGCCATCGCCTCTTCGAAGGATAGCGAAGTAGCGCTGCCCCGGCCCATGATATTCACCGTGAGCAGGTCGGTTCCCAGACCTTCGAGCTGGTCGGTAATTTGCGACGTCGTGCCTTGCCCTACGGAAACGAGCGTGATGACGGAGGAGACGCCGATAATGATGCCCAGCATCGTGAGAAAAGAGCGGATCTTGGCGCCGGCGATGCTCTTCCAAGCCATTTTGATGCTTTGCAGCAGGTTCATGCCGGGTTCCCCCGATCTTCGACGATCCGTCCATCCTGAATCCGAATGAGCCGCTTGGCTTGCTCGGCGATGGAGAGGTCATGGGTGATGATGATGATCGTATGACCCAGCGCATTTAGCTCCTTCATCTTGTCCATCACCTCGACGCCGGTTTTGCTGTCGAGCGCTCCGGTGGGTTCGTCCGCCAGCAACATCGGCGGCGCGCCGGCGATCGCCCGGGCGATCGCGACGCGCTGCTGCTGCCCGCCCGACAATTCGGACGGGCGATGGTGCATCCGGTCGTCCAAACCGACGAGACGGAGCGACTCCTCGACGGAGATTTTCCGCTCCTTATGCGGGACATTGCGGTAGATCAACGGCAGCTCGACATTTTCGTAGGCGGTTAATTTGGGCAACAGGTTAAACTGCTGGAAAATGAACCCGATCTTCTCGTTGCGAATCGTGGCCAGTTTATTGTCGGACAACTTGCGAACGTCCTGTCCGTCGAGCAGATACGTGCCTTCGTTCGCCACGTCCAGGCACCCCAGCATGTTCATCAGCGTGGATTTACCGGAGCCGGACGGCCCGATAATGGCCACGAATTCGCCGTGCCGAACCTGAAAGCTGATGTCGCTGAGCACGGTCATCATTTCACCGGCCATGCGATACCCGTGACCGAGGTGCTGCACGTCGATCAAGGGGGGAGTTGCCGTGCCCATTATCTTCCACCTCCGCCGCCGAATCCGCCTGCGCCGGTTGGAGCAGTCGCGCCCCCGCCGGGAGCCGCGCCTCCGCCGAAGCCGGCACCGTCTCCGCCGCCGAATCCGCTGCTTCCGCCAAATCCGCCTTGCATTCTCATCTGCTGCTGTTGGGCAGCGGAACCGGAGGAGGTGCTGATGACCGTCGGGATCACGACTTCTTGGCCTTCGGTTAATCCGCTGACGATTTCGATCAACGTTTCGTTATGCACGCCGACTTCCACGACCTGCATGCGGCCGCCCGTGCCGCCGGTTACCCCGGTAGCTCCGGGCGTTCCGTTGTCCCGAGCCTGGCCTTGGCGGTTCGTCGGGGCTTCCGCGGCGCTGCCGCTGCGGGCGGCGGCCCCGGCTTGCGGCGGCGTCCCCTCGGCAGCCGGCGCTGGTCCGCCGTCCGGCGCGGCCCCGGACTGGCCCTGGTCCACCCGGCCGTTGCCGGACGAACCCGCGCTAGGCGCACTGCCCGCGCCGGGGGTCGCATCGCCCGCGCTCGGCGCGTCGCCCGCACCAGAGCTGCCAGCGCCCGGCCGGCTCTCGGCGGCCCCGCCGGCGGGATTCGCCGCTCCGCCAGCCGCGCTCTCCGCGCCGCCCCCGGTCCCCGGCAGCAGGACCACGTACCGGCCGCCCCGCTGCTGAACCGCCTCGATCGGCAGGGTCAAGACGTCCTGCTTCTCCTCGGTGATGATCGTCGCTTCCGCCGACATGCCTACCCGCACGCCTTCGGAATCGTTCAGCGCGATCGTGACGTCGAATAACGACACGCCGCCCGAGGCCACCCCTTCGTCGGCGATGTCGGAGACGGTACCTTCAAAGGTCTGTTCCGGCAAAGCGTCGACCTTTACGGTCGCCTTCATGCCTTCCTTGACGCTGGGGATATCCAGCTCATCAACCTGAATCTTGACGCTCAGCTTCTGGTAATCGTTGATGACGAACAGCTCGCTTCCGCTTTTGGCCTGCTCGCCGGCCGTGATGTTGACGGCGGTGACGGTGCCGTCGATCGGCGAGGTTAACGGATCGGGCGGTACCGTGTCTTCCTGCAGCTTGGCAATCTCCGCCTCGGTGTTGCCGATGTTCAGCTCCTGCTTGGTGATCGACTTTTTCGTGGCGTTCAGCGTCTGCTCATCAGCGCCTTCCTGGACTTGCCGCTTAAACTGGTCCTGCAGATCCGCCAGGTCCAATTTTTGCGATTCCAGGGAGGATTGCTGCGCTTTGAGGTTGTCGGAGTTATCGGTGCCCTCAAACGTAAGCAGCACCTGCCCTTTCTTTACGACGTCGCCCGCCTTTACGCGGACCTCGCTGACTTTGCCTTCGTCCTTCGTGCGGACGCTTTCGCTCTCGGTGGAGACGGTAGAGCCCGAGCCGGACACGCTGACGGTAATGTCGCCTTTGCTGACCCGCGTCGTATTCTGAACGGGCGCCGCTGCTTGCTTGGGCTTGTTCGAAATCGTCAGGATTAAAATAAGCGCGATGGCGATTATCCCCACGCCTCCGATCCCGATCCACAACCACTTCTTGTTCAATCGAATCCCTCCAGCCTATGTATTCCGCCTGCAAGCTTCAGAGCTTGTACGGCATTTTGCACTAAACAAGTCGAGCTTATTTTAAAGGACGAAGATGAGGCCAACCTGAAGCCTAGCTGAAAGTTTTCTGAATGGATTTTTTTGCATGGACGGGGCAATCGGAAAAATATATCATGGCGTCATCTGCTGCGATCTAGTACAATAAATGTAACATTTTCCGGGGAGGACCTTTTTTCATGGATCAACGTCCGTCTGAAACGCCTTATTCGTATTCCACTTTCAACCAATATCCGCCGTCGGCACCGCCGGCGCCGCCAAAAACGAACGGCAAATCGATCGTATCGCTGGTGCTGGGCATTCTCTCGATTGTCATTCCGTACGTCGGATTTATTTTGGGGATCGTCGCCATCGTATTCTCCAGCTTGTCGTTTAAGGAGATTAAACGCACGGGCGAGCAGGGCAAGGGATTAAGCGTTGCCGGCCTCGTTTGCGGCATCATCGGCACGGCGCTGTACGGCATCATTATCGTGATCGCGATTATCGCGGTTTTGGTATATGCCACAACGTGGGATTCGACGTACAGCACGTTTTAAACGACTAGAACCAAAGCACCGCTGCCCCTGGGCGCGGTGTTTCTTCATTTTTCTCCGGCGTTGATCAAGCCGGGCGTGCTGGAAAAGGCGCGCAAAGTTTGTGATAATAGAAACAATCGCAATTTTTAGAATGAAAGAGGGATTCTGCCATGACGCAAACGGAGACGAACGGAACAGCGGGGCAAGGTAAGGCCGATGCGGGGGAACAGGAGCGGATCATCGCCCAAATCGCCAAGGAGCTGGGACTATCTCTGAAGCAGGTGCGAACGACGATCGGGCTGCTGGACGAAGGCAATACGATTCCGTTTATCGCGCGTTACCGGAAGGAAATGACCGGGGAGCTGGATGAGAACCAGCTTCGCAGCATCGAGGAGCGGACGCAATATCTCCGCAACCTGGAGGAGCGGAAGCGGGAAGTCGTGCGGATCATTGACGAGCAGGGCAAGCTGACGGACGAGCTGTCGGCGGCGATTGCCAAAGCGGTGAAGCTGCAGGAAGTGGAGGACCTCTATCGGCCATACCGGCAGAAACGGAAAACCCGGGCGAGCGTGGCCAAGGAGAAAGGGCTGGAACCGCTGGCGGAATGGCTGCTGTCGCAGCCGAAGCAGGGCGATCCGTTAGGGGAAGCGGCGAAGTTCACGGCGGCGGCCGGGATCGAAAACGGCGTGGAGACGGCCGAGGAGGCGCTGCAGGGGGCGATGGATATCGTCGCCGAGCAGGTTGCGGACGAAGCCGCCACCCGGGCCTGGGTCCGCAAATATACGATGGATCACGGACTGATGGTGTCCGAGGCGAAGACGCCGGAAGAGGAATCCGTCTACGAGATGTATTACAACTACCGGGAAGCGGCCAAAAAAATGCCGTCCCACCGCATCCTCGCCATGAACCGCGGCGAGCGGGAGAACGTGCTGAAGGTGTCGCTGGAATTGGACGCCGAGGCGATCTGCCGCTACATCGCCGGCCAGGTCATTCGCGGACGTTCCGCGACGGAGGACGTGTTGCGCGCGGCGATCGACGATGCTTATAAGCGCCTGATCGCCCCGTCGATCGAGCGTGAAGTCCGCGGCGAGCTGACGGAAAAAGCCGAAGCTCAGGCGATTTCGATCTTCGCCGGCAATTTGCGCAGCTTGCTGCTGCAGCCGCCGGTTCGCGGCAAAAACGTCCTTGGCGTTGACCCGGCTTACCGGACCGGCTGCAAGCTCGCCGTCGTGGACGACACCGGCAAGCTGCTGGAGGTGGAGGTCACCTACCCGACGCCGCCGAACAACAAGAAACGGGAAGCGGCGGCCAAGTTCCACGAGCTGATCGACAAATACGGCGTCGAACTGATCGTCATCGGCAACGGCACCGCTTCGCGGGAGACGGAGCAGTTCGTTGCCGAAGTCATCGCGGAACGCAAGGGCAAGGACCGCGAGCTGGCGTACCTGATCGTTAACGAGGCTGGCGCCAGCGTATATTCGGCCTCCAAGCTGGCGCAAGAAGAGTTCCCGGATCTGGACGTTGCCGAACGGAGCGCGGTGTCCATTGCACGGCGGCTTCAGGACCCGCTGGCCGAATTGGTCAAGATCGAGCCGAAGGCGATTGGCGTCGGCCAATACCAGCATGACGTATCCCAGAAGCATCTCGACGAAAGCCTGAAGAACGTCGTGGAATCGGCCGTCAACCACGTCGGCGTGGACGTCAATACCGCGTCGCCGGCGCTCTTGTCCTACGTGTCCGGCGTAAACGCGACGACGGCGAAGAACATTGTCAAGTTCCGCGAGGAGAACGGACGCTTTAAGAGCCGTAAACAGCTGCAAAAGGTGCCGCGGCTTGGCGCCAAGACGTTCGAGCAGTGCGTCGGCTTCCTGCGGATCGACGGAGGCGAGCATCCGCTCGACAAGACGCCGATCCACCCGGAATCCTACGACGTGGTGAACCGGCTGTTCGCCGAGCTGGGCGTCTCGCTGAATCAGCTGGGCTCCAAGGAGCTCAACGAGAAGCTGG
The DNA here is from genome assembly GCF_022427145.1 of Paenibacillus timonensis. Classification (GTDB taxonomy): domain Bacteria; phylum Bacillota; class Bacilli; order Paenibacillales; family Paenibacillaceae; genus Fontibacillus; species Fontibacillus timonensis. The sequence continues at coordinate 6,163 of NZ_JAKSXN010000031.1, forward strand.
CCGCGCTGGATCCAAGCGAACTGGCGCCGCGCCTCGAGGTTGGCGTGCCCACGCTGCGCGACATTCTCGAAAGCCTGCAGCGTCCGGGGCGGGACCCTCGCGAGGAGCTGCCGCTGCCGATTTTCCGTACCGACGTGCTGAAGATCGAGGATTTGGTCCCAGGCATGGAGCTGCAAGGCACCGTACGCAATGTCATCGATTTTGGCGCTTTCGTCGATATCGGGATCAAGAACGACGGGCTCGTGCACATCTCCCAGCTGAGCAACGGATACGTGAAGCATCCGATGGACGTCGTATCCGTCGGCGACAACGTCACCGTCTGGGTGCTGAACGTGGACGTCAAGAAAGGCCGGGTCGGCTTAACGATGCGAGGCCCTGCCGAGGTAAAGGCACAATAAGGCAGTCACAAAAAAGAGCCGAAGCTGTGGAAATTTCCGCGGCTTACGGCTCTTTTTTGTGCGATCCAGGATTAGGATTCCCCATCGTCCAGGCTCTCGTTCTACATCCCGGCGGATTGCCTGAGCTTGTCCGGGGCGAGGACGAGAATCATCTTCTTGTCGACCCGGATCTGCTCGCTGTACTGCAGATCCAGCATGACCTTGGTTACCGTCTCGCGCACGGTACCGGACATATCGGCGAGCTGTTGGTGCGTCAGCTTGAAGGCGATGAGAATGCCGTCCGGCTTCGGCGAACCATGCTGTTCCATCAAGCGCAGCAGCGTCCGCACGATCCGCGTCCGGGCGTCCAGCAGCGTCAGGTCCATAATCAGCTCATTGGCTTTCCGCAGGCGTCCAAGCGTCGTCTCCAGAATTTTCAGGGAAATCAGCGGGTTTTGCTGCAGCAGGCCAATGAAGTCCCGCCGTTTCAGCACGTACAGGATCGACTTCTCAATCGTCCGCGCTGAAGCAGATCGCAGTTGAACGCTCTCCAGGAGCGCCATTTCCCCAAAGAAGTCCCCTTCGCTCAACACCGATAAAATAATGTCCCGGTTCTCGTCATTCCGGTAGATATGGATGAGGCCGGATTGGATCAGGTACAGCTCGTCCCCTTCCTCGTCTTCCAGAAAAATGGTCGTCCCTTTATCGTATTCCCGGGTGATGAACAGCGGCGCCATCTTGGCCAGATCCACGGGATCCAGATGCTCGAAATACGGAAAACGCCGGATTAATTCGAAATCGTTCATCAGCATGCCTCCTTTAGTAAAAATGGCGTCGGACCGAAAGACCCATTTCTTAAAGCAGGGTTTCGGGATCGAAACACGAAAAAAAGTGACTTTTTTCATATTTTGTAGCTTGGGCCACAAAATTTTGGATTTCATCCTGATAAAGTAGTCCCTAAGAATTAAATTCGAGATGATTCGACAGTTTCCTTCCATCTTGAAATATCGGATGGGGGACGGTAGAAATATAGGGGGTTGGAGCATGAAATCGATACGTGTGGAGTTGTTGAAGCCCGGCGACGTTCTCGGAAGAGCCATATTGAGTCGTTCCGGCTTGTCGATTTTGGAAGAAGGCACGGTGTTTACGGAGGCTTACATAAAGCGGATGAAAGAACTTGGCATCACCTCGGTTGTTGTGCGGGAGGTTCCGGAGCGGGGAAGTTTCGGGTTCCGGGCAAATCATATCTTCCCGTTATCGGGCGAAGCCGCAGAATCAGTTGCGGAAGTCATGGACAACGTGGACGTACCGGACCCGCTGGTCCGGAAACAAGCCATGGAGGAATTAGTGGCGTTAACCCTGCCGGAAAAAATCGAAGGCCGGCTGTCGGCCCCCCTGATCGAAGACCGGTTCAAGCGTTTGTTTCGCGGGATCATCTGCGATATTTCCTCGCATGCCAAGCTGATCGACCAGTTGGCTATGATGCTGCAATGCGATCGGCGACTCTTTGACCATTCGTTGAATGTGGCGAAGCTGTCCGCCATGTTGGGGGTTTCCCGTCAATTCGATAATGCCAGGCTGCTGGACTTGACGGTGGGGGGACTGTTGTTCGATATCGGCATGACCCGTATGCCGCGATCCTTGATTCGCGCCAACCGGCGGTTGTCCCGGGAGGAGCGGAGAACGCTGGAGAACCATGCGATCGAAGGCTACCGCATCATGATTGCGCTGGACGGGGTTTCGACCGAATCGGCGAAATGCGCCTTGCTGCACCACGAACGTTACGACGGCAGCGGATATCCGGTCCGGATGTCGGGCGGAGAAATTCCCGAAATGGCGCAGATCGTTGCGATGGCCGACGTCTTTGACGCTTTGACCTCGCCGCGTTACCATCGGCAGGCCTACACGGAGAACGAGGCCATCGAGTTTCTGTTCGGGGCCGGCGACCGATACTTCGATGCGGAGCTCGTCAAACAATTCGTAAAGCATATTTCCCTGTTTCCGGTGTCCACGCTCATCAAGCTAAGCAACGGTCAAATTGCGGAGGTTGCTTCCAATGCCAACGGCTTCGCGCATCGCCCGGTGGTACGCGTCCTGCGGGAAGCGGACGGAACTCGCGTCCGTTACCCTTACGAGCTGGATCTGTCCACGAAGCGGGACGTCGTCGTGCTTCATTCCTGCGAGGGTCTGCATTCCTAAACGCATTACCGAGCCAGCGAAACGGATTCGCTGGCTTTTCGGTTTCCGGGGCGAACCCGCCATGAAATCGTTGAGAAAATTTATCCAAAAAAACCGAAGACTAGGTCAAAAGTTGTGTTATTCTTAAAATGGAATCATTACAACCGATCGGGAAGTGAATGTGTGAGGCGCAGATTGTTTACCGTTTGGGGCGTGCTGATCGGCATCGCCTTGTTTCTGGTTTACCGGGGATATCCGAGCGAACTGGATTCCTGGGTAGAGGACCGGGTTTACCAGAGGCAGGGACTGGCTGACTCAAGAATCGTCCTGATCGGCATTGATGATGAAAGTATCCAAGCGCTGGGGCAATGGCCTTGGCCGCGCAGCGTTCATGCCGAGCTGCTGAACCGGATTTCAACCGGCCATCCGGCCGTTGTCGCGTTTGACTTGACGTTTCAGGTCCCGTCTTCGTCGCCTGACGAAGATGCGGCGTGGGTGGAGGCGGTCCGGGAAGCCGGAAACGTCGTATTGCCGACCTATGGGACTTTTGCCCTTTCCCAGAAGCGGGGGACGATCCAAGCCTTGACGTTGGCCGATCCCTTTGACGCTTTGCGCGAGGCCGCCGCGGCGGTCGGACATATTAACGTGATGGCGGATCAGGATCAGGTCGTACGCCGCGCCTTGCTTCGTATTGACCATGAAGGCCGTTCGGTGAACCATTTGGCATGGGAGATTTACCGGCTGTATGCCGCGCATTTGCCGCAAGGCGGTTCGTCCGCGGGGATGCGAACCCTCACATCGCCGCCGGTGGATGAATTCGGGCGGTTTGTCGTCCCGTTTACCGGCACACCCGGACAATATGAGATGTTTTCTTATGCCTCCGTGTTGCGCGGGGACATTCCCTCTGATTATTTTGCGGACAAGATCGTGATGATCGGGCCCTTTACGGCTTCTCTTCAAGACAATTACGCTACTCCTCTGGATCATCATACCCCTATGTACGGCGTGGAGATTCACGCCAACATCGTTCAAGCCCTGCTGGAGAACAATTTCAAGAAAGCTGCGGATTGGCAATGGAACGCCTTGTTGCTGCTTGTTGCGGGTGCCGCAGCCTATCTCTTTTTCCGTCTGGTTCATCCGGTTTATTCGCTGCTGATGCTCGCCGTCTTGGCTGGACTGTTGCTATACGGCGGAAAAATTTTATATGACCAGGGTTTGCTGGTTCCCGTCGGATATCCGCTGCTGTTCCTAGGCACTTTCTATTTGGCGGCGCTGCTGCTGCGCTATTTCTACGAATGGACGGAGCGGCGAAGAGTGACCGAGATATTTGGCCGTTATGTGGCGCCTCAAGTGGTCAAACAGATTCTGTCGGCCGGTAAGGACGGTTTGAAGCTGGGGGGAGTACGCCGCACGTTGACGGTGATGTTTATCGACATCCGAGGGTTTACGTCCTTATCCGAATCGTCGGAGCCGGAGGAGATCGTATCGGTCGTCAACGAGTATTTGGATTTGGCCGAGCGCTGTGTATTCCGTTATGAAGGGACGTTGGACAAGTTTATCGGGGATGCCGCAATGGCGATTTTTAATGCGCCGCTGGAGCAAGAGGATCATGTATTCAAAGCCGTGCAGGCGGCTTTGGCGATCCAGAAGGGGGCCGCCGAGCTGGAAACGAAGTGGAAGACGCGGCTGGGCCGCGATATCCGGTTCGGTATCGGCATCCACACGGGGCCGGCGGTATTCGGGAACATCGGCTCGCGGAAGCGGATGGATTATACCGCTATCGGAGATACGGTGAACACGGCGGCGAGATTGGAAAACCGGGCGGAGCCGGGACGGATCTTGCTCAGCGAAGCCGCTTATGCCGAAGTGGATGATAGGGTAGCCGTCTCGAGACCCGGCTTCTATCAACTCAAAGGCAAGGAACAGGAAATCGTGGCGTATGAAGTGGAGGGGTTCCTTTGAAATTCATAAAAATCGCGTTGTCCCTGCTGCTGGCGGTAACCCTGCTGGCGCCGGGAGCGGCGGAAGCGAAGGACGCGAAAAAGATCGGCAAAATCTTGGACGTCACCGGCAGCGCCGAAGTGAAAAAAGGCGGCGAGAAGAAGTTTAAAGCCGTGAAAAATATGGCCGTTACCGAGGGCGACGTGCTGCTTACCGGCGAGGAAGGACGCGTCGAGCTGGAGCTGGATAGCGACAAGCTGGTTTATGTCGGCCCGGACACGAAGCTGATCATCAATGAATTGGTCAAAAGCGCCAAGGCGATGGAGGGCAAGACGAGCTTGTCCCTCCAAAAGGGCAGCGTGCTGATCAAGGTGAAGAAGAAGCTGACCCAAGATTCGCGGTTCGAAATCAAAACGCCAACCACCGTCATGGGCGTGATGGGCACGGAGTTTATCGTCGGGTACGCGCAGGCGCAGACATATGTTGGCGTCCTGGAAGGCCGCGTCGCGGTAAGTCGGGCAGCAGCCTCGGCCGAAGCGACCGCCGATGTCACGCTTCTTCACGGGGAGCAGTTGCTGCGGGCGGCCGACGGAACCGGGACGGTCGAAGCGCTCGACTGGGAAGATGTCCCTTTGTTCGCTTTGGAGCAGCATTATGCCGATCTGAAATTGGCGGGGGAGACTCCGTCCGATGTATTGGACCTAATAAATCGTACGATCGAGCGCAGAAGCGAAGAGGAGATTCGCGAACGGCAAGGTAGGGCAGCTACGCCAGCTTCGGTCATTCGATTCGAAAATGAGGTCGGGCCGGGTTTGCCCGGTCATTCGGGCGGAGGATCAGGCGGCGGCAGCGGGCAAGACCCCGCGCCTTCTTCCCCTCAGGTTGTCTCCGTGCCCAAGTTTGAGCCGGACCCGGATCGACGTTCCGATGCCAACATCGTGTTGAAGCTGTACGGAGACCGGATAACAAGGGTGATGCGTGCCGACACGGGAACGGATCTGGTGGAAGGTGTGGATTACATAGTCACGGTGGGAGCCAATTCCGATCAAACGGTATTGGTGATCCAGGCTTCTTATATGCAGGGCGTCGAGAACGGGATCGAATCGCTGGGGTTGAAGCTGTTTTTTGCCTCCGGGTTTCAGCTGCCGATCATCGAGCTGCATGCCCGCGTGCCACAACCGCCGGAGCTGGATATGGAGCTGATTGGGAATGAACCTTATTCCTTGGTCTGGGATCTGTCCACCCTCTCCATTCCGTTTACGACGCCAATCGAGTTTAATACGGGTGCCGGAGCTCCTGACCCGGTAGAATCGGCGGTTACCTTATATAACGTCGTGGGTTATGACCCGGATAACCCGAAACCCATCGACGTTTCCGGTTTGAGTATTGAAGGGAACCGTCTGATTATCCAACTTAACGGGAATCTCGAGCTGATCTCGGAAATCACCTTCTATATTCAGGAAGGGTTACTGCGGAATCCGAATACCGGAGACTTGCAGCCGCTTATCGAGTTCTCGTCGGAGGTTAAACCGCATGCGGACCGTGAGCAAGTGACCTACCGCAAATCGCAGCCGGGGGATCTCGTCTGGCTTGTGAATGGGCTTGGCGATGCCTTTGGACCGGACGATGATTACGATACCGTGCTGACTGATCCGAGCGGTGGGGAACGAATCTTGATGCCGCTACAGGACTTCAACTCGGCTAATGATGGTTCTCAACTGCGGTTCACGTTAAGACAAGCTTTCTTGAATACGTTAGACCCGGGAGTATATGTTCTTCGGATTCCGTTTGAGTATCTGGACGTCTTAGACCAAGCGGAAATAACGATTACCGTGGAAAATTGACGACATGGATGGCTTTGAGGCGATTTGAGAAGGAGGAGTCTGTAGTTGGCGAACAGAAAAAAGCCGTTGAGTGCAAGAGCCGTTTTAATAGGCGTTCTATGCTTGAGTTGGCTGTGCGGAGGGATGGGGAATTCCTTTGCTGCGGGGCGGGCACTAGCTTCTGCTTCTTCAGTGGGCTTCATTGAGCCGGCAGGGCTTGCTTTAGATTCGGACGGATCTTTACTGGTTGCGGATGCCGGTGCCCACCGGATTTGGTCTTGGGACGGAAACAGCTGGAGTGCACGTACCGGCTCGGCGGCGGCGGCGGAGAACGGCGGATACTGGGATGGTCCAGCCGGACAAGCTTTGTTTGAGCGTCCCGCTTTTCTCGTCAGCGATGGAAAAGGTACGGTGTATGTCAGCGATCCCGACAATCAGGTGATCCGCAAAATCAAAAACGGCATGGTATATACGTTTGCGGGAACCGGGAAAGCGGGGTATCGCGACGGAGCGGTGAAGGAGGCGGAGTTTCACAATCCGACGGGGCTGGCGCTGGATGGAGAAGGAAATTTGTACGTGGCCGACACGTTGAATCACGTGATTCGCCGGATTGCGCCGGACGGTTCGGTCAGCACTTGGGCCGGGCAACCGGGGGAGACGGGCGGTTATGTGGACGGAGCCGGTTCGTCAGCCCGGTTTAACGAACCGGTGGGACTGGCCTGGGGAGATGACGGGTTGTATGTCGCCGACAGCGGCAACCAGGTCATTCGCCATATCCGGGCGGGGGGCGTGGCGACCTATGCCGGGTTACCGGGTCAGCCCGATCGCGACACCGGTTATTTGGGCGGAGGCTATCGCAATGGTGAGCGGAATCAAGCCCGGTTTAACCGTCCGACGGGATTGGCTTATGGGGAAGGGGTCCTTTACGTGGCCGACCGGCTCAACCATCGCATCCGCGCCATCACACCTGCCGGACGCGTCGTCACGCTGGATCTCGGCCAGGCGGAGTCGCTGCACCCGTCGGACGGCGGTTTGCTGGAGCAACCGGCGGGTTTCTTGACTTCCTCAGGGCTTGAACAGCCCTACGGTCTGGTTTACCGCTCTGGAGAGCTTTACGTGAGCGACGCGACCGGCGGTGCGGTCCGGAAGATTCAGGCGGGTCCAAATCGGCTGCCGGTGCTGCGCAGCGGCGACGATTTGCTGGACAGCGTTGATCTTCAGCCTGCCGGGGTCCAGCTTCAGGTATGGTTTGACGGCCAGCTTGTCCGGTTTTCGGAAGCCGGGCAGCCTATCGTTCGCCAGGAGCAAATCTTTTTGCCGCTGCGGGAGTTGTTTGAAGCTTGGGGCGCTCAGGTTGCATGGCGATCGGACCGGGAAGAACTCTTTCTCCGCAAGGGGACGTGGCAGGTGGCGTTTTCGACTCGGGCATCAGGCGTAGCGCGGATCGGGGGGACGTTTTATCTGGAGTCCCGGTTTCTTTCCGGTGCGCTGGGGTTGCTCGTCGCCCGGGACGAGGAGTTTCACGCGCTGGTGATCGGCAGCTACTAACGTGGGGGTTGCCCATCCGGTGCGACACATAACGAGAATGCGGGGCTGTTCCAAGCAGGCAAGCGCTGCTGCGGAGCCGCCCCTTATGTTTATGATGAGCCGCTATTGCATCGAGTTGGTGTTGTCGGTATGGCTGTTCCGGCGGCTATAGTAAAAAAACCAACAGTCGTTGAGCAGTCGAATCTGACGACGGTCTCTCTTGTTAAAGGCACGCATGATCTGATTGCTGAGCCAGTTCGGCAAGCGTATCCCCTCCTCCGGTAACCCATTGGTATGGTTAGGGTATGGGGCATTCCCCCAATCCGTGCAAGTCCTCTCATAAATGTAACTAAAATTCCGGCTTTTGATCACGAAGCGGACTCGGAGAGGGGGGATTCGGCGTCGAATCTTGCGTTCAGCCGGGCCTTCCGCTGCTCACGTAGGTTTACCTACGCTGCGCTGCTCAGTCCCTAGCTTCATTCAACCTTCTCGGTGCTGAAAAGCCTGCATTTTCGTCTTCATTGGAAGGTGAAACTAAAATTCCGGCTTTTGATCACGAAGCGGACTCGGAGGTGGGGATTCGGCGTTGAATCTTGAATTCAGCCGGGCCTTCCGCTGCTCGCCAGATTCTAACGGAACCCAGAGACGTTATTCGCTCGAAAAGGGGCATGATCCGATTCTAACGGAACGAGGAGACCTTATTTGCGGCAAAAGCAGGGGAATGGCTGACCAAACCGGCAAATAAGGCCGTTACGTTCCGTTACAGTGGGAAATAGCCGGGAAATGTGCGAATAAGGGCTTTACGTTCCGTTAGAACGACTTCGGGAACAGCGGGTGCGACATTTGGAACTACGAGCGCGACCTTTCAGCCTACGATGGTGACGTTGGGAACAACGGGTGCGGCTTGAAGCTAGCGGAGAGCATGCCGACGTATGAGGAGAGCGCTACTGAAGCACGCGGGGAGCAAAGTTGGAATTAGCGCGAACGCTCCCTCGAGCCTAGCGAGAAGAGGCGGGTGGCCCAAAGGTCTAGCAAGCAAATTAAAAAGCCGGCTCGATAGCCCCCATTGCGATGGACAGCTAGTTCGGCCGGCTTTATTTTTACGGTATTCGATAGAGTTACGCGCCTTCTTCCTCGTACCATTGCTCCAGCTGAGCCTGGAGGGCGCGAATTTCGGTAAGCAGCGAGATCAGCGGATAGTTCTCTTCGCGAATCGCGGAAAAAGCGGACTCCAATCCGTTAATATATTCCAAACCGCTCGTAATCTGAAGCGATTCCTGCAGGAGATCGAGCTGGTCGCATTCGGCAATCGCGCGCGGCAGCGCCGGAACCTCAAGGGCCGTCAGTTTATCGATTTCCTTGTTCAGCCGCAAATTCAAAGCGCTGAGCTGGTAGGCATAGTCACGGGGCATTTCAACGAAGATTAGATCCTGGCCTTGCTGCAGAATGACGTATCTCATTAGGGACATGCTCGAGATTCTCCTTTTCTATCTATCCTACTTGACAGTGTAGCGTAAGGAGAAGTTAAAATTCAAGTAAGGAATCTAGCAGATTTCTTGCGCTCACGACAACAGGAAGGGGAGAGGACGATGACGAACGAGCAGCTACAAGCCTGGATCGAGCAAATCTCGCTGCGTTCCTTCGGCGTGCCTTTCCGGCACCAAGCCCGTTTCAACAGCCGGCTAAGAACCACCGGGGGGCGATATTTTATGAAAACCCACCATATCGAAATCAATCCCGCCCAGCTCACCGCTTATGGGGAAGAGGAAGTCGAGCGAATCATCAAACACGAATTATGCCACTACCACCTGCACCTGGCGGGACGAGGGTATCAGCATCGCGACGCGGACTTCAAAGCCCTGCTCCAAAAAGTTGGCGGCAGCCGTTACTGCCACGCTTTGCCCGGGAGCAAGCAACGTAAAACACTGCCGCACCGCTACAAGCTGGTCTGTGCCGATTGCGGAATGGAATATCTGCGGAAACGCCGCGTCGACCCGAGCCGTTACCGCTGCGGCAAATGTGCCGGGATCCTGCGCCTTTATGCGTTATCCGGCAGCTAAGGATGTGTTATACTTAAATCAAACGACGTAAGGAGTGATTTAACCATGGCCCAATCCCAAGCCAAAAAACAGCGGCAGAAACTCATCCGCGAAGGAAAACGTAGCCCGGAACTTAGCCGCAGCCCGTTTGCGTTCCAAGATTTGCGAACCCGAAAGACGAAAACGAAACAAGACCATCTGCATCAGAAAAAATATAAGAACCACGCTTCCATTTACGGAGACGATGGTTCTTTTTATTTTAATCCTCGGTTTCGCTGCTTTTCGCTACGGTCATAAAGATTTCGTATTGTTTGCTTTCCTCGGACGTTTTGGTCTGGTGTTTTTTTAGAAACGCCGTGACCCACTCCTGAAATTCCTCCACTTCCTGCGGGGTCAGATACACGTGATCGTTGCTCAATTGCCCGGAAGACGTATGGGAGCGGGATGATTTCAAAAATCGCTTTTTGCTTTCGTCGTATAAATTGCTCAGCAATTTTTCGGTTTCCGTTAAGGCAACCTGCTTGAGCGAATCGTCGAAATAGCTTTTCTTGATATGGATGGCACCCTCATAAGGCTCATAGTATTTCGCGGTAATGCCGTTGATCACCTTGGTGTCCACGAGCTGCAGGAGACCGATGCTCTCCAGCTTCTTGGCATGATAATAGACCTTGGCCGGTACCTCTCCCATCGTGTCCGCCACTTCCTTCATCGTCGCCGGACGATTCAATTGCTTGAACGTATCCAGGATTTGAAGGCGATACGGGTCGGAGTAAATCCGAATGTCCTCCAGCGTTTTTAATTCCTTCGCTTCGTTCACCCTGCAAGCCCCCTACCGAACATAAGACGGTTGACCGTCATTTCTTTTAGTATAGCTCGGGTCCTACAAATGCGCAAAACCTGATAGGTTTCAAATCTCCATGAATCTACGCTGTCTCAGCAGTAAAATGACCGGAATCAGCAGGAAGATCCCAAAGCTCACGTAAAGCAAATGGACTTGCACCCATTCGCCCAGGATTCCGGCCAGGGCACTCCCCGCCGGTATGGCGCAGGTACATACCATCCCGTATAGCGCGCCGACACGGCCAAGCAGTTCCTTCGGTACGGTCTCCATAAAATAGGTGGTGGAGGGCGTACTGCATAACGAAACGGAGAGACCCATACCAAAGCTGAACAACGTGGCCATGCCCAACGGTTGAATCGGCAAGACCGCAGGCAAATACATCAGCGCGTAGTTCGCTCCAAGCAGCAGGTAACCGGTCAAGATGAGCCGGCTTTTTTTATAGGCAGCTCCTCTTTTGCCGATCCATAACCCACTGACAATCGTGCCGCAGATCAAGCTAATTCCCATGAAGCTTAAACCGGCGGGACCCGAACCCAAGATTTCATCGACATAAACGGCATTCAGCACGTTAAAAGGCGACAAGCAGAAGTTCACAAAAGCGGCAGCTAGAACGATCGTGATGAGTAGTTGATTGGATTTGAGATACTGCAATCCTTCCTTCAGTTCATGAATGAGGGAGGTGTTACCTGGTTGGCTGTCGTGAAGTTCAGGCGAGGTCTGGCGGGCCACCCGGATCAGCATGATGAAAGCCGCGGCAAGGGTAAAGGTCAGTCCGTCGATCAAAATGGCCGTGGAAATGCCGAAGCTCGCGATGATCCCGCCAACGGCCGCCATGCCCGCTAATTCTGCCGCACGCGAAGCGGAGGTACTGAAGGAATTGCCGCTAAGTAATTTCTCCTTGGGCAGCAACTGGGGAACCAGGGCCAGCTTAGCCGGAGAAGCGAAACATTCTAATGTTGAGGTGAGCAGCGTCAACACGTAAAGATGCCAGGGAACAAGCAAGCCTTGCCAATACAGAAATGCCGTGGAGCAGACGATCAGGCCGCGCCCCAGATAGGTGATCGCGACGACCTTTCGTTTGGACCAGCGGTCCACCAGCGTACCTGCAAGAAAACTGAAAGCGATATTCGGAATGAAATTCAGCGCGAACAAGGTTCCCATCATCAGTTTGGAGCCGGTCAGCATGTATACCATCCAGCTGTAAGCAATGGAATCGACGGAATCGCCGAAACGGGAAATGACGCGGGCCAGTAGAAGGTACATAAATGATTGGTAGACAGCCAGTTCTCTGAACCCGGTAAACGGTCGACTTTTGACCCGAACTTCCTCACTCATCGTGCACCCATCCTTTTAAAATAATCATACGTTAAAAATAATTTAACGTTATGTTTATTTTATTGATTTTTCGATGGAATGCAACCCTTTTTTAGCTAAGCTTGTCCATGAGTTTTCAAGCGGGCGATGATTCACCTTGTGCCCGAACGGATTGGGGAATGAAGGAAGGCCACGAAAGCGCTTTGAACCTTGACTTTGCCGCGGAAGCGTGATAAATTAATTGGTGTTCTCAGTTTTTGTCGTTCCCCGATAGCTCAGTCGGTAGAGCACTCGACTGTTAATCGAGTTGTCACAGGTTCGAGTCCTGTTCGGGGAGCCATTTCATTCTTGGAGAGATACCCAAGTGGCTATAAGGGGACCCTCTGCTAAGGGGTTAGACTGCGTAAGCGGTGCGAGGGTTCGAATCCCTCTCTCTCCGTTCCAACTTTTTCAGATAAATAAACCCCCGGAACCCGGGGGTTTTTCCATTTATGCGCCAATTTTTGGTGCAGCAAAAAATAGCTTGCAACCCACATCGCTTTTTGCTATACTCAATTTTGTCGCCGCTTCAAGGCGGTTGTTAAAATGCGGCCCGTTGGTCAAGGGGTTAAGACACCTCCCTTTCACGGAGGTAACAGGGGTTCGAATCCCCTACGGGTCACCATTTTCTTTAACTGTTTCAGAAACTTCATATGCGGTAGTGGTGGAATGGCAGACACGCTATCTTGAGGGGGTAGTGGGCGTACGCCCGTGGAGGTTCGAGTCCTCTCTACCGCATCCCAGAAAGAAAGAACCTTGCGTTTAGCAAGGTTCTTTCTTCATACCTGCAGCTATGAACAAGGGGCTAGATTTCCAGCAAAGAGCGGATGGCATAGGCGACCCCGTGATCGTTATTGGTTTTTGTGGTCACCGTAGCGAGTCGCTTGATATCGTCTACGGCATTGCCCATCGCAATTTTGGTACCAGCGGCTTCAAACATCGAGATGTCATTGTAGCTGTCCCCGATCACGACGGTATCGGACATGTCTACCCCCAAATGGTCGGCCAGAAATCGCAAGGCGCTTCCTTTATCCGTTTCCTTCGCGATCACCTCGACGATATGGTTGGCGGAGGAAGTGGTATGCACCTGCGGCTGGTCGTCGAAATGCTGCGTGATTTCGTTCAGCTTATCCTCATTGAATGTATATACCAAGAGTTTATATACGGGACGGCCTTGTTCTAGAAGCTGCAACGGTTGATCGGTCCCTCGAAAGCCGAATTGGACGAACTGGATCTTTGCGCTCTCCCACAGTTTGTCTCGATCGACGTTTGGATTAGCGCTGACCAGCATATCCATTTCGGCCAGCAGCTTTTGCTCGCCGTCGGAAGGGGAATAGATGGCTTCCGGACAAAAGATTTCGAAATAGACGTTATGTTTCAATAGATAACGAACGGCCTCTGCGGCTGCGCCCGGGTCAATCGGCGTTTCGCGAAGCAGCTTTCCTTCCCGGTCGAAAACTTCCGCTCCATTGGAAGCGATAATCGGAATGGACAGCTCTCCGGTTAAATGTCTGGCGTCAAAACTCGCTCTTCCGGTACATAGCGTAACGGCATGACCCTTGCTGACGGCATGCGAAATGGCGTCCAAGCCTTGGGAACTCGGACGGCTGTCCGACGTAAGCAGCGTTCCGTCCAGATCTACGGCGATCAGTTTCATCGATAGTTTCCTCCTAGCCCATCGTTTGGTGGGTGTTGTCTGTCTTTTTAGAGTATAAATTATGAAATGCATTTCAGGTCAAGGAGAGATCAAGACGTGGCAACCCAGCTTTGGATTATTATTCTGATTGGAGCAGGAACTTATTTATTGCGGGCAGGTTCCTTGGTTTTAGGGAGCCGGGTCCGATGGTCCGACTCGACGAAGGAATGGCTGTCCTACGTGTCTCCTGCCGTGCTCGGCGCTTTGATCGGCCCGCTTCTGCTGCTCAAGGACGGAAAGTGGATTCCGCTTGCGGAGAATTCGATGCTGTTCGCCGCCATACCAACGATGATCATCGCCTGGTGGTCGCGCCGGCTTCTGTTGACGGTCGCTGCGGGCGTGTTATTTTATGCCGGCTTCCATGCTTGGATAGGATAGGCTGGATAGATAAAGATTAGAGAAGAGAGGGGAGCACGCATGGACCGAATGAATCGGCCGAATCGAAGAGAAGAGATCCAGATGGGTCTGCGGGATGCATTCGCGATCATGCTTGCATATTTTCCGCTGTCCATGACATATGGCGTGCTCGCTGCGTCGGGTGGGCTGAATGAAGGAATTGCCGTGTTCAGCTCGGTATGGATTTTCTCGGGAGGAGCCCAATTTATGCTGCTTGGCATGTTGGCTTCCGCCGCGGCTCCCGTTACGATCGTAACGACCTTGCTGCTGTTAAGCATGCGTCATGTCCTGTATGGAGCGACGATGGGACCCTATTTGGCACATTGGCGGGAATCCCGAAAGTGGTTGGCGGCGATGGGCCTTACGGACGAAGGGTTTGCGGTGACTGCTAGCCGGGCTGCGCAAGGGGAACCATTGCTGCCTTCCTATTATATAACCTTCGCGATGGCGATCTATGGATCTTGGGTTGCAGGGACGGCTGTGGGCACCGGACTGGGCAGCTTTGTCACCGCGGAGCTGGCCGAAGTACTGACTTTTGCGCTGCCGGCGCTCTTCATTGCGCTGCTTGCCGGAGGTGAACGTACGTTGCCGTTAATGGCTGCCGCAGGCTGCGGAGCCGTGCTCGCTACTTTGGCGGGTATGCTTCAATTAGGCGGGATCGGCTTAATCGTCGGCGGCTTGGCCGGCGCTACGTTAGGGCAGCAGATCAGCCGGATGAGATCGGGGCGGACAGAAACCGCCCGGCCCAAAGCCGAAAAATCGATAGGCTAGCAAGTACAACATTATTCCGGCTGGGGCGGCAGATCCAGGATTGAGGAATACTTGGGATACAATACCCGAATGCAATCGGGGCAAATATCGTGGGTGAATTCCGCGTGGGTATGTTTGATCAGGTAGGCTTCAATCGTGCTCCACATCTCGTTTTCGTCCTTGATTTTCTTGCAAACGGCACAAATCGGCAAAAGCCCCCGGAGCGTTCGGATTTGCTCCAATGCATGCTGCATTTGCATTTCCTGACGCTTCAGCCGGGTGATATCGGTGCAGGTGATCACGATGCCTTGGGGAGGGGCGGTTGCTTCTTCAATATACGGGGTGAATTCGGCGAGAAACCATAACCCCTCTTCGGCGGTTGGCGCCTTGAATTCGAATGCGAATATCTCGACGTCTCCGTTCAGGATCCGTGAAAATTGCTCCAGCAGCTGGCGGACGTTAAAATAAGTAAGGTGATGCGGCCCATGCTTGAAATACTGAAAGAGATTAAATCCGGGTTGAGCCCAACCGGGAGCAACGCCCAAAAAAACGGCTCGGTTTGCCCAGGTCCGATTGACGGAGACGATCATTCCGCTAGGGTCCAAGATGGCAACACTCTGATTCAACGAATGATAGGGTTCTTTCCAACGGGGATTCTCATTCACGGCGGGTGCGCTCCTGTCATGAAATCAGGGCAGTCTTCCGACCTATTAAGTACTTGCCGGCCCTGTGATAAGATATAGGCGTATGTTTACCTCGATAAGGCCCTTTCTTTAAACGAAAATACGCATGGAAAAGAATCGCATTATTTCACTCTATTATATACGCAGATGCGTTACTTCACAATGATTAAATTACTTAAATGCGTCATTAATGTTTTTTAGGAAGGTTGGAGAGAAGTTGTCGATCTATGAGCGCATTGAATTGCTGATCAAAAACAACGGAATGACCAAAAAGGCGTTTTGCCTTGAACTGGGAATCAGTACAGGGAATCTCGGGGATTGGAAGCGCGGCAAATCCACGCCGAGTACGAATAAATTGATGGAAATCGCCGCCTTTTTCGATGTGAGCCTGGACTGGTTAATGACCGGAAGAGAGAAACAGGCCGAACACGTGCAAGACCAGCGAACGGAATATGTCTCCATCGAAAAAGATTGGAACGCGTTTGTGGTCTCGCTTACGGAATCCGAGCGGGCTTTCGTTCGGGAGTACATCGAATTTACCCGTTATCGGAGGATGAAGGGCGGCCGGATGGACAAATAATTCCACTTTACTTTTCATGACCGCGAAGATATAATAATCCATGTTCGTCTGAACGTTGCCTTAACAAACGCGGTCGTGGTGGAATGGCAGACACGCTATCTTGAGGGGGTAGTGGGCTTACGCCCGTGGAGGTTCGAGTCCTCTCGACCGCATCAATTGAAGCTTTAACGAAGAACTTTCCGGAGCATCCGGGAAGTTCTTTTTTTGGGTTGCCAACGGTTGTTTTTCGCCGTCTGGGGTATGGAGCGGTGATTTAATGCACATTCTAACAGAGATCATGCAAAATGTGCGCCAGATCAAGCCGTCTGGGCGGGTTTTCAAGTTGACATGCCGATCAAAATTATTTAATATGTCTAAGTACTAAAAGAGCTGCGCTCTGGAATGAAATTTGATAATACGGGTGATAACATGTCCTACAGACCGAATGTTGTAAATGTAACCAAGGCCGGCAGCAACAAAAATGACGGATTGTATGAGTTTATCGTTAACATGGCCGACGGTACGGCGTGCCGCGTGTTTTACCACCGTAATCCCGAATGGCGGTTAACCAACGTCAGCAGGCTGCAAAAGACACCTTGCCCGGTCTGCCGTAAAGACTTCATTTGCCAATGCATGGAGAAATTTTCGGGTGAAATCAACCGTCAGATGGTCGAAGGACAGTGGCTCGACAAGCTTGCGTCCGAGTAAATGCTTTGACCAGCTGGCGACAGCGAGCACGGGAAACTTCCCGTGCTTTTTTCATATATACGTAGGATAAAGGCGTCGAACCTTCAAGGTGGGGAGGGGGCGGAAGCATGCCAGAGATACCCAATGAACGGGATGAGCGCGTGATCTTATTTGACGGCGTCTGCCATTTGTGCCAGGGAGCGGTCAAATTCATTATCAAGCGTGACCCGGCCGGGCGGTTCCGTTTTGCCTCGCTGCAATCGCAGGCCGGCAGCCGGATGCTGCGAGCTGCGGGAGCGCGGGAGGAATCGCTGGATAGCGTTGTATTAATAGAACGCGGGACTTATTATACCCGCTCGGCGGCGGCCCTACGCATAGCCAGAGGCTTGCGATACCCTTGGCCGCTATTGTATGCGCTGATCGTCGTGCCGCGGGGACTTCGGGATGCGGCATATCAATTCGTCGCCAGGCATCGTTACCGGTGGTTCGGGAAGGATGAGTCCTGCCTGGTGCCGACCCGCGAGCTCAAGGAGCGTTTTTTGGAGGAAGGGTAGGGTAGAAGGAGGAGTGCCCCTTTCTATAAAAAAGGTCTTGTCTACCATCCATAATTGTGATATTCTTACTGTAAATTTCAGGAATGCGGAACGGTAGCACCGTCCATGATCCGATTTATATCGGGTTTTGGGCGGTGCTTTTTTTGTTTTCGTTCCGGTGAAGGAGGGTGGAGCATGGTACCGATCAAATTGGTGCTGGCCGTGCAAGAGGAGGAGTATATCGACCCGTTTTTGCGGTATGTGCATGCGAGCGAGTTTGACCGGCGGTTGGCGGTGACGGCGTTCAGCCGAAGGGAGGCATTGGCTCAATATGTAGCGGAATCCGGCAGGGACATCGACGTGATATTAGGCGATCCGGCATATCTGGAGGCGATCGATACGCTGAAGTGGCAGGGGCTTTGCTGCGTCGAACTGGGGGAAGGGGGCGTTTCGCAGGAACCCGGCAGCCTTCGCGTAGAGAAGTATCAGCCGCTGCATCAGTTACTTTCCTCGGTGGTCGAGCTCGTTCGGGGGGGCCCGGGGAAACAGATGCGGTCCGGCGGGCAGCCGCTGGTCATCGGCGTTTACTCTACCGTTGGCGGCTGCGGCAAAACGACGGTAGCGCTTCATCTCGCCCGGCAGCTGGCGACGGAAGGGGGGAAGGTGTTCTACCTGAACCTGGAGACGATCGGCAGCGAATTGCCGTTTGCCGGACAGAGCTCGCGGGAGGGGCAGTCGGGGTTTGCCCGGCTACTGTACGACCTGAAGGCGGCGGACGATCGGAGGGAGACGCCCCGGTTTCCGATTTCCGCCTACGCCTACAGGCATCCCGTCCTGCAAGGAGATACGCTGGCTCCCCCGGACAACCTCAACGAGCTGCTGGAAATGGAACGCAAGGATACGGCGGAACTGATGGATTACATCGCCGGCAGCGGCTTGTATGATACGGTGATCGTGGATATGGACTCCTTTCCGGACGGCCGCACGGAAGCGGTGCTGGAGCGGGCGGACCGCATCGTTTGGATTGTTGCGGACGATTGGGGGGTCATGCGCAAAACCGGAGGCTGGCTCACTCATCTTGAACGGACTCGTCCTGATTTTTACCGGTCGCTGCTCGGGAAAACCCGTTTTGCCCTCAATCGGTACACGGGGAAACGGTCGGCGGACTTGCCGAGGCCGGATTTGAAGCTGCAGGCAACGTTATCCTATATTCCCGCTTGGAATCAAGGCAGCCGTCAAGGGGATTTGCTGCATTCTCCGCTATTTCAGCGCGACATCATCCGCCTTTGCCATGAACTCCACGGCGAAGGGCCGGTTCCTCTGGCGCGGGAGGGATAAGCGATGGAAGAAGCGGACTTTGCGGCGCTGCGCGGTGAAATCCGCCTGGGGCTGGACGTCACCTCCGTCCTGAACGACGACCAGCTGCTGGATTATATCGAGCGGCGCGTGCTGGAGGACCGGCGGTTGAGCGGGGCCACCGCCGCTGAGAAGCGCAAATGGGTGCGCAGGCTGTACGATTCGTTCCGCGGCCTGGATGTGCTTCAACCGCTCGTCGAGGACCGCAGCGTCACGGAAATCATGATAAACAGCCATGAAGAGATTTTCGTTGAACGGGAGGGTCAGGTTCAGCGGATTCCCGTCTGCTTCGAATCCCGGGAGCGCTTGGAGGATATCATCCAAACGATTGTGTCCGGCGTCAATCGGATGGTGAACGAATCGTCGCCGATCGTCGATGCTCGGCTGCGGGACGGGTCGCGGGTGAATATCGTGCTGCCCCCCGTCGCTTTAAAAGGCCCGACGATGACGATCCGCAAATTTCCGGAACGACCTTTAACGATGGAGCAACTGGTCGCGATCGGTTCTCTTAGCGAGGAAGCGGCGGAGATGCTGCGTCGGCTCGTGCGGAGCAAATACAACATCTTTATCAGCGGCGGGACGGGCTCGGGGAAAACGACGTTCTTAAACGCCTTGTCCCAGTTCATCCCTTCCGATGAGAGGGTGATCACGATCGAGGATTCGGCTGAGCTGCAGATCGTCACGGTACCCAATCTGGTGTCGCTCGAAACCCGGAACGCGAATACGGAAGGGAAAGGCGAAATCACCGTCCGTGAGTTGATCCGCTCCTCCCTGCGCATGCGGCCCAACCGGATCATCGTCGGCGAGGTCCGGGGGGCGGAGGCGCTGGACATGCTGCAGGCGATGAATACCGGCCATGACGGCAGCCTTTCGACCGGCCATGCCAATAGTACGGCGGATATGATCAGCCGGCTGGAGACGATGGTGCTGAGCGGAGCCGAATTGCCGCTTCCGGTCGTTCGGCAGCAAATCGCCTCGTCCATCGATGTTTTCGTGCATTTGTCGCGATTGAGGGACCGTTCGCGCCGGGTGACGGAAATTTCCGAGGTCGCGGGTTTAAGCGAAGGGGAGGTGGTGCTTCGGCCGCTGTTTACGTTCCGGGAAGAAGGGGAACGGAACGGCCGGATCGTCGGTGACCTGCGAAACAGCGGCAGCGGGTTAATCCATACGGACAAGCTGCGCATGGCGGGATTGCCGATAAGCTGATGCGCGGGAAGGAGAGGATACGTTTGTTGCTTAATAGACGGGCCGATCTGCTGCGGCGGAAAGCTGGAGTGGGGTCTACAGAGGATTCGGCAAAGCTGGCGGATTATCGGGTATATCCGCTGACCCCGCGGCAGAAAGGGGTTTGCATGCTGGTTGGCGGAGCGGCTTTCTTTGCATTAGGTTATATCTTCTTCCGCGTCGTCCCGCTGGCGCTGCTGCTTTCGCTAGGCGGCGCGTATACGCCGAAGTATTGGAGCAGCTACTTGCTGCGCAGGCGAAGGGATAACCTGGGCCTGCATTTTAAACAGGCGCTGTATTCACTCTCCTCCTCGCTGGCTGCCGGCCGCTCGGTGGAGAACGGCTTTCGCGAGGCGATCGATGATTTGAAGCTGTTATATCCGGACGGAGACAACGATATGATGCGGGAGCTTGCGATCATTTGCGCTCGTATGGATTACGGTCAGCCGATTGAGGAAGCCTTGCTGGATTTCAGCCGCCGGGCGGCGCTGGAGGACATCGATAACTTTGCGGATGTATTTACGACCTGCAAGCGTTCAGGCGGAGATCTGGTGGAGGTTGTCCGGCGGACCTCGAACCTGATCGGCGAGAAGCTGGAAATCAGCCAGGAAATCGGCGTGATGATCGCCCAAAAGCGGTTCGAAGCCAAGGCGATGCTGGCGGCACCCGTTTTGTTTTTGCTTTTTATGCAGATGACGTCCCCGGACTATATGCGTCCGTTGCACCATGGATCCGGACTATTGATCTCGGGGCTGGCTTTGTTGCTATTTGCGGTCTGCGCCTGGCTGATGCTAAAGATCATCGATATTCGGATATAGAGGGGGCGTTTGCGGATGTACCTGTTGGTTGCGGGACTGCTGCTGTTCTTATTGGGCGGAACCTGGATCTATGCCTATCACAAATCCCGGCGACTCTACCGCGGTCACGCGGGACTGGCCCTAGACGGATTAAAGCTTGTTCGCCTGGCGCCGCCGATGCTGTTGCTTCTGGAGCGGATCAAGGTTTCGCAGCGATTTCCCGGCTTCTTCTTTAAAGTCCAGCGTGCGGTGCAGAAAATCGGCGGTAACCGGCGCAGCGGCGATATGACGCTGCTGCTGTTGGCAGAAGTGCTCACGTATGGCTATCTATGCCTCGTCTTTGGGAGTTTGATGACACTGCTGAGCAACGGCGTCGCCGGTTTCGTCATCGGCGGCCTCCTGGCCGTGTTGGTGCCGATGGCATTGATCAACGACTTGCATCGAAAGGTGCAGCGGCGAGAGCAGGCCGTCTTGCTGGAGCTGCCCGAGCTGCTGAACAAAATCGTGCTGCTCGTGGGCGCCGGCTCGACAGTTCAGCAGGCGATCAAGCTGTGTCTTGACCGCAAGCGGGAGCAGGCCGGCCATCCGCTATACCGGGAACTGCTGCAAATGCAAAAGGAATGGGAAGGAGGCGATTCGTTTCAGCAAGCGATGGAAGGGTTCAGCAAACGTTGCGGCATTCAGGAGGTAGCGGCCTTTACGACCGCGGTTTTGTTAAACTACCGCCGCGGCGGGGAAGAGTTTGCTTTAGCCCTGCGGGACTTGTCCCATTCGCTCTGGGAGAAACGCAAGGCGGTCGGCAAAACCCTGGGCGAACAAGCTTCGTCCAAGCTGGTGTTTCCCATGGTGCTGCTGTTTATGGCGGTGCTGATTCTGGTTGGAGCACCGGCGTTTATGATCATGAATTTGTAGTGCATGCAAAGGAGGAGTAACTATGTTAACCGCATTTCGCAAAGAAATCAGAGGGATCTGGCGTAATGAAGAAGGGCTCGGAATGCTTGAAATGATTTTGATCATCGCGGTGATCGTCATTATCGCCGTCATCTTCCGCAATCAATTGAAGGCGATCATCGAGAGCTTACTCGGGAAAGCCAAGTCGAAGACTGAAAGCTTCATGGACGGGAACTAGGAATGAAGCTGTGGAGAGATCAACGCGGGGCCTTTACGCTTGAAGCCTCTTTGGTGCTGCCGATGATTTTTTGCACGGTGCTGCTTCTCTTATTCTTCTGTCTCTACCTGTACCAACACGCGCTGTTGGGGCAAGCTGCCGTCGTCGCAGCCGAGCGAACCGCCTACACCTGGGACAACAGCCATCGGGAAGTCATGACCGGGTCTTTGGCCGAAGGGGAGTACGATTCTCTCTATTGGCGCCTGGGGGATGACGGAATGCTGAAAACGATTTTTGGATGGGGCGGTGAAGGCGGAGCCGTAAAGCTGGATTTGCCTGCAGGTGCAGGCGGGGAAGGAGAGTCGCTCCCGCTTAAGAAGCTAAGTCGGACAGGAGTCGGGCTGCCTGAGGGGATCCATGGGGAGATGCGCTACGACAACCGGGTGCTGCTGCGCAAGGTCAGTGTTGCACTGGATCGGTTGGTGCCGCTGGCCCCGCTGGAGGGTTGGATGGACGACGTCAGCCAGAGGGCACGTGCGGAGGCCTATGTCGTCGAGCCGGTGGAATGGATCCGAACCGTTGAACTCGCACGTTATTACGGCGAGAAATTCCGGAGCGGAAAGGATAAAGCGGGAATGGACAAGCAGGAGGCGCAGGAAGCGCTGAAGCTGTTCGGCAAATAACCGGGACGGTAGGAAAGGAGGTGAAAATGCCGGTGTTTCAACGGAACCGCTCGGAGCAAGGGGCAGTCACGGTATTTTTTATCGTGATTTTTGCCGCGGTGTTTGCGTTTGTCGCTCTGTTTATCGATTTTTCCCGCATGTTCGCTCTGCAAGCCCAAGCGGAGGCTTTGGCGCATGCGGCTTCAAGGTCCGTCCTGTCCGCTTATGACCGCGAGCTGGCCGAACGGTACGGCTTGTTTGCCTATGGCGAAACCGACGGGAATTATATCATGTCGAAGGTGCTTCAGGACCAGTTCGAGCTGGTAAAGCGCAGCGAGGGGCTGCCTCTGCTGGGGGCCCGACTGGATTCCTCCACCGTCGAATTGTTGCGCCCCATCGGAACCTATCCGGTATTTGAGCAGCAGATTCGCGAGCAAATGAAATACCGGGCGCCGATCGATGTTGCCATCGAGCTGTTAAACCGCTTCAAACCGATGGCCGAAGTGATGAAGGAAACCTCGAATACGGTGAATTTGCTGGGAAAATTGCAAAAGCTGTACGACCGGCGGGAAGCCAAACTGGATGAGCTCCTGGATAAACAGCGGCAAGCCGCCGAAACGGTGAAGCCTTATGCGGAAGTGTTGTCAGGGGGAGGCGGAGGAATCCGCGGTGGAGCCTGGAGCGAAAGCATTTCCTCGCTGGCCGATGCCGCGGCTGAATACCCCGACTATGTGAGCAAAGTCGAAGCGGATGCGGGCAAAGAACCCGAGGATCGGATGTATACGGCGGAAATCAGCCGGTACCGTTCCGAAACCGGCAGCCTGTTTGCCGAACTGAACCGCGATCAACTTGCCGCGGAGCAAAAGCATGCCTCGCATCTGCCGCAGGCGCAGGCTCTGCTTGAGGAGGTTCGGCAGATTAATGAACAGATGCGGCAAACGATCGAAGAAGCGGAGCGGCGTCCGGAGCAGGCAGGTTATAACGAAGTGGCCGCCGGACCGAGCACCCGCGGCGGCAATTCCGATCCAGTCAGCGATGGGAATGTCATCGCCGATATCCGGGCACAAGCTGGTTCCCTGCTGCTGCCCGAGGAGACGTTCGCCGGCCTGGCCGCGGAGATTAACCGGCAGACGGCGGCGTTCGCCGGGCTTCGGAACGCCGGAAGCTCGCTGCTTGCGCAAGCCGGATCCGTGGCAGCGGCGACGGCTTCGTCCCTGTCCTTCGCTTCGGGCGTAAACAGCGCCGCCCGGGCATGCGAAACTTATTTGCGCCAGTTCGTCGCTCCTGGACCGGACAACGTCCTGGAGGCGAGTGCCCGCAAGCTGGAAGCCCACCGTTCCTCCGACAAGGAGCGAAAGGCCACGGAGCAAGCGGCAAGCGCCAAACTGAAGGATGCCGCCGGTTGGATCCGGGAAATCGAACAGCTTAGAAACGGACTAAACGAATACCAAACGAAGTTCGATCAGCTGGAGGCGAAAATGGAAGCGAATCGTTCATTGAACCGTTCCGTTGCCGGGGAGAAATCGGCTTCGACGTCCTTAAGCGATGACCCTAGCGAGGCGGGACGGGCCTCACTGGCTGGCATGGACGGCCTATATGGCGGTTTGGCGGGCCTGATGGGCGGAATGTCGGATTCCGTCTATCAAATGGAATACGTTGCGAGTTATTTTCGCTTCGTGGATGTCAGTGCTTTGAACGGACTGCTTGAAGGCAAGGGCCAGTCGGACAAGCCGGAAGCGATCCGTGGGCTCTTGGCGCCGGAGCACCAAGAGGTCGAATACATCTTATACGGGGCTCATCATCCGGGAGGAAATATCGCGGCGGCGTTTGGGGAGATTTTTGCCATGAGGCTGGCGATCCGAACGATGGAGGGCTTCAGCAAAAACGCGGCCAAAGGGAATCCGCTGCTGGTCTTTGCGGCGGCGCTGCTCTACGGGGTGCAGCACGCGATGCAGGATATGCTTGCGTTAACCCGGGAAGGGAAGATCCAATTGAGCGACTATCTCAAGGTCGATTTGACCTATCGGGACCATCTCCGATTGTTCCTGCTGCTGCATGGCCGCAGCGAGAAACGGTTGTCGCGAATGCTGGCCGTCATCTCGATGAATACGGGCATCGATCCGGCGGAGCGGCCCACTTACGCCCAAGGGAAAGTGACGGTGGCGATGCCGTTATGGTTCTTGCCCGGAGTGTGCAAAGCGCTGGGGAAGGCTGGCGTCGTGAAAGGAAACGTGGAAGGAAGCCGGTATTATGCTGCCAAACAAGCGGACTTTTCGTATTAAGGGACTGAAGTCCCGTCATTGGCAGGGCAAGGGGGCGGAAGGAAGCATCACTCTGGAGGCGGCCCTGATTACTCCCGTATTCGTGATGGTCGTGTTTTGGTTTGTTTTCCTTGTCCATATGACGCTGCTATCCGGACAATTGCACGCAGCCGCCGCAAATGCGGTTAAGCAAGTCTCCGCACATATCTACCCGGTGGCGATCGCGGTTGAGGCTCAGACCAGCGGGCAGCAAGGGACGTCGGCTCCAGCCGGGGAGACGGGACAGGGAAGCCCTGAGGCGGCCGAGATAGGGGGCTCCGGCAACAGGGAAACAACATCGGGGAACGGCCCGTTTTCCTGGCGTATGCCGTCCCTGTCGCTAGAGGAATGGGCGGGGCAATATGCCGCCGACCTGCCGGCCCCTCTGTCGACATGGGTAACGGATGCCGCGCGCAAAGGCGACGAGCCGCTGCAGGAGCTTAAGGCGAAAACGTCGGAGGCCATTTTGGATCCGTTGGTCAAGCCTTTGCTGCGCCCCTTTCTGCAAGGAACCCTGCTGGAAGAGGACCACCTGCATGTCAGCCGCGTCACGGTCCCGGACTTGAAGACGGGCAAACAGCCTTATTTCGGGCTCGAGGTAAGTTACGTGCTGCCGCTCAAGGTACCGTTCACCGGCCGGCGGATGGTGCTGCAAACGAGGGCGGAGGAACGGTTGTGGATCGGGGATACCGGAGAGCTCGATTCGGGAGCCGGAAACGGCGAAGGCCAAGCGGGTCAAGCGGCGGTCGTAATCGCCAAGCCCGACCCGGCATATGCCGGACACCGGGCTACGATCCAGGCCCAGGTCGCTCCGGGTTCAAGCGCCAAGCTGACCGTCTATTACAAAAGCGGAGTCAGCCAAGCGAAATATTTGGGGGAGGCGACGGCGGATGAGCAAGGCCGAATCGCCTGGACTTGGCTGGTCGGAGGAAACACCACGCCGGGGACGTGGAGTTTCGTGATTGAAACGGAGGAAGGCTTGCGAACGACGGCCGCGTTCGAGGTGGCAAGCCCGCATTCGGAATAGGAAGGAAGTGCGAGGATTGTTGATAGAAGTATGGGGTTGTTTGCTGATGCTGCTTGCGGCTTTCGTGACGGATTTAAGGACGATGAAAATTCCTAATGTCATCACGGTTACGGGAATCTGCACCGGACTATCTTATCACCTGTTGACGGAGGGGTGGAGGGGGGCTTGGTTCGCCGCATTGGGGGCGGCGGCCGGTTTTGGGCTGATGTTTGCGCTATATTTGCTGCGCGCGGTCGGAGGCGGCGATGTCAAGCTGTTTGCAGGAATTGGGGCCTGGACGGGCATCGGATTGACTCTATCGACGATGATGTATTCGATTTTGGCTGCGGGGTGCATCGGCATCATTCTCTTGATTTGGCGCCGCGAGGCCGGGGTTCGTCTGCGCCGGATTGCCGGCAGCGTCCTTGGAGCCGCAGTGCTGCGAAGTACGGCCCCGATCAAGGCGACCGCCAAGAACCAACTGCAGTTTCCGTTTATGTTAGCGGTGCTCCCGGGAGCGATGCTGGCGATCTACTATATGTAACGAACGAGGAGGGGCTTATCATGCCGGAGCTGGTTGCCGATTTTGTCAGGGACGGCGGAACCTATATGATCCTTGAGGCCAAAGAGGGGCTGAGGCCCGAGCATCTGAACCGCGTTCAGCGCTCCATGCTGGCAGCGGTGCCGGTTCCGAATCTATTGCGGTTGGATATCCGCGAGATCGATTACCGGATCAGCCTGTATTACGACATCACTGGAAAAAGAATGTTGTCCCAATGCCTGCGCAGCGACAAGATCGGCATGCCGGAGTTTTACGGTCTATTGCTCCAGGTCGTTGCCGTACTGGAGGACAGCAAAAGGTACATGTTGTCGCCGTCCGGGTTTCTGCTGGATGAAACGCATATTTTCGTGGAGGAGCCGTTATCCAACGGATCGTTATATTTTACTTACGTCCCCTGGAGGGAAGCGTCGGCCGTTCCCCCGCTGTCCCAGACGCTACTTTCGTTGATTACCCGGCTGCTGACTTGCGTCGCACGGGTAGAGGGGGAAGGGATCCCTCAGCTGGTCCGCTTATGCGGGGATGAGCTTTTCTCTTTGGGAGAACTTAAAAAGATACTGCTCCGTTTGTTGTCGAACGAACCGATCATCATGCCAGAGGACGATGCAGCGGTGGCAGGGGGGACGCCATCGCCGTCTCCACGGCTTGCGGAACCCTCGTTGCCGTCCTCTCGTTCCGTCGTCGTGAAGGAATACTTGCCGTTACGGGAACCGACGGAACCGGGGGCTTGGGCTGGCGTCGCCGATGACGTTGCTGATCCTACCGTTAATCGGGAAGAGTGGCCAGGACTTAGCGAGGAGAAAGCCCCGCGAGAGACGCCGGTCAAACCAACCTACCTTGTGCTCGGCTTTCTCCTTGTGGACGCCTTAGTTTGGAAGCTCCTCTACTTTGATCGTCCGGGAACAGTAGGGTTGTTGTTAGGTGTGGCGGCTACCATGCTTTTGGCGGTCGCCGGATTCGCGCTGTGGCGCAAGTTTCGCGGCAGCTCCGCTGACTTGGAAGACGAAGACGGAACGTTTCCGGTATCGGAGGGGACTGTCCGTCCGATAGGGATATCGGGACTGTTAGGGCTTTCCCCGGAACGTGCAGAGCGCCCGGGAGGAAGAAAGACGTCCCCGGCTCCATTGACGGACGGGACACCTTGGGAAACGTTCGCGCCGCGGACGGAGATTTCGTACGCGGGGCGGGAGGCTGCAGCGACAAGCGAGCCGGAAGTTAATCCTCACCCCGAACCCGAAGCCATGGCATCACCGCCTACGGTGCTGCTAAACCGGTCCATGCTGCAAGGACAAGACCAGCCGCTGAGCGGCCGCGCTCCGCGTTATTACCTAGAGCGGTACGAGTCCGCCGGCGGCGTGCCGGAAAAGATTCCGCTGGCGTCAGGCAGTTTCGTCATCGGCCGCTCCGAGGAGATCGCTCAATATGTAGAGCATACGACAGGCGTCTCCCGTGCCCATGTGGAAATTTTGATCACCTCGCGCGGCTGCCGGCTCAAGGATCTGGGATCGAAAAACGGAACCCGGCTGAACGGGGAGAGTGTGGCGCCATATAAAGAATATCCACTGCAGGCGGACGACGTGTTTATCTTGGCGGAAACGAGCTTTAGGTTCGGAGAGGAAGTTTCATGATTTAGGTTTTAGGGAAAGCTGACGCCTACGCTTGACCGGCAAATTATCGATCAAATTTGAAATGGCCGTAGATTCTCGCCGGAAAAGCAGGTATAATGAACGAGAATGATTCTCAATTACATATTCCTTGCTCTTATTTTCTGCAAAATTCATTAAAGGATGGTTCTCGACATGTCGGCAATAACCCAATCGCACAAACCCCGCTTGCGTTCCCGTCCGCTCGCGGCAACTTTGATTTTGTTCGGCGGCGCGGCGCTGCTGCTGTTTGCCATCAGCCTCTCGATTTCGGTCGGCGCGGCGGACATTAAACTTTCCACCGTCTGGGACGCCTTGTTCCACTTTCAGGCGGAGCAAACCCAGCATCAAATCATCATGGAACTACGGCTCCCGCGGGCCCTGGCGGCAGCCTTGATCGGCGCGGCGCTGGCGGTGGCCGGGGCGATCATGCAGGGGATGACCCGCAACCCGATGGCCGATTCCGGCTTATTGGGGCTCAACTCTGGCGCCGGTCTGGCCCTGGCCATTTGCTTCGCGTTGATGCCGGGAACCTCGTTCCTGCTAACGATGTTTTATTCGTTTATCGGAGCGGGACTTGGTGCCGGGCTCGTCTTTGGCATCGGCTCCATGACCAAGGGAGGCATGTCCCCGGTCAGGCTGACGTTGGCAGGCGCGGCCGTCAGCATGCTGCTCACCGCGATCAGCGAAGGGATCGCGATTTACTTCAAGATCGGACAGGATCTTGCTTTCTGGTACGCCGGCGCGATCGCCGGCGCCAACTGGCTGCAAATCAAGCTGGTTTCGCCTTGGGTGTTCGCGGGGTTGATCTGCGCCCTGTTGTTGTCCAGGTCGATTACCCTGCTCAGTCTCGGCGAAGAGGTGGCGACCGGCCTGGGCCAAAGAACTCGTCTGATCAAGGCGCTTGGCATGATCATCGTATTAGTCCTGGCCGGTAGTGCCGTTTCGATCGTCGGAGCCATCGGTTTCGTTGGCTTGATGGTTCCGCACGTCGCCCGTTTTCTCGTTGGCGTCGATTACCGCTGGGTCATCCCGTCTTCGGCGTTGCTGGGCAGCTTGCTGATGGTGTTCGCGGATATTTTGGCACGAATGGTTCATCCGCCTCATGAAACGCCGATCGGCGCTTTGATCGCCGTCATCGGGGTTCCGTTCTTCCTCTACCTCGCCATGAAGCAGAAAGGGGGATTGGAATGAACCGCATCGAAGCTCCCGTGCATTTGCGGCAAAAAGCCCGTAAAGCTTATATCGTGATGACCGTGTTTGCGCTGTTGATCCTCGCGGTGTTCATCTTTAGCATGAATACCGGGTTTATCCGGCTGTCGCCGCTCGACGTGTTCAAGACGCTGCTGGGTCTCGGGACGGATAAGCAAGAGCTGATTCTATACGAGTTTCGGTTGCCGCGGATCGTGATTTCCGTCCTGATCGGGATGGGGATGGCGGTTGCCGGCTGCATCTTCCAAGGCATCTCGCGTAATCCGCTGGCCGATCCCGGCGTGCTGGGCATCAATGCAGGAGCCGGCTTGGCGGTAACGCTGTTTATTTCGTTCTATCCGACAACGGCCAGTGCGCCCGTGTATCTGATGCCGGTATTGGCGCTGCTCGGGGCAGCCGGGGCAGCAACCCTGATTTACGTGCTCTCCTTCAAGAAGAATTACGGCTTGCTCCCGATACGGATGGTCCTGGTCGGGATCGCAGTGGCTGCCGGCATCAACGCGGCGATGATCGTGCTCCAGCTGCGGTTGCGTCCGGAGAACTTCCAGATGCTGCAGATCTGGCTGGTCGGCAGCATTTGGGGCACGTCGTGGAAGTACGTGCTGGCGCTGCTGCCATGGCTGATCGTGTTGCTTCCTTACGTGTTCCTGAAGGCCCGCGCCCTCAATGTGCTCAACCTGGGCGATCAAACCGCGACCGGCCTTGGCACCCCGCTGGAGCGTTCCCGTCTTGGCCTTCTGGCGGCTGCGGTTGGCTTGACCGGCTCCTGCGTCGCGGTAGGCGGCGGCATTTCTTTCGTCGGGCTGATCGCGCCGCATTTGGCTCGCCGGTTGGTTGGGCCCAAGCACGAGTATTTGCTCCCGGCCTCCGCACTGGCCGGCGGTCTGCTCGTCATCTTGGGCGACACGCTGGGCAGATGGGTGCTGCAGCCCGCCGAGATCCCGACGGGGATCGTCGTGGCGATCATCGGTGCGCCGTATTTCCTGTATTTGTTGACGAAGTCCCGAGTGTAAGTTTCGGGCAGGAGAAACAACGACGGCCCGGAGACTGGTTTTCCCAGTCTCCGAGCCGTTTCTGCATATGTTATGACTTCTTCAGGTCGGCGACCGCCGATTCCAAATCGGGGAAGGCAAAAGCAAATCCCGCATCAAGCGCGGCATGAGGGGCCACCTTCTGCCCTTCGAGCAGCAGCAGCGACATCTCGCCCAGTACGGTTCGAAGCACCGTTGCCGGCAACGGCAGCCAGAAGGGGCGACGATGCACGCGGCATACGGTGCGGCCGAATTCAAGATTCGTGACCGGCTGCGGACTCACCGCGTTTACCGGGCCGTGGACCTCCGGATGCGTTGCGCAGTAATCGATCAGCCTTACCATGTCCTGAAGATGAATCCACGGGACCCATTGCTTGCCGCTGCCGATGCTGCCGCCGATGCCTAGCAAATAGGGGAGGCGCATCAACGGATACGCGCCGCCGTCTAGTCCCAGCACGACTCCGGTGCGCAGCTTGACCATACGAACGCCGCGGAACTCCCGATCCGCCGTCTCCTCCCAGGCCGTGGTCACTTCAGCAAGAAAATCGGAGGGAGGGAAGGGAACCGCCGAGTTCTCGGCATACTCTTCCGTGAAAGAGGTGCCATAGATGCCCACCGCAGAGCCCTGCAAGATCACCTCGGGTTTCCGGTTCATCCGTTCAACGGCGCGGGCAACCGCCCGGGTGGATTCCAGGCGGGACTCCAAAATCTGCCGTTTGGTCGGCTTCGACCACCGCTGATTCAGCGAAGCTCCGGCCAGATTCACGATCGTCGAAGTACCTTCCAGCCGCGACGGGCTGCTTTCAAGCTCTGCCCAAGTGACGGAGGTAAACAAAGCTGCGGAAGCGTCAGCCTCCCGCAGCCAGCGGGTTCCCCCAGCACCACCCCGCGTGACGATCAACACCTCATGCCCTTGGCTCAGCCAAAACTCGGCCAACGCCCGGCCGATAAACCCCGATCCCCCGAAGATGGCCGTTTTCATGTCTCCGAATCCTCCCTAACGCAAACCATCCGGCTGCCTGGTGCAAGACAAGGAGCCGGATGGTTTTCGCGCGAGTTCATTTATTTATTCATCAAATGCCGGTAAGGCCGGTAATCGATCTGGTTCTTTTCCAGGAACTTGACGAGGAACTTGTTGTCGCGTTTCGGCGTGGCGACGATATATCCCCGGATGCAGTGTTCCTGCGTGACTTCGGAAGCCTTCTCCTGCAGCGCGATTTTACCGATCTCCGCGGCGATCGAATGCTTGGCGATATCGCGGAACGGCCCCGGCACGGGTTCGACCAGCCGGTCGAGGAAAGCTTTGGCTTCGTCCGTCCAAAGATGACGGCTTTGCTCGACCCAATGGTTTTGCCAGTCCAGCTTCGACTTGCCGTCCGCCTTCGGGAGCACCTTCAAAAACTTGCGGAACATAAAGAAGCCGCCGATCGCCATCATGCCAAGCAGCACGAAACCCCAGAACGCGATGCTGTTCATGAACCAGCGATTCGGGCCTTGGGCGGTCAGTATGTAAACGGTAGATTGCAACACGATTCATCACCTCGGAACGGATTTCGCTTTTCGCTAAGATTCGGATATTATGATAGTAGAAATTGAATCTTTCAAAACTGAGATATTCTGCTAAAAATTATACCTTATTTCTTTATTTATTTCAGCATTCAAGCTAAAATAGGTTTGTTTAGCGATTTAATGTCCAAAAGGGGGAAAACACCTTGCTGAAAATTGGTTCCCATGTTTCGTTCTCGGACAAGGGCCTGCCGAGCGCTACGGCCGAGGCGGTAACCTACGGCTCCAGCTCCTTCATGATATACACCGGGGCACCGCAAAATACGCGGCGTAAACCGATCGAATCGATGAATATTGAAGAAGGCAAGGCGGCGATGGAACAGGCCGGCATCGGCGAAATCGTCGTCCACGCGCCTTACATTATCAACTTGGGTTCTTACAAATCGAATACGTACCAGCTTGCCGTCGATTTCCTGCAGGAGGAGATCCGGCGTACCCATGCGCTTGGCGTACGCAACATCGTGCTTCATCCCGGCGCCTTTACGGACAAGGATGCCGAATACGGGGTCAACCGCATTGCGGAGGGTCTTAACGAAGTGCTGAACGGTACGGGCGAAACCGACGTTTGCATCGCGCTGGAAACGATGGCCGGAAAAGGGACGGAAATCGGCCGCAGCTTCGAGGAAATCGCGCAAATCATCGATAAGGTTCAACACAACGAGCGTTTAACCATCTGCCTGGATACCTGTCACATTCATGATGCCGGCTATGATATCGTGAATGATCTGGACGGCGTCCTGAAGAAGTTCGACGATACGATCGGACTAAAGCGGATCGAAGTCGTTCATATCAATGACAGCAAAAACCCGGTAGGAGCGGCCAAAGACCGCCATACGCCGATCGGCTCGGGGTGGATCGGGTTCGATGCGATCCACCGCGTCGTCCACCACGAGGCGTTGCAGGGCCGTCCGTTCATTCTGGAGACGCCTTGGGTTGGGAAGGATGCGAAAACCCAACGTCCGATGTACGAAGTGGAAATCGCGCTGCTACGCGGGAACGTCGGCGAGCGGTTCGGCGAATCGTTCCTGAACGACGTGGAGCGCCTGGCCGGCTTTTTCGCCAAGCAGGATATCGAGTCCCGTTCCTTTGTGCTGGATACATGGGCGCTGCTTAAGAACGATGCCAAAGCCAAGAAAGCCGATCCTCGCGAGCCGATGGAGCGGCTGTATGACCTCGCGATGGAAGCCGGTTTGTTCCCGGAGCTTACGGAAGAGCAGGTGAACCAACGTCTGGTGGCCTGGTTCGCCGGCGCGGGTAAATAACGAAGACATCATTTGGGGCAAGGGGAATGAGCGAACAATGGATACGCATATCAAAACGGGGGGACAACCCGTCAAACCTTATGAGAGCAACCGCGCGCGCATGTTGATCTCCTGTCCGGACGGGCCGGGGATCGTCGCCGCGGTCTCCCGCTTCCTGTACGAGCACGGAGCGAATATCGTGCAATCGGACCAGTATACGATGGACCCGGAGGGCGGCATGTTTTTTATGCGGGTGGAATTCGATCTGGATGGATTGGACGGGCGGATTGCGGCGCTGAGGAGCGATTTCGAAGCGATCGCCTCGCAGTTCCGGATGGGGTGGAACATCTATCAGCTGAGCCGCAAGAAGAAGCTGGCGATCTTCGTGTCCAAGGAGGATCATTGCTTGGTCGAGCTGCTTTGGCAGTGGCAAGCCGGCGATCTGGACGCCGAAATTTCCATGGTCGTGAGCAATCATCCGGATATGAAGGAATACGTGGAATCGTTTGGGATTCCTTATTACCACATTCCGGTCACGCCG
Source organism: Paenibacillus timonensis (assembly GCF_022427145.1). Lineage (GTDB taxonomy): Bacteria > Bacillota > Bacilli > Paenibacillales > Paenibacillaceae > Fontibacillus > Fontibacillus timonensis. The sequence continues at coordinate 39,792 of NZ_JAKSXN010000031.1, forward strand.
GAGACGAAACGCGAAGCCGAGCAAAAACAGCTGGAGATCGTCGGCGGCAACGTTGATTTGATCGTGTTGGCGAGATACATGCAAATCGTCTCCCCGGCGTTAATCGAGCCGTACCGTAACCGGTTGATCAACATTCACCACTCGTTCCTGCCGGCCTTCGTGGGAGGCAAGCCGTATGCCCAAGCGTATGACCGCGGAGTCAAGATCATCGGCGCCACCGCGCATTACGTCACCGAGGAGCTGGACGGCGGTCCGATCATCGAGCAGGACGTGCAGCGCGTCAGCCACCGCGACGACGTGAACGAGCTGAAGCGAATCGGGCGGACCATCGAGCGGGTCGTCCTGGCCCGAGCCGTGAAATGGCATATCGAGGACCGGATTTTGGTGCATCAAAACAAGACGGTCGTTTTCAACTAACCGACCTTGCCGATTACAATCGGGCAAAGAAAAACCGGCATCCTAGACGGCTCGTCCTGGTGCCGGTTTTTGCTTATTTACTCCGCTCCCCGATAAGCGATCCCGTCGATCATCAGCAGACAGTCGCCGTCGAAGAACTCCGTGGTGGAGGTCATGCGGGCGGGACATTGGTTTTGCTCGAAATACTCGAAAAATACCTTTTCCATCTCAGGCAGGTCCTGAATATGCTTGAGATACACATTCACTTTCACCAACCGCTCGAGCGGGCATCCGCAGGTGGATAAGGTGGTCTTCAGCTGGCTGAACGCATCGTGAATTTGCGCGGTAAAGCCGTCGCCGAAACCCCGGTGCAGACCGAGAAATACATAATCGCCGGCGGAAACGGCGGAGGAATAACTAAACGGAGTTGGAACTCGGGTAATCATGGAACGAACGCCTCCTCGGATGGAATGTTAGCCGATTCATGGAGTGAATGTTTTCACATAGTATAGAACATATGTTCCTGAAGAGCAAGCTATTTTTGAAGACCGGACAGGAACCACACAAAAAATGCTCATTTGCGGGGGAAGGGTTGGGAATAATGGAATAAGGGTATGGAAAAGGGGAGTAGGAAGTGCTACAATAGATAAAGTCAAAATGATTTTTTCAAAATGATTGTTTTGTAATCGGAGCGTTAAAGTTTCATGGTTTTCAACGATCTTTTCATAATTAAGGAGGAAACACGAATGCCACTTTCAGACAACAATACGATCGACAATCTCTCGATCACCACCATTCGTACGCTGGCGATCGACGCGATCGAGAAAGCGAAATCCGGCCATCCGGGCATGCCGATGGGCTCCGCCCCGATGGGTTATCAACTGTTCGCCAAAACGATGAACCATAATCCGGACGAACCAACCTGGATCAACCGCGACCGCTTCGTCTTGTCCGCCGGCCACGGCTCCATGCTGCTGTACAGCTTGCTGCACCTGTCCGGTTACGACCTCCCGATGGAAGAAATCAAACAATTCCGCCAATGGGGCAGCAAAACCCCGGGTCACCCGGAGTTCGGCCACACCGCCGGCGTCGATGCGACAACCGGTCCGCTTGGCCAAGGCTTGGCGATGGCCGTGGGGATGGCGCTTGCGGAAACTCAGCTGGCGGCGACTTATAATAAAGGCGATTTGAAAGTGATCGACCACTATACGTACGGAATTTGCGGCGACGGCGACCTGATGGAAGGCGTAGCCAGCGAAGCGGCATCGCTTGCCGGACACCTGAAGCTCGGTAAATTGATTTTCCTGTATGACTCCAACGACATCTCGCTGGACGGCAAGCTGAACCTCAGTTTCTCGGAGAACGTACGCCAACGTTTCGAGGCTTACGGCTGGCAAACGCTGCGCGTGGAAGACGGCAACGATCTGGCGGCCATCGAAGCGGCGCTCGAAGAAGCGAAACGCGACACTGAACGTCCGACCCTGATCGAAGTGAAGACGATCATCGGCTACGGCAGCCCGAACAAGCAAGGCAAAGGCGGCCATGGCGGTACGCACGGCTCCCCGCTGGGCGCTGAGGAAGCGAAGCTGACCAAAGAGAACTACAAATGGGTATATGAAGAAGATTTCTATGTTCCGCAGGAAGTGCGCGAGCATTTTGCCAAAGTCAAAGAACGCGGGATTGCTACCTATCAGGCTTGGCAAGAAACGTTCAAGCAATATAAAGCGCAATATCCGGAGCTGGCTGCGCAATTCGAGCAAGCCATTGCCGGCGATCTGCCGTCCGGTTGGGACGCGAAGCTGCCGAAATACAGCGTAACGGACAAAGCGGTATCCACGCGCGTAGCTTCCGGTAACGCTCTTAACGGACTCGCTCCAAACGTACCGCAGCTGCTGGGCGGCTCCGCCGACCTGGAGAGCTCGACGATGACGCATTTGAACGATCTGGCCATGTATACGCCGGAAACCCGCGACGGCCGCAACCTGTACTTCGGCGTACGCGAATTCGGCATGGCAGCTGCGATGAACGGCATCATGCTGCACGGCGGCCTGAAAGTGTTCGGCGGCACGTTCTTCGTGTTCACCGATTACCTGCGCCCGGCCGTACGTTTGTCCGCGCTGATGAAGCTGCCGGTCACTTACGTGCTGACGCATGACAGCATCGCGGTCGGCGAAGACGGCCCAACGCATGAGCCGATCGAACAGCTGGCTTCCCTGCGCATCATTCCAGGCTTGACGGTCCTTCGTCCGGCGGACGGCAACGAAACGTCGGCGGCATGGGCTTACGCGGTGGAAAACAAATCGAATCCGGTTGCGCTGGTGCTGACCCGTCAAAACCTGCCGATCCTGGAGAAAACGGCTGAAGCGGCGCGCGAAGGCGTAAAACGCGGCGGTTATGTCGTATCCGATGCGAAGGACGGCAAACCGGTTGCTCAGATCCTCGCCACGGGTTCCGAAGTCCAGCTCGCGGTTAAAGCGCAAGCCGCTTTGGCTGAAGAAGGCATCCAGGTTCGCGTCATCAGCTTGCCGAGCTGGGATCTGTTCGATAAGCAGGATCAAGCTTACAAGGACTCCGTCATCCTGCCGGACGTCAAAGCCCGCGTTGCCGTGGAAATGGCGCATCCATTCGGATGGGAGCGTTTCGTTGGCGAGAAGGGTTCGATCATCGCCATCGACAAGTTCGGGGCTTCCGCGCCTGGCGACAAGGTCATCGAAGAGTACGGCTTTACGGTCGAGAACGTGGTGAACCACGTGAAAGCTCAATTGAAGTAAATTAGAGCAGGAAGGAAGAAGGGAGAGGGGAACGTGAAACAACTGCAAAATGTGACCGTAGAGAAGCAAGCCAACATTTATTTCGACGGGAAAGTCACGAGCCGGACCGTTTGGCTTCCGGACGGAAGCAAACTGACGCTGGGGATCATGCTCCCCGGAGAATACGAATTCGGCACGGATTCGCTGGAAGTGATGGACATTTTGTCCGGAGACCTGAAGGTTCTGCTTCCGGGCGAAACGCTGTGGCGGGAAATCAGCGGGCGCGGGACGTTCACCGTTCCGGCCAAGTCTTCCTTCAAGCTGGAGGTGCGCAGCGTCACCGATTACTGCTGCTCTTATGGGGCAGGAGCTTAAGACGTAGCGTCTACACGGCATGCAAAAAGGCAGGTATCAGCGATTCAACCTTCGCTGTACCTGCCTTTATGTTCATTTTCCAAAGCGTCAGCTTTCGCTTAGTCGCCGATTTGTTTGCCGATCCAGGCTTCATACACTTTAACGATGGAAGAGAGGTCCTCATCGCCGAAGCCTTGGGTTTGGCCCGCCTGGAACAGGCTTTTGGCCAAGCTCAGCATCGGCGCCGGAATGCTTGAGCCGTCGGTCAGCGCGGAGGCGAGCTTCAGATCCTTCAGCATCAGCGCCAGCGAGAACTGGTTCGTGAAGTCATGCTCGATGATTTTGCGTCCCTTGAGCTCCGCGGCTTTGCTGCCGGCGGAACCCAACTGCACGAGTTCCAGGAAGCGGTCCGCCGGCAGCCCCGATTTGGAGGCGATGGCAAAACCTTCGGCGAGCGCCAGGTTGTTGATGCCGACGATCGTGTTGTGGGCCAGCTTGGCGACGGCGCCGCTGCCGTTGTCGCCCATGTGCAGCACTTTTTTGCCCATAATGTCGAACAAGTCCATCACCTGAGTGAGCGCGTCCGTGGAGCCGCCGACCATAAATACGAGCGTGCCGTCGATCGCGGCCGGCGAGCTGCCGGTGACCGGAGCGTCAAGGAACGCGCCTCCAAGCTCAGCGATCTGCGATGCCAGCCGTTTGACGAGCGCCGGCGAGATGGTCGAGCAGTCGATGACGGTGGTTCCGGGACGGATTCCGGCTAACAGGCCTTCCGTACCTTCATATACTTCGACGATGGACTCGTCGTTGCTGACCATCGTGATTACGGCGTCCGCCCCGGCGGCGGCTTCCTTCGGCGAAGATGCTACCGCGGCTCCCTGCTCGGCAAGGGGGGCGGCTTTGGATGCAGTCCGGTTAAACACGGTTACGGGATAACCTGCTTTCAGCAGGTTCGATGCCATAGGCGCACCCATCGTCCCGAGGCCGATAAATCCGATTTTTTTCAAGTTCGTCACCATCTTCCAAAAGAATTGAACATCATTTAATTATTTTAGCACGGCGCGTGGAAACCTGTATATTGTGCCCTTGTCATTGCCGGGAATTTACAGTATCCTAGTTTTAAGTTGTTTGAGGCGGCGTTCAGACCGGCTTTTTTTACCAGACAGCAGCATTTGAACGTTTCCTCTTGGATAGGTGCAGTGTGATAAATATTAGACGGAGGAGAGTTTCAGCAATGTCCAAAAAAGTGACGTTTGACTACAGCAAAGCCCTGCAATTCGTCGGGCAGCATGAGGTCGATTATTTTGCGGAGCCCGTTCGCACGGCTCATGAGCAGCTACATAAAGGTACCGGGGCAGGTTCCGACTTCTTGGGTTGGATCAACCTGCCGACCGACTACGATAAAGAAGAGTTCGCCCGCATCCAGAAAGCGGCAGCCAAAATCCAAAGCGATTCCGACGTCCTGATCGTCATCGGCATCGGCGGGTCCTACCTGGGCGCGCGCGCCGCAATCGAATCGCTGTCCCATTCGTTCTACAACCTGCTGCCGAAGGACAAGCGTAAGACGCCGGAAATTTATTTCGCCGGCAACAACATCAGCTCGACTTACGTGAATCACCTGCTTGACCTAATCGAAGGCAAGGATTTCTCCGTGAACGTGATCTCCAAATCGGGGACGACGACGGAACCGGCCATCGCATTCCGCATTTTCCGTGCGGCACTGGAGAAGAAATACGGCAAGGAAGAAGCCCGCAAACGCATTTACGCGACGACCGACAAAGCCAGAGGGGCGCTGAAGAAGCTGTCCACCGAAGAGGGCTACGAAACGTTCGTCATTCCGGACGACGTGGGCGGACGTTACTCCGTGCTGACTGCGGTTGGCCTGTTGCCGATTGCGACCGCCGGTATTAATATTGAAGAAATGATGCAAGGCGCAGCCGACGCGGCGAAGGAATTCAGCAACCCGAACCTCGCCGAGAACGCCAGCTACCAATATGCGGCTGTCCGCAACGCGTTGTACCGCAAAGGCAAAGTGACGGAAATCCTCGTCAACTACGAGCCTTCCCTGCATTACGTATCGGAATGGTGGAAACAGCTGTACGGCGAAAGCGAAGGCAAGGATTACAAAGGCATCTATCCGGCTTCGGTTGATTTCTCCACCGACCTGCACTCCATGGGGCAATTCATCCAAGAGGGCAACCGGAACATCTTCGAAACGGTGATCCAAGTGACCGAAGTGCCTAGCCACATCACGATCGAATCCGATCCGGCCGATTTGGACGGCTTGAACTTCCTGGCCGGCAAAACGCTCGACTTCGTCAACAAGAAAGCGTTCCAGGGTACGCTGCTGGCGCATACCGACGGCCAAGTGCCGAACCTGGTCGTGAACGTGCCGGACATGACGCCGTACTCTTTTGGTTACCTGGTTTATTTCTTTGAAAAAGCCTGCGGCATCAGCGGTTACCTGCTGGGCGTCAACCCGTTTGACCAACCGGGCGTCGAAGCGTACAAGAAGAACATGTTTGCGCTGCTAGGCAAACCGGGTTACGAGAAGGAAAAGGCCGAGCTGGAAGCTCGTCTTTCCGAATAAGGCCAGGCAAATTCGTTCAAGTTAGTTAGCGCCAGGAAGCAGTTCGCCGGAAGGTACCGGAGGAGCTGCTTCTTGGCACATTCATAAGGATGGTCTCATATGCTGGAAAAGTACAAGACGGTCAGGCAAGCCGGAGAACAAGAAATCGTCATCAAGAAATCAAGGTTTATCGGACATGTGAAACCGGTGGAAACCGAAGCCGAGGCGCTTCAGTTTATCGAGGAAATCAAAAAGAAGCATTGGAACGCCACGCATAACTGTTCCGCGTACATGATTGGGGAACGGGACGAAATCCAAAAGCAATCGGACGACGGGGAGCCGAGCGGAACGGCCGGCAAGCCGATTTTGGAGGTGATGAAAAATCAGGGCCTCAAAAACGTCGCCATCGTCGTAACCCGGTATTTCGGAGGCATCATGCTTGGGGCGGGCGGCTTGATCCGTGCTTATACTGACGGAGCCGTCGCGGCGATCGAAGCGGGCGAAGCGATTACTCGCGTGCTTCACCAGGAAGTGTTCGTGGAGCTGGATTACACCTGGCTGGGCAAGGTGGAGAATGAATTGCGTAACCGCGGCATCCGTACGGGAGATACGGGGTTTGCGGATAAGGTGACATTATGCTGTCTGCCGCTTCATCCGGAGGCGCAAGCCTTCATGGATTGGATGACCGATTTGACGGGAGGGCAGGCCGTGATGACGGAAGGTGAAAAGGTTTATTTTATTGAAGGGGAATAATGCCTATGGCAAGAAGAGCAGTTGATCAGGAGTTGTCGAGAGAAAGAATTATGGAAGCGGCCCGGCACTTGTTCATCACCAAAGGGTACCGCGGGATTTCCATGAGGAGCATCGGTCAGCATTTGGGATACAGTCACGGCTCGCTTTATTATCACTTCAAGGAAAAGGCCGAGTTGTTTTACGCCATCGTGGTAAAAGACTTCGAGTCGCTGACCCATCTATGCGAGCAGGTGACCAAACGGCCGCCTACCGACGGGCTGACCAAAGCGGAGCAGCTCATGCTGGAATTCATCAAATTCGGCTTGGAACATCCGCACCAATACGAAATCATGTTTATGCTCAGGGACGAGGAAATATTGGCGTACTGTCGCAGCGAACAGGCCAAATGCTTCAATATGTTCGAGTCCATCATCCGCAGTTTTTTGCAGGAGGAGAGGCATCCGCTGGAGAACAATCCGTCTCTTCCGCTCAGTATGTTTTTGGGTATGCATGGATTTATCTCTTACTACATCCAGGATCGGCTGACCTTTGAAGAGATTAAGCCGGCCGCTGTCGCGCACGTCAAAATGTTAAGCCACAGCATTTACCGCATAACGTCATAAGGCGTTTTTGTTTTCACTTCTCGCTTTATCCAATTACACCAGCATAGCATCAATACTTTATAACACTAATTGACAAAACCGGCCAACCCGAGGTGGAGGATACTGGGGAAGGCTGGTTTTTTGTTCGTCTGCATGGCGAAAAAAGCCGCTCAAACCGCTTGGCTACAACTTTTTTTCAGATTGACGGAAGGCTTGCGGTTTGGTAATCTATTCTTATAGATAAATCCAAGTAAATTCATCAGAATTCCACGAATGATAGAGGTTAGATCTGGCAGCATGCGGAGGAACGGCAGCGACTTGACTTGGGCTTTCGAAACCGGAAAGGATGTGTGGTTTGGCATGCATGTAGAAGTGCGGAATTTGGATAAGCATTTTGGCAGCTTCCATGCCGTCCAAAATGTCAGCTTTGGCATCGAAAAGGGGCAATTAATCGGCTTGCTTGGGCCGAGCGGCGGCGGCAAAACGTCGATACTGCGCATGCTCGCAGGACTGGAGCAACCGGATAGCGGGGAAATTCTGTTCCATGGGCAGCGCGTTAACGAGCTGGCACCGCAGGATCGCGGGATCGGCTTCGTATTCCAGAGCTACGCCCTCTTTAAGCATATGACCGTATTCGATAATATTGCCTTCGGCTTGCAGGTGAAGAAGGTGTCCAAGGCGGATACCCGGGAGCGGGTCATGGAGCTGGTCGAGCTGACCGGACTGCGGGGATTCGAGAACCGCTATCCGCATCAGCTGTCGGGGGGGCAGCGCCAACGGGTCGCATTTGCCCGCGCTTTGGCGCCGCAGCCGCAGCTGCTGCTGCTGGATGAGCCGTTTGCCGCAATCGACGCCAAGATCCGCCAGGAGCTGCGTTCGTGGCTGCGCGAGTTAATCGAGCGGGTGGGCATCACTTCGATTTTCGTCACCCATGACCAGGATGAAGCGATTGAGGTGGCCGACGAAATCATGATTATCAACCAAGGGCGGCTGGAGCAAAAAGGGACGCCTTGGGATATTTACAAGGAGCCGGAGACTCCGTTCGTGGCCTCGTTCATCGGGCAATCGACGCTGGTGGAGCGCGCCTCCGACCTGAAGGGCTTCGAGGAGGAAAGCGGAGGACCGGACACGAAAGCCTTGATCCGTCCGGAGTATGTCGAAGTGGGTACTGAACACGAATTTTCGCTGTTGTCCGCGACCGCTCCCGCCGTCGTGAAGCATCTGCACTTCCGCGGCAGCGAATGGCTGGTGGAGGTGGAGGTCGGCGGGCACACCCTAACGACGTTCCGCTCTCTGGAGAAGGAAACGTTGAAGGCAGGCCAGGAGGTTCGCGTCCTGGTGCACCGCGCCTATCTCTTCGATAATGAGCGGAGCTGGATTCTCGAAAATCCGCTGAAGCGCGATCCGCTGAGCGTGATGATTTAATAGGAGTGGAGGATGGAAATAAGGGTACAAAATACCCTTATTTCACTTTATGGGGGCCTAGTCCCAAACGATAACGGTAAAAAATGGCCTTATTTTGCGAGAGTGAGGCTGGAATCCCCTATTTGCGGGGCATTTGGCGAAAATAAGGCCCTAAAATGGCCTTATTTCTCCCTAAAGAGGAGTAAAGCTAGAAATAAGGCCCTCAAGTACCGCTATTATGGGCGGGAAGAAAACGAAGCCGCTGAAAAACCATTCAGCGGCTTCTTTGCGTTCTCGTATTCGTTTACGCTCTCGACCGTACTTCCTGGCGCATGAACAGGATGTAGGACAGGCCGAAGCAGATCATCGTGGCGGCGAGCAGGCCGGTCAACTGCGGCCAGATCAGCAGCAGGCTTTGGCCCAGCGACAAGGGGCTTGCGATCGCCCCGACGAGCTGGTCCATCGTGAGCGGCCCCAAAGCGCGGACGCCGGGCGAGAGCATCGTCGAGATCGTCTCCGAGAACAGCTCCGTCGGGGATATGCGGTTCAGCGTCAGCACGAGGTTCATCTGGCGAAGCTGCGCATCCGGCGCCGCCATCTGCGAGACAGCTGTGGCGCTGTCGATCATGTTGATGATCATGCCGTAGAAGATCGTAAAGAACAGCCAGATGGCGATGGACGACAGCGCCGACGTCGCCGCCTGCCGGAAGCGGATCGAGAACAGGATCGACAGACAGAGCCAGAAGCCGATGTAGACCACCGCGATCAGCAGAAAGATCAGGATGCGGGCGAACTCCTCCGGCGTTGGCGGATAGCCGATCGTAAACAAGCCAAGCCCCATGACGAGCAGGCCCAGCGAAAAGACGACTACGGCGATCATTGCCAAAGCGGACACGAACTTGGCCTTAATGAAATCGTCGCGATAAATCGGCTGCGACAGCAGGCGGCCGAGGGTCCCTTTGTTCCGCTCGGAGTTGACGGCGTCGAACCCCAGCGTGATCCCGATCAGCGGCCCCAACCAGGAGAGGAACGTGGAAAAGGAAGGAACCGCCAGCGCGGAGCTGGTTAAGGTGTACATTTTCAGGAACAGGAATGTATCGCCCGCCCCGCCGTCCGCTGCACTGCCACCTGCCCGAATCGCCGAAACGGCCGAATAAATCGAGCCGATACAGGCCAACACGATGATGCCCATCAGAATCCCAAAGCGCCAGCTGCTCAAATGGTCGCCGATTTCCTTCTGCACCATTACCCAAAAAGAGGAGGACGAGCGTTCCCGGGGGCGATTCGCATCGCCGGCATTCTGCCGCAGCTCTGCCCACAGCTTGCCAGCTCGCTCCCGCCATTCGTTCAGGCGCAGCAGCTCCATGAGAGAACGGGCGTTAGCTGCTTTGTTTGGCTGCATCATTGCTCACCTCTTCTTTCGAAATAACGATGATAAATGTCGTCCAGTCCGTATTCCTTCCGGCGGATGTAAACGAGCTCCGCGTTCCCGTGAAACACGGCTTCGGCGATTTGGGCGGTCAGGTCGCGTTCGCATACTACAGTTGCGGTCACGCCACGCTCATGCTCATCGTCCCCTTGAACCGGGTAACGAATGTCGCGGACGCCTTCCAAGCCGGAGATGTGCCGGGCCAACTCCTCCGTCCAACCTTTGGCGCCGACCTCGACGTAGACGTTGCCGTCCGCGTCCAGCTGTTTGGAAAGGGAGCGGATGTCGCCGGAGGCGATCAACCGACCTTGGACGAACAAGCCGACGCGGTCGCAAATTTGTTGCACTTGATGCAGGTGGTGCGAGGATAACAGCACCGTCAGCTTCTCATCCCGACTCAGCGAGGAAATGAGGGCGAGCAGCTCCCGCACCCCTTCGGGGTCGATCCCGAGCGTGGGCTCGTCGAGGATGATGACCTCGGGGTTTTTAATGAGCACGTCGGCCAGCCCCAGGCGCTGCCGCATCCCGCGGGAGAACGCCCCGACCTTTTTGCCGGCGTTGTCCGCAAGTCCGGTTTTCTCCAGAAGGGCTTTGGCGCGCTGCAGGGCCTCTTGTTCCGATACGCCGTTGAGCCGTGCCGTGTACACGAGGTTATCCAGCGCCGTCCGGTCCTCATAGAACCCGACGTCATCAGGCAGGTAACCAACCTTTCGCTTCACCTTAAGCGCCTCGCGCGTCGGATCGAATCCGCAAATTCGCGCATGCCCCGAGGTCGGTTCGGTCAGCCCCAGCATCATCAGGATCGTTGTCGTTTTTCCCGCGCCGTTGGGGCCAAGCAAACCGAAAATCTCCCCGCGGGCGATGCTCAAGTTCAGATGGTCGACGGCTGTGGCTTCGCCGTATTTCTTCGTCAGCTGTACCAGCTCGACGACCGGACGTTCGCCGGTCGCCGATGGGGTGGGTGTCATTCCGGTCGCTGTAACCATGGATTATCTTCTCCCGTATTTCCGGAACAGGTAGTAAATGCCTCCGCAAACCGCCAGTATGATGAGAACCCCCACCCATCCCCATAATACGGACGATTTCACGGTCACCCGCAAATCGGCGTTCGCGCTTTTGTTCGCGGAGGAAGCGGTCAGACTGACCACGTAGTCCCCGGGCAACGATTTCTTGCTCGACTTGATCGTGGCTTGAACCTGCTTGCTTTCACCCGGGGCAATCGTCGTGATCGAGGAAGGCTCGAAGGATACTTCCCAATCCGTCGGGGCGGACGAGGAGAAGGAGAGATCCTGCAGCTCGGCGGAACCGGTATTTTGGACCACGAAGGTCAGCTTGCGTTCGGAACCCGCACCTACGTCCGTGCTCAGCCGATCATCCGTCGTGGAAAATTTCATGTCGTACGTCCCCGTCACGACGGCTTCGATTTTGGCGTTGGCCGTGGTATCCCCGCTCGTTGCCGCGATCGGGATTTCGTATGTGCCGGCTTTGATTTGCTCCGGCGGCTTGACTTCAATCGTAACCGTCTTCTCGGCGTTCGGTTCGACTTCGACCGAGGTCACGCTGTTGCCGTCGGCTTTAAAACGGACGTCCCATCCTTGCTCGGCTTGCGCGCTGAAGGCATAAGTTTGTTTTTGCGTCGTCCGGTTGCGCAGCACCGCGCTGTACGTGAACGTCGAGTCGGAATGGCCTTCCATGTTGGCCTGGTCCAGGGTCAGCTCGGTTTTGAAGGTGCCCTGCTCCGAAACGTTGACGACGAGCGGCAAGGTGGCATCATCCGCTTTGAGATTAAACACGTACCGGCCCTTGTTGATTTGCAGCGGCACGTCAAGGTCGAGGTTGAAGGTCTGGGTCTCCCCGGCCTTGACCGCCAGTCGCGACACCTCGCGGCCGCCCGCGGTCAATTCGTATTTCCAATCCTTGCTTTGCGTCTCCAAAGAGAGATTGGCCGAAGCCGTACTGCCGCCATGATTGACCAGATCGATCGTATAAGACACGGATTCGCCCGGCGCGGCGGACCATTCTAAGTAAGGCGTGTAGAGCTCCAGCGAGCCCGCCGCCGAGGTTTTGCCCGCTCCGGCTAAAGCGCCGCCGAGGGCCGTGACCAGAATGAGCAGCAGGAACGCCGCTTTTCGATAGGTTTGTTGAAGCATCTCTTGTTCCCCCTATGAAAATAATGATGGTTCATCAAGGGTACGCACGAAAAGCTGCCTTGGATTTATTCCGGCCAAAAAAATTTTTGGGGTTTTCAAGCGAATCCATTTTTGATAAAACGGGAGGTAAGAAGAGGAGAAATTTTGCGGGAGGGACAAACATGGACCTGCAAAATGAAGAGATGACCAGGCGGCTGCGCGAAATGTGCGACGGTTCGGTACCGGCCTTCGATGCGTTTTACGCCTGTTATTCTCCTTTTGTCATGCAGGTGGCCGGCCGTCTGGTAGGGGAGCGGATGGAGGCCGAAGATATTTGCCATGAGGTGTTTTTGGAGGTGCTGCGGCGCGGACTGGACTATGATCCGTCGCGCGGCTCGATCAAGGCCTGGCTGGCGGTCATGACCCGCAGCCGCAGCCTGGACCGCTTGCGGCGCAAAGCGCGGCTGCAATATCCAGGCGACGAGGCGCTGCGCCGGGATGCGGTGGACGAAGACGGCTCGGGCGAGAACGAAGCCTTGTCCCGGCTGGAGCGGGAAGCGCTCCGCACGGCGATTTACGCGCTGCCGGAGCCGCAGAAGAAGGCGATCATGGGCTCCTATTTTGCCCTGCAGACCCAGCGCGAAATGGCGGAAGCCTGGAGCGTGCCGATCGGCACCGTGAAGTCCTGGGTGCGATACGGACTGAGCAATTTGCGCAAGCAGTTGGAGAAGCAGGGCTGGGGAGAACCGCTGGAAGGAGGGAACGAGCATGAACGGGCAAGCCGGCGATAATCATCGTAAGATCGATGGCACGGAAAACGAGCGCGTATGCGTTCGGATGTATTCCGAGCAGGAATGGATCGATTGGCTGCTGGGAACGCTGACGGAGGCGAAACGCTCCGAAATGGCGAAGCACCTGGACACCTGTACGGTATGTCTGGAGCAAAAAACGTATTGGGAGAACGTTTTAGGGATCAGCGGCGAAAACGAATTACTGCCGGACATGCCGGACATGTCGACGATGCCAGGTGCCGGAGAACCGGGGCCGGCGCAAGTCATGACGGCGCATCCGGAGTTAGCGGAGCCGCACCTGCTGAAGCAAGCCGCCTCTCCTTCCGCGCAGCGCCTTGACCCATGGTCGGAAGCCGTTCCTTCCGAACGGATTCGGCGCAGCCTGCGGCATCGGGTAAGATGGATCGGATGGCGACGCCGGGCGTTACGCTTGCTGACGTTTCGTTGGAAATGGACGGTGTCGCTGGCGGCAGCTTTGATGGTGCTGGTCGGCATGGGGTTCGCCATGGATCGACTGACCCAACCTGAGGCCGGCTGGGACCGCTATGTGCAAACCTACGAGCCGGAAGCGCTGCCGGTCCTGTCCAAGCCGGATACGATCTCTTATCCGATCGCCATGGGCCGCTTGGAGCCGGAGAACGGAAGGGTCTGGTACAACGCGGCAACCCGGGAAATGCTGATGCTGGTCGGCGGGCTCGTTCCGGACAAAGGGCAGACGATTCGGGTCTGGATCGTAAAAGAGGGCGCGCGCGACAGCCTGGGATTGCTGCAATACCACGCGAACCGGGCGCATCTCTACGTCAAGGACAAGACGCTGGGTTATGGCGACAGTCTGGAGCTGACGATCGAACCGGCCTATGGGGAGCCGGAAGTCCACGAGTTACCCAACTCGATCTCGTTGGATTTACTGGGACGATGAGCCCTAAAAATACGCGAGGTCCGGGATACACCTGGAAATTCGCGTATTTTTAGGATATGAGCTGTATGAGAATTATATAAAATGCCGAAGCGATTATTTCTGTTGAACGATGTTCTCTTTCAATTTGTGAGCATAGCGGATCCTTATGATATGATAGTTCATATGGTTAGTTTGGCTTTGATCATTCTACTCTCGATCATCATCACAGTTCTTCTGGTTAGAGGGAATGAGAAATAATAGACTGGATAGGCTGTTCACCTTTAGGAGGGACTTCAACATGGATCGGCTTGAGTTTATCGGCACCGGGGACGCGATGGGGGTTCCTCGAGTGTATTGTGATTGCGAGGTGTGCGGGGAAGCGCGAAGCTCCAGCGGCGTGAACCGGCGATACCGCTCTCTGGTCGCGGTCGAAGGCGACGAAGGTGGTTTCCTGATCGATTGCGGCCCGGATTGGCGCTCCGGCATGGAGCGGCGGGGACAGCGTTTTGCGGAGCAAATCCTAGTCACGCACGCCCATTTCGACCATATCGGCGGGTTGCCCGAATGGGCGGACGCCTGCCGCTGGCTGGAAAGACGGGGGCAGCTCTACGCGCCGCAGGAGGTACTGGATACGATCATCCGGCAGTATCCGTGGTTGGGCGGCCATTTGGACCTGCACGCCGTCGGCGAAGAAGGGACCCGGCTAGCCGGGTGGAAGATCCGTGCGTGGAAGGTGTTCCACGGCAAAAACGGATTTTCGTATGCCTACCGATTGGAGAAAAACGGCTTCGCCTGGGCATACTGCTCCGATTCGATCGCTTTACCCGAGGAACAAAAGCAGCCGCTGTTCGGCCTTGACCTGCTGGTGCTCGGCACGAGCTTCTATCACGAGACGGCGGAGTTCGCGACCCGGTCAGTGTATGACGTGAAGGAAGCGCTGGAGCTCTTGAACGAGGTCCGCCCGGCACGGACGGTGTTTACGCATCTGTCGCACGACATCGACCTTCGCCGCGATTACGGATTGCCGGAAGGCATGGAGTTTGCCGCGACGGGGATGAGGGTACCGCTGCAGGCGGGGGAATGATGGCGGTGTGGGCGACTGGGCCGCGTTCCGTTCCAAGCAGATCGACCAAATCTATGCGAAAATTCGAATACAATTCGCCCACTACAGGCAGTTTCGATCGGATGTATGCGAAATTTCATGCTTATTCAATCCTTTGGGGAGCGAATACCCTAAATCTATATGAAAAACCGAATAGAATTCGCAGATTGGGCCGTAAGCGGCAATTTATATGCGAAAAATCGACTTTATACAAAAAAAGACTAACTGGAGGAGCTCCGGTTAGTCTTTTTCGCGCTAAGCATTCAGCACAAACTTGTCGATCACGTGCTTCACGCCGTCCTCGTTGTTGCCCAATGTGACGAAGTCGGCGATATCCTTCAACGCCGGGATGGCATTGCCCATGGCCACGCCCAGGCCGGCGGCCTCCAGCATCTCGTGATCGTTCCACGAATCGCCGATGGCGATCGTTTGCGACAAGTCGCAGCCGAAATGGGTCGCCAGGAAACGCAGGGCATGACCTTTCGTGCCTTCCGCATGCATGATTTCGAGGAAGTTCGGCTTGGACTTGGTGATATGAACGCCGTCCCCCAGCAGCTCGCGCAGCTCCGGCGCGATTTGGTCCAGGTAATCGGGATCGTCGATGATCAGCATTTTCGGCGTCGGTTGGGCTACCAGCTTGGCAAAATCCGGCTCCACATAATAACGCGTCCGGTTCAGCGCGGTATAGTCGATCAGCTTCTGGTTCTCTTCGCGGGCGTATAGCTTGTCGTCGATGTACGTTTGCAGGTGCAGGTTGCGCTCAATGCAGTATTCGAACAGCTTGCGGGCCGCTTCCATCGGGACGTAACGCTCGTAGAGCACCTTTTCGTCCATCAGGTTTTTGACGAGCGCTCCTTGGTACGTAATAATCGGCACGTTCAGCCCGGTCTGACGGGCGATCGCTTGGGCCGACGCGTAGGCGCGGCCGGTAGCCAGGGTCACGACGACGCCTTTGGCCACCGCTTGCTCTAACGCCTGCTGCGTAGCAGGAGTCACTTCTTTGTCGTCATTGATCAAGGTGTCGTCGATGTCGATGGCAATCAGTTTATACATGGTTTCTCTCCTTTAGGAATGTTCTCTCTATCCGGCGGATTTCAATTCCGCCAGCAACATGCCGCCCAATATGCATAGACAGCCGAGCCCAGCCGCCAACCCCAGCCGTTCGCCCCCGAAAAGCACGCCGGTCGCCGCGGCGAACACCGGCTCCATGGCGAAAATCACCGCCACCCGAGAAGGACTGGTGAATTTCTGGCTCACCGTCTGGATCCAAAACGCAAACGCGCTGGTCGGCCCAATCGATACGAGCAACGCAAGCCAGACCTCCGGTTGCATGAGTTGACCGGCCGTCGCGCTCCAGGAAGCCGAACGTTCAAACAGAAGCGAGCCGGCCGCGCTGAGAACGCCGACGACCGCCATCTGCAGCGAAGCTAAGGGCAGCGCCGGATATCGGGGAGCGAACACGCCGGTGTAGGCGACATGCAGCCCAAAGGCAATGGCGCACAAAAATACGAGCGCATCGCCGCGATTCAAAGCCAAGCCCCGGGTGCCGGCGAACGCCAACAGATAGAGGCCGACGGCGGCCAGAAACGCGCTGATCCAGGTAAAACGGGAAATGCGATGCTTTAGCAGCCAAAACGATAAAAAAGGCACAATGACGACTGACAATCCCGTAATGAACCCCGCATTCGAGGTGGAGGTGTACAGCAAGCCGACCGTTTGAAACGAATAGCCAAGGAACAGGAACAACCCGAGCAGCGCGGCATGCCCCGCCATGCTCCAAGATAATTGCTTCCATTCGTGCCGGTAAAACGCGGCGATGATCAAAGCGAGCAACAGCGCCGCCCCGATAAAGCGAATGCCGTTAAAGGCCAGGGGCGGGAGCACCCGCACCGCTTGCTGAACGATCAAGAAAGTGCAGCCCCACATGAACGCGACGAACAGCAGCCCCAGATCGGCCAGGCGGGTTCGGTTCATGGCGGGATTTTTCAAAGATACGGCAGGTTCGTTACTCTTCAAGGAAAACCAGTCCGATGAATTCGTCCAGCTCCAAATTGCCGAAGTAGTGCTTCACATCCGTGCCGGCAAGCGCCTCCCGTACGGCCGAATCCTCATATTTCACGCCTCTCAGCTTGTCCTCGATATCCGCCACGTCGCCGACGCCAAAGAAATCGCCGTAGATCTTGATGTCCTGAATATGCCCGTCCTTGATGTTCATGCGCAGGTCGATGATGCCGACCGGGAACTTTTTGGCGTGCTTCACGTTGCTCTCCGGCGACAGGCCGTAGTTCCAATCCCAGTTCTTATAGCGTTGCGCGGAAATCTCATGGATCTTCGCCCAATCCGCTTCCGTCAATTTATACTGAGGCACGGCGTTCGGCTCCATGCCGAAAATATGCCGCAGCAGCTCGGCGCGAAATTCCTCGATCGTCATTTTGCGGTCCAGGAAATCGATGATGTTGGCGACCCGGCTGCGCACGGATTTGGTGCTCTTGGATTTGAATTTCTCCGGATTGGCATGCAGCGATGCCTGTACGTTGTCGAGATTCAGATTAAACATCAGCGTGCCGTGGCTGAACATGCGGCCGCGCGTGGCGAATTGGGCGTTGCCGGAGATCTTTTGCTCCCCGACCTGAAGGTCGTTGCGCCCGGTCATTTCCGCATTCACGCCCAGCGATTTCAATGCTTGCACCACCGGCTCGGTAAACTTACGGAAATTGTGGAACGATTGGCCGTCATCCTTGGTGATGAAGCTGAAGTTCAGGTTCCCCAGGTCGTGGTACACCGCCCCGCCGCCGGAAAGCCGCCGCACAACTTGCACGCCGTTCTCCTTGACGTATTCCTGGTTGATCTCCTCGATGGTGTTCTGGTGCTTGCCGATAATGATGGAAGGGGCGTTGATGTAAAACAGCAAATAGCTGTCGTCTTCCAGCGGCAAATGTCTCAAGGCAAATTCTTCGATGGCCAAATTGACGGACGCATCGGTGATGCCTTCGTTATCGATAAACAGCATGGTTCTCCATCCTCCTATTTTGCGGCCGGCCGCCTGAATCTCAGGCCCCGGTATATAGTCAAACACGCATACGATTTTATTGTAAACCAATTGGTGTCGAAACCAAAGGGGGAGTAAAGTTTTTTGCCGAAAAAGAACGCCAAGTCCTTCCTTATTGACGGAAATAGGCGGGGAACAGATAATGGGGACACCTGAACTTTTAGAACGAGTTTGAAAAATCCGTTCATTTTTGCATAGAGCGTAAGAAAAGAGGGATCAGTCATGGAATTGGAAGTTTACGGCCACGGCGGCGACCTGGTGACGGCTTCGGCCCGGTACGGCGTGGCGGCGGGGGAATGGACGGACTTTAGCGCCAACATCAATCCGCTGGGGCCGCCGCCGGGACTGCTGGATGCCCTTCGGGAGGCGCTGCCGGACATTGTACGTTATCCGGATCCCGGTCACCGCAGGCTCGTAACGCAGTTGGCGTACCGCCTTCAAGTGGAGGAGGAGACGCTGGTCGTCGGAAATGGAGCCGCGGAAAATATGGCGTTGGCGTTGCTCGGACTCGCCCCGAAGAAGGTCGGGGTGGTGGAGCCTTGCTTCTCCGAATACCGTACGCTTTCGGAGCAGTTTGGCGCCCGGGTGCTGTCGGTGTTCGGAATGGAGGAGCAAGCCTTCCGGGCAGCGCCGGAGGAGATCGAAGGGCTGATCCGTGAGACGGATTTGACGTTCATCGGGCAGCCCAACAACCCGAACGGGGTGCAGTACGGGATGGACGAGCTGCGGCGGTTCGCCGCGGCCGGAGAGCGACACGGCACATACGTGGTGGTGGACGAGGCGTTTATCGACTTTATTCCGGAGCCGGAGCGCCGGACGCTGCTGCCGGAGCTGGGGGAATATCCGCATCTCATCCTGATCCGGTCGATGACGAAGTTTTATGCGATTCCGGGCCTCAGGCTAGGTTACGCGATCGCGCATCCGGAGACGGCCCGGCGCATGCGGGACAAGCAGGTGACCTGGAGCGTCAATTCGCTGGCTTTGTTGGCGGGAGAGTATTGCTTAGGGGCGGACGCTTCGTACGAGCTGGCGACTTTGGAATTGGCGAAGCGGCAACGCGATCGGCTGATGGGCGAACTGACGCGGCTGGGATGCCAAACGTGGCCGGGAGAAGCCAACTTCCTGCTTGTCCGGCTGCCGGAGCCTTGGACGGCCGAAGCGATGCAGACCGCGCTGGGACGGCGCGGGGTATTGGTGCGCAGTTGCGCGATGTACCCGGGGCTGACAAAGCGGGACATCCGGCTGGCGGTGAAGGACGAGGCGGCCTGCGGCAAGCTGCTGCGGGAGTTGGAAGCAGTGTTGGGTGAATCTATGACGGGAAAGATTCGGTGAAGGAGAATTCATGGAGAATGAGACGGGATCCGCGTGAATTCATGACGATAGAGATGGGATGAACGAGCATCGTTTGTTCGAGATGTGTTGTTGGGAGGAAGGGAAGAATGACGATGGAGATGCCTTTTAAGGAGGCGAAGCCGGGCGAGGTTTATGCATCCGAAGCCTGGCCCGGCTTGAAGCTGGTATTGGGGGAGCGGCATTTGATGCTGGAAGCTCCGCAAACGATGGACGGGCTGAGCAGCGCGGTGTATGGCGGCGGCTTCGGTCAACTGCGCCGCATGGTCAACATTTATGTGGACCGCCATTACCGCTGCGACGATCCGGCGCGGGACATTGCGGAATTGTTAGGACAGTGGGGGTATCCTTCTGAGGCGACGGCGGGGTTGTTGACGGCGGTGCCGATGCGTTACGCGGCGGTGGCGGAGGAGCGGGGCGACGATTTCGCCGTCTTCTGCTGCGCGACGGCGGGAGCGTCGAACGCCGCGCGGGCCGGCGTTCGGCGGACGACGTTCCCGGCCTCGTGGACGCCGGGAACGATCAATGTGCTGCTGGCCGTGGACGGGCGGCTGACGCCGGCGGCGATGGTCAACGCCGTGATGACGGCGACGGAGGCCAAAACGGCCGCGCTGGGCGACCTCGGCGTGCTGGACGCCGAGAACGGGCTTGCGGCCACCGGCACCACGACCGACGCGGTCGCGCTTGGCGTGAGCCAGCGGGCCGACTGGCCGCTGCTGCACGCTTACGCGGGCACCGCGACGGACCTGGGCGGCACGGTGGGCCGCCTGGTGTACGCCGCCGTAGGCGCGTCGCTTCGCGCGGCGGCCGCGGGTGCGGGGGCACGCCGATGATGGCGGCGTGGTGGGTGGTGCCGGTCGCATATGCGCTCGACCGGCTGCTCGGCGATCCGCGCTGGCTTCCCCACCCGGTGGTGGGGATGGGCAAGGCGATCGCCGCGCTCGAGGCGGCCATCCGCCGCCTCGTCCCGCCCCGCCGCTACCGGGCGGCGGGGGTGCTGCTGCCGCTGGTCGTGGCCGGCGGCAGCTTTGCCTTGACCTGGGCGCTGCTGCGCCTGCTGGCCCAGGTCAGCCCGTGGCTGGCGGCCGCGGTGGAGGCCGCCCTCATCTGGACGACGATCGCCGCCAAAGGCTTGCGCGAGGCGGGGATGGACGTGGCCGGCCATCTGCTGCGCGGTGACCTGCCCGCCGCCCGCCGCGCGCTCGGCATGATCGTCGGACGCGACACGGCGCACCTGGATGCGCCGGAGATCACGCGCGGCGCCGTCGAAACCGTCGCCGAGAACATCGTCGACGCCGTCGTGTCGCCGCTGTTTTTTGCACTGCTGGGCGGCGCCCCGCTGGCGATGGCGTACCGGGCGGTGAACACCCTCGATTCGATGGTCGGCTACAAGAACGACAAATACATCGATCTCGGCTGGGCTTCCGCCCGGTTGGACGATCTCGCCAATTACATCCCCGCGCGGCTGACGGCGCTGCTGCTCTACATCGCAGCATGGGCCTTGCGGCTGGATGCCCGCGGCGCGCGGCGAATGGTGCGCCGCGATGCCGCCAAGCATCCGAGCCCGAACAGCGGCTATCCGGAAGCGGCGGTAGCGGGGGCGCTGGGCGTGCGTCTTGGCGGCGAAAATTCCTACCACGGCGTCGTCTCGTTCCGCGCCTATATGGGCGACAACACCCGGGAACTGGTGCCCGAGGATGTGGCTCGCACGGCGAGATTGATGTTTTGGACGGCGAATGCGACGGTGATCGCGGGAACGGCGATCTGGATCGCGGTCACCGGCAATTGGACCTGGATTTAGTCGGAATGCGATCCGTTGCGTCATCAAGCCGGGCATTAGCTCGAGCTGAGAGGAAATGGCCTGGGAGGTGAACGGGAATGAGCGTGGAATGGTGGCTGGTTCGCCATGGCCTCACGGCGTGGAACGCCGAACGCCGGTATCAAGGGCACAGCGATCCGCCGCTGCTACCGGGCGAAGCGGCGGGCTTGGCAGAGCTGGGCCGGGAGCTGGCAGGGGTGAACTTCGCCGCAGTTTATACCAGCGATTTGCGGCGCTGCCGGGAAACGCTGGCTTGGGCCCGCCCTGATTTGCTGGATGGCGCGCAGCAGGACCCCCGCCTGCGGGAAATGAATTTCGGCCGGTGGGAAGGCCTGACGTATGAGATGCTCAAGGAAGACGAGCGTTACCGTACCTGGATCGACGATCCGCAGAGCGTAACGCCGCCTGACGGCGAATCGTGGCAGGCCTTTAAGACACGTGTTACGGAGATGTGCGGGGAACTCCTAACGCGGACGGAAGCGTTAGCGGGAACAGACTCCAACTCCAGTTTTGGCAGCTTGGCAAGCTGCCCGTTGCGTGAGGCGTCCCTGCCGTCGACCATGCGATTATATCCGTTTTCGCCGCTAACCGCGTCCCAATCGGTTGAGTCCGCACGTTTGCTGATCGTCACGCATGGCGGGGTAATCTCGATGCTATGTTCGTTGCTGCAGTCGGGTCTCGGTTTCTGGGATACCCGGGTTGGGCCGGGCGGCGTGAAACGTTTGTATTTTCAAGGGCAGGGGGAACCTGAGGAGGAGAAGGAGGGGGACGATGAATGAATCTGAGATGGGGCTGAAGCTGAGCGTACTGGACTTGGTTCCAAAGCTCCCGGGGACAACGGCGGAAGCGGCGCTCGAACAAGCGATCCGGTTGGCCCGGCAAGCGGAAGAGCTGGGTTATCTCCGTTATTGGACGGCGGAACATCACGATATGGAAGGGCTGGCCAGCTCGGCGCCGGAGGTGCTGCTGTCGGCGATTGGAGCGGCCACCCGCCGGATTCGTCTTGGGTCGGGCGCCGTCTTGCTGCCGCATTACAGTCCTCTGAAGGTAGCGGAAAACTTCCGGCTGCTGGCGGCTCTGTATCCGGGGCGCATCGATCTTGGGATCGGGAGAGCTCCCGGCGGGGAGGCGCACGCGGCGATGGCGTTAAGCGGCAATTTTCTGGAACGGGTGGGTCGTTATCCGCAGCTGGCCAAGGATCTTACCGACCTGCTTGCGGATCGTTACTGCTACGATGATCATCCCGTTGCCGCTAGGCCGGTTCCCCGGCTTCCGCTAGAACTGTGGATGCTCGGTACCAATGTCAAAAGCGCGGGCTACGCGGCCGAACTCGGAACGGGATACGTCTTCGGCCAATTTATGAGCGACAGCGACGGAGCCGAGATCCTGCGGGCCTACCGCGAAGCCTTTCGCCCCTCCGTTCAACGCCCTGAGCCCTCCGCCATGCTTGCCGTCAGCGTGATTTGCGCGGAGACCGAAGCGCGGGCCGAGGCCTTGGCGGCGAGGAGTGCGGAGGGTTTCCGCGCCCGCGGGGGTTCGCCTTTTCAAGGGTTTGCCGGGACAGGCCGGCAAGTCCGCGAACATTTGAGAAACCTGCAAAGGAAGTGCGGGAACGACGAGTTTTTGATCGTATCGCCGATCCCCGATTACGAGGAGCGACTGCTGTCCTATCGACTCCTGGCTGAGCCAAACACGTAAACGAAGAGCGGAATCGTACGAAATCCCCTCCCGAGTCCCTCTGCGATGATAAAATGTTGCAGAATGTACAACATTTTCCCTTGGTCCACGGGGGTTCTGGCCAAAATGTTGCAGAAAGTGCAACATTTTGGCGGCAGAAGGCCCAATTTGCCCTGAAATGTTGTACAAAATACAACATTTTGTGGTCGGCAGCCCCAAACTGACCAAAAATGTTGTAGAAAATGCAACATTAGT
>NZ_JAKSXN010000032.1 GCF_022427145.1 Paenibacillus timonensis
CTGATAGTGAGCGGGCCGCAGCGGGTTGAAGCGGGTTGAAGCGGGCCGCAGCGGGTTGGGAGCACCGAGAAGGTTGGATGAAGCTTAGGGGCTGAGAAGCGGAGCGTAGCCGGAGGCTACGTGAGCCTCTGAAATGTTTCCGCAGGAAACATGCTTCGGAAGCTATCTTCTCAGACCTGGCGGAATTCAAGATTCGACGCCGAACCCTCTCCCCGAAGCCGCTTCGTGATCCAAAGCCGACTTTTTAAACTACCTAAATAAATGCAACAGAGGGACCTCTGCCTCTTGGCGAAAGATCCCTCTGTCCCGGAACATCTATATAAACGCGGGCCGAAAAGCTCTAGAAACTCTCCCGCCAGCGGTCATACGACGATCAGGGGTCCAAACCGCTATCTCTACTATACATATAACCTATTCCATATCTCCTGAAAAGGTGCCTGCCGCATGTTCAAAAAAACGCCCAATTTCGTCCGTCCGTGATTCGCGGTTAGGGCTGCGTTCCTTTTGCGGCGTCTTCGGCTGCCTTCTCGGCATCGATCGTACGAACCGCAGGGGTCCCATCGATTTCTGTCTGGTACGTAAATACATGGCCTTCCTCCGACCAAGCGCCATCGACCCAATTTCCGTCGATCGTCTGATCGCTCACCTGCTTCCGATCCTGGGCCTCGAGAAGGTATACGTACAGATGTCCATCCTTCAACTCGGCTTCAAACTTCCCGTCCGGCGAAGTCCAGGTGTTAAAGCTAGCGATGCCAAACTTCTCCCTTGGTTCATCAAGGGTCATTTGCCGGTTCACGATCTCGTCCTCCGGAACGTCCGGAACTTTCGTATCGGCCGCAGGGTCCGAATTTCCCGCCCCCGGCGAGGCCGAGTCCTGAACGGGAGCGCCACCGCCACCGCCGCCGTTCGCCGGTACCGAATGGTTACTGCTCGGAGCGTTCTTCCCGGTATCCTGCCCGTTTGGAGCCTTGGCGCCTCCCTCCGCGTTCCCCGGATTCGCCGCAGGAGTACCGGCATCCGGCGAACCTCCGGCATCGATCCGATCCGCAACGCCGCCGGAATTCAAACCTTCGGCCGGGGTACCTTCTTCTTTTGGCGTTGGAGCTTCCTGATCACCTGCTTCAAGTCCCCCCGCGTTGCCGCCATCCATGAACAACTGAGCGTTCCCCGCCGCATCGCCAGCCGAATCCGCGGCCGAGGAATCCTCGCTCACCGAATCCGACAACGCGGAGTTCATCGCGATTTCGGCATCCGATACGGTGCGCGGTTCATATTGATAAATGAACACGCCCAGAATCAAAGCCGCCGCCACGCCAAGCGACCCGTACCGGTAAATCCGGCTCCGGCGAACCCCTGAATCCGCATCCTGGCGACGCGTACTGCGGCGGCTCGGCAGCGTACTGCCATCACCGGAACCCGTATCGACATGCACCGCCGTCATCGGCAGAACCGTCTCCTCGGCTGCACTGCCTCCTTCAAGGCGAGCTCGGTCGATCTCATCAAGCTGCGGAAGGATCGCGTCCACGAGGCTGTAGTTCGGAACCACCTTCGGCAGTTCCTCCAACTGCGCAGACAGCTTGTTCAATAACGCAAACGTTTCGGCGCATTCCTCGCAACTACGAATATGCTCAAAGAGAAGAAAACTTTCCTCTTCGTTTAAGTCATGGTCTAGATAACGATGCATCCATTCCACCGCCTCCGGGCACTTCATCCTGATACACCACCCTTCTGATAATCTTGGAGTAAATGCTGAAGCTGCTGCCTAGCCCTGAATAAATAGGATTTCACCGTATTCAGCGGCAAATTCAAGCTGTCAGCGATTTCGTTATACGAAAAATCCTGCAAATACCTCAGCACAACCACCGACCGGTGATGTTCCGGCAATTGTTCGATCGCGCTGCGGATATCCTCGGCCAAATAGCCCGACATGACTTCCCGTTCTACGCTATCATTCCCCTGAAACACCATTTCGTGTTCCTCGATCGATACGGTCGGCTTATTCCTGCGAAATTTGTCGATACAAATGTTGGTCACGATCCGTTGGACCCAGGTTTTGAACTGTGCTTTTTCCTCATAGGAATCGATTTTGGTATAAATGCGAATGAGGGCTTCTTGAGCAGCGTCATGCGCATCCTGCTCATTGTTCAAAATATAATAGGCCGTCCGGTACACGTGTTGTTCAATTTCTCGCAATAGGGTGATTAGAGCGTCGCGATCGCCCGTTTGAGCGGCTCTGATGAGTCCCTGCTCTACCACTAAGGCTCCCCCTTCCTTGCATCCTTACAGACGCTAGCGTCCGACAAGATGTTGCAATGTTGTTACTATTTTTTAAAAATAATTTGGAGTCCATCATCCGGATAAAAAATCCAAGCTTTTCTCGTACGGAATCCTTTCAATCTCACCTAAGAATACCAAAAAAAACAGGCCCCGTCATCCTGCCGAAAACAGGTAAGGGCCTATTTTTACGGGGTTCCAGGCAGCTTGGATCTCACCTCGATCCTCCCTCCGCGCACTCGCATCTGGACTTCGCCTTGCTTGTCGGTTCGATAGATTCGAACGTTTTGCCCGTTCAACCGATCCACGACCGTGGGGTGCGGGTGTCCGTAAGTATTCGAAACCCCAACCGAGATCAGTGCTGCAGCCGGTTGCCAATAAACCAGCCATGCCGCGGAGGTAGAAGTCTTGCTCCCGTGGTGGGCGACTTTCATGACGTCGATCGAAGCTTTCCGCCGCCCCGGCGTGACGGAAGCGGCTGTCTTTTCCAGCCCAAGCATCTCCCGCTCCGCTTCCTCATCCATATCTCCCGTGAATAAAAAGGAAGCTCCGGCCAGGTCCAAACGAAATACGATGGAGCGGTGGTTTTGTTCTTTCACAAAAGGGATCCGGCCAAGCTTCTCCGTTTCCGTTAACGGGTAAAGCACCTCAAGGCGCGTAGCCCCGTCCGGTCGGAGCTCCATGCCGCGGCTCGCCGGATACACCGGAATTCGCCGGGTAAGCGCCGTTTCCATCAATTTCTTCATGGTCTTCGATTCCGCCAGGCTGCCGTTGATCAACAATGCTTCTACGGGAAACGAATCGAGCACCGCCTGCAAGCCGCCGACGTGATCCTGGTCCCCATGCGTTAAAATCACCGCGTCCAACCGGTGAATTCCCCGCTTCTTGAGCAGCGGAACGACCGTCTTGGCCCCGACCTCGAAAGGTTCGCGCCGTTCCCGCCAGGCGTCCTTCGCTTTGCGGAACGATACCGTCCCCCCGCCGTCCACCAGCAGATGCTTGCCGGAAGGCGTCGTGATCAAGGCGCAGTCGCCTTGGCCGACGTCGATGAACTCGATGTAGCCCGTACCTTTGCTGTAAACCGGCTGATAACCGGAGATGAGCAGCCACACCAGACCCGCGGCCACGGTCAAGCGCAGGAGGTCACCGCGCCTAGCCCATGCCCCCCGGCCGAGATCAGCGGCGAGCGCCCGATAGGATTTCAACCCCCGTATCCCGGCAGAACGCGGTCTGCGTTCTCTTTTGGAAAAGAAACCCGCATCTTTCAAGGGCTCCAGAGGAACCGTGTCATCATCCTTCCACGCCCCAGCCCCAGCCATCGCTTCAGCCGCGAGGCGTTCGCGCCTTTTCCCCCAAAAGAGCAGCAGGTAGCATCCGACATAAAAAGCCGCCACCCAAAGCAGCGAAGGCGATTTCCAATACGTCATGAAGCCGCTGCGCGCGCTCAGCCAGCTTGTGGCTTCGAACGTCGCTATATTCAGCCAACGTACCGGGAGGGCCAGCCATGAACCAACCCGGACCGACAGCAAACTAATTACCAGCGCTCCCGTTCCTAACGGAAGCGCCAGCATTCCGATCACCGGGACAAGCAATAGATTGGCCGGGATGGACAAAAGCGAAAACTGGTTGAAATAAACGGCCGTTAATGGAAAAGACACCAACTGGGCTGCCAGCGTGATCGCCGCGGCGCTCCCCGTTTTTCCCGGCAACCCGCGGAGGTACGGTGCCAGCAGCGGCACGAACATGATCAGCCCCGCCGTCACGGCAAAGGACAGCTGGAAGCTAACGTTCAGCAAATAGTACGGGTCCCAGATCAACATCAGCATCGCGGCGGCCGCCAATACGTTAAGGCTGTCCTTCAGCAGCCCGCGCCTGAGCAAATACAGCCCCAGCATCGTCATCAGACCGGACCGAATGACCGACGGGGAAAAACCGGTGAGCAGCATATACCCCGGAACGAAGAAGAACGCCACAGTGATCGCGGTCTCCCGGGTCACCCGGCAAATACGAAGCAATCCCAGAACGAGCGCCACGTTAATCGCCACATGGCTGCCGGAAATGGCTAAAATATGCGTGAGTCCAAGCTGCGTGAACTCCAAGTATTTATCCGGGTCCAGCTCATCCTGCAGACCGATCAGCAGCCCCTTCATATAACCGGCTTGCCAGCCCGGAAACAACCGCTCGATACGCTCACCGAGGCGGTCGCGCAGCGCATCGATATATCCCATGGCGGCGGCGGCCCCGAGGGTGGATTGTCCCATCTGCAGCGAGGATGCGCCCGGCACCTTGACCAACCAATGAATCCGCTGCAGATGTAAATACCGGCGGTAATCAAACGCGCCAAAATTGCGTGCGGGCTGCGGCGACTCCAGCGTCCCGCCAAGCGTAACCCGAAGTCCGCGCCGCCAGGTTGCCGCCGTACGCTGTTCGCTTGGAGACGCCAGCCGCAGCTGGACGGCTACCTTTTCTCCGCCGGGAATCTCCTGCATGGCGGGTGCTCTCCCCCCTGCAGGATTCAGCGATATGCGGTTCGCCTTGAGCGTAAAATCGGCCCGATCGCCATCCACCTTCACCGCCGACACGATCGTTCCCTCCAGACGGACGGCCTGGCCGTCCGCAGGCAACCCGATCCGGCTATGATTCCCCGCTTCGTTATAGAGCCAATAGCCCCCTCCAAGCGAAAAAGCCAACCATACCAAAATCAAACTCCGCCAAGACTGGCGTCGGATGAGAATGATAGCCGGGCAAACCAGCGACAAACCCAGCCAAAATAACCAAAACCGCCAGCCGGCATACCCTGCCGCCAAACCGCTGCCGGCCATCCAGCCGCAAGCGATTGCGATTAACGGTCTCCGGTTCATCGGAATCCCCTCCCTCCTTGGTGCGCTTAAGAAAAAAAAGCACCCCATCCGCCCTAAAGGCGAATGGGGTGCTTCCTCATTCGATGATTGATATCAATGGATGCGGTTATTCTTCTACTTGCGTGATCGTTTCCTGCGGCGGTTGATAGCCTTCCAGACGGCGGAAGGCGATTCCTTTTTGCGCCATCATGGCCGTCACTTTGCCGGTATCCTTCGGATATGACCGATGGAACACGATCTCCGTAATACCGCTGTTGGCTAGCATGTTCGCACAAGTCCAGCATGGCTCGTCCGTGACGTAAACGCTGGACCCTTCCCGGTCGATCCGGTCCGTGAACAACAGCAGGTTTTGCTCGGCATGAATGGTGCGGACGCAGCGCTGCTTCTTCACCATTTTTTCTTGGCCGTCCTCGATTACGAGCTCATACTCTTCCGCGATCATACAGCCGGCCTCCGAGCAGTCCGGAACGCCCGAAGGGGCTCCGTTATAGGCGGTGCCCAGCAGCTTCTTGCCCTGAACCAGCACGGCGCCGACATGACGGCGGTTGCAGCGCGACCGCGTCGATACCATATAAGCGATATCCATGAAATACGTATCCCAGTCTTTGCGTTTGTCCGGATTCATCCCATCATCACCCTCGCAAGTCATCTTTCGATCACACCGGCCTACAGCCCGATGTAAGGCTTCATCTTCTCCAGCATTTTATCCCCGATCCCTTTCACCTGGGTCAATTCGTCGATGGAGGCAAACGTGCCATGCGTTTTGCGGTATTCGAGGATCGCCTGCGCTTTCTTCTCGCCGATTCCCGGGATCTCCTGCAGCTCGGCCAACCCGGCCCGATTGATGCTGATCCTTCCGGTATCGGTGGAGCTGGCGGACTCGCCGATCCCGTCCGTTGAGTTCACGGTTCCGCCAGCCCCGGCGGCCGCGGCACCTGGCCCCGCGTCTCCTCCGGCTGTCGATGCCGTCGTTCCCGGGCTGCCGCCGGCCTCCCCAACCGAGCCGTTCCCGGCCTCATTCTCGCTAGGCTGGCCCACCGCAGCCTCCTGCTGCGTAACGCTATCGCTGCCGCCGCTCGCGGCAACGGGAGCCTTGCTTCCTGCTCCCGCGCTCTCTTGGCCCAACGCCGTACTCACTTCGGCGTTGACCGGCGTCCAGCCTTCGATCCCGGCAGGCGGGCGACCGCCCGTCGCCAACAGCATCAACCCGGCGCCGATCACAGCCGAAACCATTGCCGTCAAAACGAGTTCCCTCCGCATTTTTAACTCCACACCCCTATTAAACATCTTAAAGGAATCCGACGGTAGTCATGAAGTTCCAATCAAGCTGCATACATATTTATACAGGTGAAGTAGAAACGGCAGAAGTAGGTTCGCGTTGCATCAAACTAACCGTTTATTAAGCGTGAACGAATGCAATCCACCTTACGGTTTTAACAAGACAGTGCGTTAAGCACGGAAAGGGGAAGCCGGATGAAAGTCGCCTTCATCGGAACCGGATCCATGGGAAGCCTGCTCATCGACGCATTTTTGCGTTCCGGCGCGCTGCTCCCGCATAACATTTGTGCCAGCAACCGCTCTCCCTACAAGACCAAATGGCTGGTTCAGCGCCATCCCGGACTGCAGGCTTACGGCAGCAACGCCGAAGCTGTACAGGGAAGCAAAATCGTCTTCTTGTGCATCAGACCCCTGGATTACCCCGAAGTGATCGCGGAAATCCGGGACGTGCTCGACGATAAGCAGATCGTCGTGTCGATTACCAGCCCCGTTCAGGTCGAAACTTTAGAAGCGGCCATTCCTTCGAAAGTCGCCAAAATCATTCCCAGCATCACGCATTCCGTTCACAGCGGCGCTTCGCTCTGCATGTACGGCAAGCGGATTCGCCCCGAAGACCGGCTGCTGCTGGAGCAGCTGATGTCCTCGATCAGCAAGCCGGTCACCCTCAAAGAGAGCGAAACCCGAATCGCATCTGATCTGTCAAGCTGCGGTCCGGCTTTCGTTGCATATATGCTGCAGCTTTGGGCCGAGTCGGCCGCCGAGCTAACGGGAATCGGTTATGCCGAGGCGATTGAGCTTGGCTCGGAAATGCTGCTTGGCACCGGCAAACTGTTAACCGAAGGCAGCCTGAGCCCGGAGGAACTGATCGAGCGGGTTGCCGTTCCCGGCGGAGTTACCGCCGAAGGCATCGCCGTGCTCGAATCCGGTCTGCGCGGGGTATTTGCCCGCCTGATCGAAACGACGCACCGCAAATACGATGAAGATATCGGAAAGGTGCATGCGCGGTTTCACCCGAGGCTTCCGGACTCCTCACCGCCGTCAGCGGATCACGCAACGCCGTGTCCGGAAAGCGAAGGCCCCCTTGCCGGCATCAAACCGCCGGACGGATCGGGGGCGTCTTCCATCTCCTGACCGCATTGCGAACTTCGCGGGTGGAAAGTTTTATCCGACGACGATATTCACCAGCTTGCCCGGTACGGCAATTACTTTACGAATCGTTTTCCCGGCCACAGCCTGCTGCACATTTGGCAGGCTTAAGCTATGTTCCTGCATCGCCGCCTGATCCAAGTCCTTGGAAATTTTCGTACGGTCGACGATTTTCCCGTTCACCTGCACGACGATTTCCACCTCGGCTTCTACTGTCCAAGCCTCGTCATACGCCGGCCACGGTTCATACGTAATCGTACCGGCATGGCCAAGGCGTTCCCACAGCTCTTCTGCCAAATGCGGCGCCAGCGGGGACAGCAGCTGCACGAATTGCTCGGCTGCCGCTTTCGGTACGGCTTCCGTTTTGTAAGCCTCGTTGACGAAGATCATCAACTGGCTGATCGCCGTGTTAAAGCGCAGGTTTTCAAAATCTTCCGTAACTTTCTTGATCGTTTTATGCCAGGTGCGTTTAAATTCGTCGCTGCCGCCTTCCGCCGTAATCTTCGGATTCAGGCTGCCGTCTTCGGCAACGAACAAGCGCCATACGCGGGACAGGAAGCGGTGAATGCCTTCCACGCCGCTAGCGTTCCATGGTTTGGTCGCTTCCAGCGGTCCCATGAACATTTCATAGACGCGCAGCGTGTCCGCGCCGTATTCGTTTACGATCTCGTCCGGATTGATGACGTTGCCGCGGGATTTACTCATTTTCTCGTTGTTGGTGCCGAGAATCATCCCTTGGTTTACCAGCTTATGGAACGGTTCCTTGGTGGATACCACGCCGAGATCGTACAGCACTTTGTGCCAGAAGCGGGCGTAAAGCAGGTGAAGCACCGCATGCTCGGCCCCGCCGATGTACAGGTCGACCGGCAGCCATTCCTGCTGCTTCTCTTTCGAGCACAGTTCCTTGTCGTTATGCGGATCGATATAACGCAGGTAATACCAGCAGCTGCCGGCCCACTGCGGCATCGTATTCGTTTCGCGGCGCGCCGGCTTGCCCGTTTCCGGATCTACCGTGTTCACCCAGTCGGTTACGTTCGCCAGCGGCGACTCCCCGGTACCCGACGGTTTGATCGCGTCGACGTCCGGCAGGACAAGCGGCAACTGATCTTCCGGTACCGGCTTCATCGTGCCGTCTTCCAGATGCAGAATCGGGATCGGTTCCCCCCAATACCGTTGGCGGCTGAACAACCAGTCGCGCAAGCGGTAAGTGACTTTGCCGCGGCCTTTGCCGTTCTCCTCCAACCAGGAGATCATTTTCTTGATCCCTTCTTCTTTGCCCAATCCGTCCAAGAATCCGGAGTTCACATGCACTCCGTCGCCCGTATAAGCTTCTTTCGACAGATCGCCGCCTTCAACCACCTCGACGATCGGCAGATCAAACTGCTTCGCGAATTCGTAGTCGCGTTCATCATGCCCCGGTACGGCCATGATCGCGCCGGTTCCGTAACCCGCCAGCACGTAGTCGGCAATCCAGATCGGCAGCTTCGCGCCATTCACCGGATTGATCGCGTACGCGCCGGTGAACACCCCGGTTTTCTCCTTGGCCAGGTCGGTCCGCTCCAGATCGCTTTTGCGAGCAGCCTGATCTTGGTAGGCTTGAACCGCCTCGCGCTGAGCATCGGTCGTGATCGCCTTGACCAGTTCATGCTCCGGCGCAAGCACCGCATAGGTCGCCCCGAACAGCGTATCCGGGCGCGTCGTGAAGACGGTCAGCGAGGTGTCCTGGCCTTCGATGTCGAACACGACCTCGGCCCCTTCGGATTTCCCGATCCAGTTGCGCTGCATATCCTTGATGCTTTCCGACCAGTCCAGCTCCTCGAGGTCTTCCAACAGCCGTTCGGCGTATTCGGTAATCTTCAGCACCCATTGGCGCATCGGTTTGCGGATGACCGGATGGCCGCCGCGCTCGCTCTTGCCGTCGATGACCTCTTCGTTGGCCAACACCGTTCCCAGCGCCGGGCACCAGTTGACCGGAACTTCGGCCACATACGCCAGCCCTTTTTTATACAACTGGATAAAAATCCATTGCGTCCATTTGTAGTAATCCGGATCGGTCGTGCTGATCTCGCGGTCCCAGTCGTAGGAGAAACCCAGCGACTTGATTTGACGCCGGAAGTTGTTGATATTCTTGACCGTAATGTCGCGCGGATGTTCGCCCGTGTCGAGCGCATGCTGCTCTGCCGGCAATCCGAAGGCGTCCCAGCCCATCGGATGCAGCACGTTGTAACCGCGCATCCGTTTAAAGCGGGAGACGATATCCGTGGCCGTATAACCTTCCGGATGGCCTACGTGAAGGCCCGCCCCCGATGGATAAGGGAACATGTCGAGCGCATAAAACTTCGGTTTGCCCGACTCCTCCCGCGTTTTGAATGTGTGATGCTCATCCCAGTAAGCCTGCCATTTCGGTTCGATGGCCTGGGCCCGATAAACGTCATGGGGCACGTTGTGGTCCGCCATAATTCAAAATCCTCCTTGAACAACCAAATATTTTCTAGATCCATAAACAACCTTGTAAATAAAAAAACCTCCCGACCCGTAGCGTATGATCGCTAGGGACGAGAGGAAATTTCCCGTGGTACCACCCTAGTTAGCGTCGGACATGCTTTGTCCTAGCTCCCTTTGCACCCTTAACGCGGGCAAAACGATGATGATTTGCGCATCATAACTCCAAGGCGAGTTCATCTGCATTCCCCAACCGGCTTGCACCCTACGCCGGCTCTCTGGATGGCGGAATCCAAATTACTATTCCTCTTCAAAGTTCCACAATATAGAATTGGATTATCAA
The DNA here is from genome assembly GCF_022427145.1 of Paenibacillus timonensis. Taxonomy (GTDB): domain Bacteria; phylum Bacillota; class Bacilli; order Paenibacillales; family Paenibacillaceae; genus Fontibacillus; species Fontibacillus timonensis. The sequence goes on from NZ_JAKSXN010000032.1 coordinate 10,345, forward strand.
TCATTATATAAATAATGCCACGGATCGTCAATGCCGGTTCGCGCTCCCTGCGTTCGCAAATTTTTCACCGACGAACCCCTTTACAGTTTCACTCAAAAGTGTATAATGTATTAATGTTTCCCCCAAATTTAATATTACTGATGACGAGACGTGGCTCAGCTTGGTAGAGCGCTTGCTTCGGGAGCAAGAGGTCGCAGGTTCAAATCCTGTCGTCTCGATATTTGGTAACACCAAAAACCCTTGATTGGATCAAGGGTTTTTTATTTTGTCTACACCACCGGAAGTACCGGCTTGCCAGCCTTTGAGCATCTCTTGGGCTTTTTGCGGATCAACCATGAGCAAAGCCCTATACTCCAGCATCTTGTTAAGAGTGTCCAGCATCTGGTCGTATTCTTCCTTTTTGCTTTCGATCTCCCTTATCTTGCCGCGAATCCAATCTATAATCTGCTCGTTCGTGCGCGCATTGGCGTCGTGGTCTTGCAGCACGTTCTTCAGTTCGGCCAGCGAACAGCCGATGGACTGAAACTTCTTGATCAGCTTCAACCGCTCGACGGCCTCTTCCGAATAGTTGCGGTAATTGTTGCTTTCCCGTCGGACATGTCGCTCATCCAGCAAGCCTTCCTTTTCATAATAGCGGATCGTATGGATCGTCAATCCCATCTTGTCGGCCAGTTCCTGAATTTTCATCCTCATTTCTCCTTTGGGCCGCTTGCCCTAGAGTTCACTTCATAGTTTATGCTTAACTTGTTTAAGCAGTCAACTTGTGAAGGAGGAACTCATGATGCATGTGTTTGTAACAGGAGCCACAGGGTATATCGGCTCCGCGGTCGTACAGGAACTGATCAGCGCGGGACATACTGTGACGGGTCTTTGCCGAACTGAAAAGAAAGCCGCGGGATTACAGGCGGCGGGCGCCGAAGCGCTTTACGGCACGCTGGATGATCTCGATACGCTGCGCGGCGCCGCCGCGGCTGCGGACGGCGTGATTCACCTGGCGTTCACCAACGATTTCTCCGACTTTGAAGGCGCGTTGGCTCTGGATTTGCGTGCCGTCGAAGTCATGGGCGCCGCGCTCGAAGGATCCGGGAAGCCGTTCATAACCACGGCTCACGCCAATGGGCATGCCGTGGATCAAGCGGTGCTCGCCATGACAGAGCGGAGCATTCGGGCATCCATCGTCTCGCTTGCTCCGTCCGTACACGGCGAAGGGGATCGGGGATTTGTGCCCATGATGATCAACATCGCCCGGGCAAAGGGCTTTGCCGCCTACATCGGCGACGGCACGAATCGTTGGCCGGCGGTTCATCGCCTGGATGCGGCGGTTCTGTACCGCCTTGCGCTGGAGTCCGCCCCGGCGGGTTCACGGCTGCTTGGCGCCGGCGACGAAGGCATTCCGCTCCGTGAGATCGCCGAGGCGATCGGACGGCAACTGAACGTGCCTGCGGTCAGCATAACCTCCGAAGAAGCTGCTGCCCATTTCGGTTTTCTTGGCGCCATTGCGGCATATGACATCACAAGCTTATACAACACGGCGCAAGCGGGTCCGGCAACCCGCGAGCTTCTTGGCTGGAAACCGGTGCAACCCGGATTGATCGCCGATCTCGAAGCAGGACACTATTTTGCATAAAATAAGGGGACGGCCCCAAAGCCTTTAAGGGCTCTGGGGACATCCCCTTTTTTCGTTAAAAGATCGTAGGTACCATACCTCCGTCCATGCGGACCGGGGAGCCTCTAAATGCCGAGGCATGGGGGCTGCATAAGAAAACAGCCAATCGGCCGATTTCGAACGGACGAATAAACCGCTGCAACTCGGAATGCGCCAGGTTTGCGGCCATGAATTTTTTCTCCTTCTCCGCAAATGCCAGGTCTTCCGGATACAGCTGTTCGATGATCCGTTGCACCTTTTCGGATAGCGTGGGTCCCGGCATGATCGTGTTCGAGGTGACATCCGTTCCGGCCGTCAGTTTGGAAAGGCTTTTGGAAAGCGACAATAACATGGATTTGGTCATGCCGTACTGAGGCATTTGTCCCGAGGGCATCACCGCTTCCTCGCTGGCCATGAACAGGATTCGGCCAAAGTTATTTTTCAGCATCTTGGACAGATAGAACTTCGTCAAAGCGTTCGCGGCAAGGACATTCGTCCGAATATAAGTTTCCCAGACCTCATCGTTCACGTCTTCATAAGACATGATTTCGTAGATCCCCATATTGTTAATCAAAATATCCACCTCGGGATACCGCTCCAACAAGGCGTTTCTTTGCTGCGGGTCCACCAAATCGGCTGAAGCGTTCTGCGGCGAAGTTGCCGGGAACTCCTGCTTCAACTCCCGTACGGTTCGCTCGACCTCTTCCGGATCCCGGCCATTGACCAGTATGTGAACGCCCTCTCGCGCAAGCTCGAAAGCGGTGGCTCTCCCTATCCCCTTCGTTGACCCGGTGACTAAAGCCGTTTTGTTGCCTAATCCCATATCCATGGATGTATGTCTCCTTTTGCTGTATTCGCGACAAGCCGGCGGGATGCCCAGATGGCAGCACTCCGGCGTCTGGATAGAGATTATGTTACCGGGTCGGGCTCGTTCGGTAACTAGCGTACAGCGACAAAATCCTTGGATCTGGCGCCATCTGTCAGGACGGTCTCCTCCCCAATAGAGCGGAGCGCCAGTTCGAAGGCGTATCTCCTTCCCAGAGACGGAAAGCGCGGTAAAACGAGTTCTGGTCCTCATATCCGACCAAGAAAGCGACTTCTTTGATGTTCAGCTCGGGATTCGCCAAATACGCCCGGGCCTGCTCGTGCCGAGCCTGGTTCAGCAGCTGCTTGAACGTAGTGCCTTCGTCTGCCAGCCGGCGCTGCAAGGTGCGGTCGCTCATGCCCAGCTCCTTCGCCACAAAGCGAATGTCCAAACGTCCTTCACCTAATCCGCGCTTCAGAGTCCGGCAAACCGCCTCCGCGATCGAACGCGATCGTTTCTCATCAAGTGACCGATCCAACACAGGGGACAGAATCTCCAGCAATTCCTGGTTATAAGAAACAAACGGCCGGTCCAAATCCCTTCGATCCAGCATCAGCCGGTTTCCGTTCGAACCGGTGGTGACCCGGCACCCGAAATAAGCTTCCAACGCCTTTACGTCGCCCACGGAGCCGGAAAATTCCACGGAACGGGCCTTGATGGGTTGTCCGGTCCCCCGACGTCCAAGCTCAAGGAGAAAGGCCATCGTCGTTCCGATCAGCACGGGAGGGCCGGTAAGCTCACTCGCCCCACCCTTCAACTCCAAGGTACAGTGCGATCCCGTTTCGTTGACCAGCAAGGTTTCCGGAGGACACATGGGTTTGTAACGCGCCATTCCGTACAACGCATCCCGGTAATTCCGGGCATGATAGGTCGCTAAAACGGTTGGCGGATAGAGATCCGATTCAAACGTAGCCGCCAGCTTCACAACGGCTTTGGCGGTATCGCCCATCAAGTCGGCATAGGTCTGCCATATCCGAAAATATTGCGCCGTGGTGACGGCCACCGGATCCGTCAAACGCGTGAGCGTCAGCCGTGCTTGTCTAGCCACCTCAAAAGGATCGATTTCCAATAGCTGCAGTCCCACCCAAAAACCAGGCGGAATGGTGATGCGGTCAGTATTCATCGGTTATGGATCTCCTTCGCTCTGCTACCTTATCGTTCATGGTTATGATAAGTAGTATATAACAAGAAAGCAGCCTCCGGGGAGGCTGCTTTCGTTCGTTACGATATTTTAAGCTCCGCTTTCGTCTGGAGACGGCTTCGCTCCTTAATCGGAAGCGGTAGTCCCAGCTTCTGCAGCTCGGCGTAGATCCAATCCGCGTGGTACGCATAAACGGTTTCGATTTTGTACCGCAGCTCTTCGCCGCTGGTTCCCGCCGTTGCCGAGTCGCTCCGCTCTTGATCGGTGTCGAGCAGCAACTGTCGATGCTCGCTCAGCAACTGCTGCAAAATCACCAAATGCTCATAGATATGGCGATACGATTCAATTTCTTTGCCGATGTGATCCATCGATTCGCTTAGATCTCGCGTCAAATGGAACTCCTCTTTGCATAGCTGATAATACTTCTCCAAGCCGTTTAACTCCGCGCGAAAGCTTTTCAAATCGACGGCTTCCCGGCATGTCGTGATTTGCCCGAACAAATCGGCCATCCGTTTGGCGACCGCTTTGCGCGCCTTTTCCAAATCGGCTTCATGTTTAGGCGGAAAAACGACCAAGTTGACGACGACGGCAACCGCAATCCCGATCAGCGTGTCCGTGATCCGGTTAATGCCATAGAAGATAGGGCTTTCGCCCGGCTGGAGATTAAGCATGATGGCTAAAAAAACGATACAACCGATCGATATCGACTTGTTCCATTTCAGCAAATTGCAGACATAAATCACGACGATGACGCCTATCGCGCAATACACCGCGTTTCCCGGTTCGATCATGGCGAAACCCGCACCGACGATCGCCCCGACGAATGTCCCCATCGTCCGGTGTTTCCCGGCTGTAAACGAGTTGGTGACCGAATTTTCCATGGAAATGATCGTTGCGATCGCTGCATAGAAAGGATATTCCAGGCGCATTAACGCGGCAATGATCACGCACAAACAGATGGCTAGGCCCGTCTTGAGATTGCGCAAACCGATCGTCCATTTCAATCTTATCAACCCCCAATTCAACTCAGCCCGTATTATATAAGAAGGGTTGATCCGGCCTCAACCCAATATGTACTAGCGGACGGCCGTTTTCGGGGAAGTTTGGTTATCTTTCATGAAATATTCAAATAATTTCAAAGAACTTACAGAGACGTCATGATCCCGGTTCCAACTTAAGGGGTTGGAGGAAAATTTGCCGATCCAGTTGAATAAACCAAAATCTGGATAAACTGTTACTGGGGTGATCATGTTGCTGATTAATATCATCGCCGGATTCCTGGTTCCCTGGATTGCCGGCGCTTTTCTGATATATCGGGACAAAAAAGCGATGCTGCTCGCCTTTCCTTCGGCGGGTTCATGTCGCTGCTGTTCAACGACTTCGGCGTTTATACCAAATGGTGGCAGTTACATCCGGATCACATGGAATCCGTAACCACCATACCGTTTAACCTTGGGATCTATCCGATCGTGGCGGGCTGGATGCTTCACTTCATTTTCCGTACCCGGTTCCGTTTCAATGCCGCCTTGATGATCGCTGGTTCTGCCGCTTTATTGACCGGTGCCGAGTTCGTATACGTCTGCCTGAAAAAGATTCAATACGGAAACGGTTGGAATATCGGCTGGACCTATTTGTCCTATTTTCTGGCACTAGGGGCTGTATACGGCTATTCCTTCTTGCATGCCCGATTATTCGTTCCCCGGAACGGGCAACAAGAACCTTCCGGACCTTAACCCCAAAGTCACGCAATGCCTATTTCCCCACCATCAGATCCATGACGTCCCGGCGCATACTTAACGGGGCTTCCCGGGTGGGACGACCCACCCGGACGAGCATCTGAATCGTGCCCCCGCCGGGGGCATAATCGCGATGGATGCCGTCGTACAGAGCCTTCATTTCCGGGTACTCTTCCAAGGCTTGGCTTAACGGCTGGACGGCCAGGCCCAATCGATGCGCTTCCAGGATCAAGCGACTGTATGCCATACCGCTTTGAACCTGGGAAGATCGGGTATTAGCGGAAGTTATGATCATGGCATAAGCCGACGTGCCTTCAACCGAAGTTACGGTTGACTTGACGAACGTATCGGCTGCAGCTTGGCCGGCGTTCAGGGACGGAAATAACGTAACCATTCCCTGCATCAGATGCCGCATGAGGCCCTGAGTTCCTTGTCCCTCGACGGAAAAGCCGTAACGGTATTTATTTTTCTCACGCTCGTTGGCTCGAAATATAAGCTCCGTTTCCTTCATCACCCGTCTTACGCCCGCCTCGATCTTAGCGGCTTGAATCGCGTACCCGCCAAGCCTCTGAACGTCGTTCTCATCCTGGTACAACGCAACCTGCACCCCGTACTCGTCGCCGATTCCTTCAAGCATTGCCGTGGCTTCGGAAGAAAGCTTGCCCGGTTTGTAGGCTCCCCGGTTCGTATCCGGCAAAAACAATAACGGATATAACGGCTCGGTTCGCGGCCCGGCTTGCGACAACGTAATGCGCGCCACTGGCTTCTTCTCCATGCTGGCCTTCAAATCCCGCTCGTCGTATTCTCCTTCCGGGAACAGCCGAATCTCCGCATCATCCCCCGCCTGAAGCCCGGCAATGCGCACGTACTCCAGAAACGTCCCCTGGGTCACCATCATTTGCCGGGCTAACGGATCCACCTCGGGCGTCAGTCGCCCGGAATCGGCATACAAATCAAATACGCTCGAATCCGCAGGGTCCAGCCGAATCTTCCAAGGCTGCATGTTATGCCCGCTCGCTGCGAGCAGGCCGCGTGCAACCAAGCGAATCCGCGGATCGTCTACCTGCTGCGCGTATTCGGGTTGCCACGGTTCAAGATATTTCGGCGATGTCCCTATCCCGCTGATCAGAAGCAGCGCCGTAAACGCCGCAACGATGAAAATGCCGGTTCCCGCTACGATCATCCTCACTCGACCTCTCCCTTTTTTCGGCCTCATCGGTCGCCCTCTCCTTGTCCGGACCGGATCGAACGAATCAGCAGCGCATAAGCTTCCGCCACAAATTCCTCTGGCGTCGTCTTGTAGTAGTTACGAATGTAGTTTCCTTTCTTTCCCGCAGTATTAAATACGCCAACGGTGCACGCCCATAACACGAGCGCGGTATTCTCCGGATGGATATCGGGACGCATGGATCCTTCCGCAATTCCTTTGTTCAAAATTCCGATGAGACTGCCCATGACCTGTTCGCCGAGTTCGTAGCAAGCTTCCCGGGACGGGTCCGGAACGTCATTCTTAAAATCAAGCTCCCCGTTTTCGTATTCCATGATCGCGCGAAAATAGTCGGGATACATAAGGCTGAACCGATGTAACGTCAAGGCCATCTGCTTGAGTTCTCCAATGGCATCGGAACGGTCCCCTTTCTCCTTGTCGTCTCTCAACATTTGGAGCAGTTGTTTGTACCCGCGGGTCATGATTTCGAAATAGATTTGTTCCTTGCTGCTAAAGTAGACGTATAGCGTCCTTTTGCTGAATTCTGCCGCTCTCGCGACGTCGTCCATCGTCGCTAGATCGTAGCCTTTATCAAAAAATACCTTTTCCGCCGCCTCAATAATATCCTGCCTGCGCTGTTCGCGGGCTTTTTCTTTGCGCTCCTGGCTTCCCAAAGGATTCCCCCCATAAAATGCACTATAGTGCATAAAAGTAAACTCGTAGTTTACTTTTATTATAGTTCCCTTTCATTTCCTGTCAACCCTGGTTCAACCGTTCCCGAAGGCCCCGGTTTCAACGCAAACAGCCCCCTTCAAGAGAAGGGGGCCGTAATTCTTGTTATGCGTTATCCGCGGAACATGGCAACGATCCATTCCGCCAGCGGTTTCCACATTTTTGGATATTCCTGGGCAATCAAAGTCTTCACCTGATCAGCGTGAATGCTGGCGAAGTCATCGTTTTGGATGGCCAGGGTATACGCGCCCCTGACGGCATCGCCGATGGCGATATGCCCGCTGGCATACCCCCCGATGGCAATCCTTGATGCAATAGCCAAGCCGCCGAATGCATAAACGCCTAAGGATAAACCGCCGAAAGCCAGTACGCCCACCGCAGCTCCGCCGGCAGCGACGAAGCCGGCCGCCAAAGCGCCCATAGCCAGGAGCAGGGCCAAGGCCAGCGCACCCAGGCTGATCAGACCCGCCGCCATCACTCCAAGGCTTATGCCGCCAAGCGCGAGGAGTCCTAACGACACGGCGCCAACGGCAATATTGCCGATCGCAATCACGCCTTTCGCGACGTAGAGGCCGCGTCCTATATTGATGTGAATAAGCGGAACGCCAAACCAGGTAACCTTGCTTTTATATTCGTAATGATAACGATACGGAGCGGCGGAAGAAGAGGTTCCTTTTAGCAACTTCTGATTCTCCTCCGGCATATTCCGGACCAAATGATCCATGCTAACCTGAAACAACTCGCATAAGGCAATCATTTTATCCGTTTCCGGGTACGATTGACCCGACTCCCACTTCGATACGGCCTGCCGCGATACGCCGATCGCTTCCGCCAGATTTTCCTGGGACATTCCTTTTTGTCTCCGATAGTTCTGCAGCTTTTCTGCAAAATCCATATTCATCACCCCGCCTCCATCATAGCCGCTCCTCCGTCCCCGAACCATCAAGCGAAGCTGGCAATCTGTCAACCCTAGGTTGCGATTGGCCAAATTTAAGGTTTATTGCTCGGGAAATGAACGGTTTCTCCCAGTATAAACCAGCCGGAAAAGAGGTTCCGTGATATTTTCAGCAGTGAATGGAAAGGAGGGGAAGGTATCCCGTAACCGCAAGGCAGCAAGCATGAAGTCAACGTTTCGGCAACCGCCGGAACGCCAGCAGAATGAGCAGCAGCATGCCAATATAGCCAAACAACGGATACAGATACGTTAATAAGGAAGCAAAGCCGGCCTGACTAATCAAGAAGCAAGCAAGCAAAACGGCGAACAGGGTTGCGTTTTTGGGCACCTTGTAGAGGCTCTGCAGCTGCCGCGTGACCCCAAATACGTTGCCGATCAGCGTCGTGAAGATTTCGCCGTAGATCACCAGCAAAAACAGTACGTGCAAAAACGGGCCCAGATCGCGCACGATTTCGGCCATCGGAATGTCATAGCCGAGCATCTCGGGCATCCGGGAATTCAAGGCAAAATGGTAGACCAGCAACATCGCCCCAAGTCCGACGCCTCCCCAAATCCCTCCCCATTTCAAGGTGCTCTCCTCCTGAACCTCGCTGCCTAGCGGAACCATCACCGCCTGAATAAAGGCAAAGTTCAAGGCAGCATAGACAAACGGACTAAGGACCCAGCGATACCCTTCCAACTGCTGCAGCTGCCAACCGTTCATCTCCAGAAGGCCCTCGGGTCGAATCGCCCGGAACGCAATCAAGCTCGTAAACAGAAGGATCATCGGAACGACAAGCGCGTTCACGATGACGATGCCGTTCATTTCCTTGGTCATGACCAGGTAGCTTAAACCGATACTGATCACGATGCCTAGTTGATAGGGAAGCTGGAGCTGCTCGGCAAAAATCGAACCGGTGCCGGACAACATCACGGCGGTAACCCCAAGCAGGATCAGCAAAGTCATGAAATTGGCAACCTTCCCGAACAGGCGGCCAAACAAATGATCGTTGAATTCCTGGTACGAAAAGGCCTGGATTCGATGGGCGTATATCATCATTTTCGTACCCAGCCACATGAAGAGCAAAGTCGAAACGATGATGCCTGCGGCGCCAACCGGACCGTAAATCGTAAAAAACTGCATGATCGATTGTCCCGACGCAAACCCGGCGCCCACTACCGTACCGATATAGGTCACGGCAATTTGAAATATTTTGACCCAGCGACCGTTCATATATCCTCCATAATTGCCATTTTTTATATCTATCGTACTTTCATCCTATGTCCAAGCTCTTCCTTCTATTCTCGAAATAAAAAAGAGGATTCTCCGGCCGAAATGCAGTACATTTAGGAGGTAAAACCATCTCAACGACGCGGAGTGAGTCACGTGAAATCGTTCTATCAAAACTGGAAACTGGATCCCGAGCTTCCGATGGATATCTATCAGAGCACCAACATCACGTTTTATCCCCATTTCCACGCCGAGATCGAGTTTATTTATGTCGCATCCGGCGAGATCCGGATCGGCGTTAACGAAGAAAGCCGCTTGCTCCGGCAAGGCGACATGGTGATTTGCGGCAGCAACGACATCCACACTTTCGACAGCCGGGGATTGGAATCGGAAATCGTCATTCTCATCTGCAAGCCCGAATGGATCACGATGTCCAAGAGCTGGCCGGTCGACTTTCGGTTCGCTTCCCCTTTTATTCCGGCGAACACCCCGGGTCTGGAGGCTGTAGACAAGCTGCTGGACGAGCTGATCCGGGAGAAAAACGAACGAGAACCCGGCTCGTTGCTGCTGCTGAAGGCCGGGATATTAAAGCTGTGCGGCAGTTTGCAAAGATACGCGGGCACCTTGCCGATGGACCGTTCGACCAAGGAGAAAACCGAATCCCGCCGGGAACGGATGCAGCAAATTTTGTCCTATATCGAGGACCATTACCACGAGGAACTAAATGTTGCGTTCATGGCGGAGCATTTTGCTATGGAACCTTCCCATTTCAGCCGGTCCTTCAAAGCCGCCATCGGCATGAACTTCAAAACTTACCTCAACACGGTACGGGTATTAAGCGCCGAGCACCAGCTGTTGACCAGCGATCTCAGCATCATGGAAGTTGCCCTGGAGTGCGGCTTCAACAGCATTCGTACGTTTAACCGCGTATTCAAGGAGATTCGGGGCTGCATCCCTTCCAGCCTGCGCCACTCGGAGAGTTGAACGATTTCCGCAAAAAGTGGAAAAACGCATATTTTGTCCAGGATTCCGCATAAACTGGCGAGAGAAATCGGGGGAATCTATTTATAATGATTCTTGAATAAAGAGCAATTCATCTACCCGCGAAACGGAGGAATTCGATGAACCCGCTGCGTGTCGGAATGATCGGTTACAAGTTTATGGGCAAAGCCCACAGCAACGCTTACCGGGCGCTGCCGATGTTTTTTCCCGGTGCCTTAAAGCCGGAGATGGCCGTATTATGCGGCCGCAATGAGGAAGCGGTGCAAGAGGCCGCGAATCACCTGGGCTGGCGCGAAATCGTCACGGATTGGCGGGAGCTCGTCGCCAGGGACGATATCGACCTGATCGACATCAATGCGCCCAGCGATGCCCACAAAGAAATTGCCCTTGCGGCGGCCCGGGCGGGCAAGCATATTTTTTGCGAGAAACCGTTAGCGCTTACATTAAAGGATGCCCGCGAGATGCTGGATGCGGCCGAAGCAGCCGGGGTCGCCCATATGGTCGGCTTCAACTACCGCTTCTCGCCGGCAGTCAAGCTGGCCAAGGAGCTGGTGCAGAGCGGCCGGTTGGGCCAGATCTACCATTTCCGGGCCTGGTTCCTGCAAGACTGGATCCTTGATCCGTCCTTCCCGCTCGTCTGGCGGCTGCAAAAAGACGTTGCCGGCTCGGGGTCCCACGGCGATTTGGGCGCCCATTTGATCGACCTCGCCCATTATTTGGTCGGGGATATTCGCGAAGTCATCGGCATGAGCGAGACGTTTATCAAGGAGCGGCCGCTGGCCGAAAATATGACGGGCCTCAGCGCCAAAAGCAGCGCGGATGCACCGAAAGGTCCGGTCACGGTCGACGACGCCACGTTATTCCTGGCCCGATTCGCAAACGGCGCATTGGGCAGCTTTGAAGCGACCCGGTTCGCCGCCGGCCACCGTTCGACGAATGCTTTCGAGATCAACGGCAGCCTGGGGAGCGTAAAATTCGATTTCGAGCGGATGAACGAGCTCGAGGTGTACTTCACCTCCGATGAAGCCGATGTTCAAGGCTTTCGGCGCGTGCTTGCGACCGATCCGGCGCACGCCTACGCCGAAGCATGGTGGCCGCCGGGGCACACGATCGGGTTCGAGCACACGTTCACGCACGAGATGCTTGAGCTGACTTCGGCGATCCGCGAACGCCGCCAGCCCGTGCCCAGCTTCCGCGAAGGCGTACAGTGCCAGGCGGTGCTGGAAGCGGTCGAGCGTTCGGTCGCGGAGCGGCGATGGGTCGACATCTCGGAAATGTAACCTCGAACCGATACAGCGGATCCGGCGACTTCGCCCGGAAATGTGGCCGGCTCGAGGGGCTAATACGGAGATCGGGCAGATTATGGGGCCTGGGGCACCGGAAATGCCGCCCCGGCCGGGAGCTAATACCGGAATACGGCTCGACCTGTGTGAACTAACATCGGAATGTTCGTCCGACTCGGAGACTTAACGGACCGTAGCGACCTTATTGGTCAATTTCCCGGGTATTTCCCGGTGTAACGGACTTCAGGGACCTTGTTAGGCTCTTATAGCGTACATTTGGACGCTTATCTCCGAAATAAGGGCTCCTCGGTCCGTTAATAACCGCGACTACACAAGTGGAGGTTAATAACGTCTCTGGTGTCCGTTAGCAAAACCAACAGCTAGGTGAGCAACCGAAATGTTTCCGGAGGAAACATACCTTATAGGAGAGAAGGATAAGTGAAATGAAAAAAGCATTAATCGTCTGGGGCGGCTGGGATGGACACGAGCCGGAACAGGTAGCCGGAATCTTCGCCGGCGCTCTGCGGGAGCATGCATTTGAGGTGGAGGTCTCCGATACCCTGGAGGCTTATGCCGATGCGGAAAAGCTGCTTGGTCTTGATTTGATCGTGCCGGTGTGGACGATGGGAACCATCGCCCAGGAGCTGGTGAATAACGTGTCGGCGGCGGTGCAGGCGGGAACTGGCCTGGCCGGCTGCCATGGCGGGATGTGCGATTCGTTCCGGAACAACGTCGATTGGCAATTTATGACCGGCGGACAATGGGTCGCCCACCCGGGCAACGACGGAGTCGATTACAAGGTCGAAATCATCGCCAATTCCAGTCCGCTTGTGGAAGGAATCGAAGACTTTCGCGTCCAGACGGAGCAGTATTACCTGCATGTCGATCCCGCGGTCGAGGTGCTGGCCACCACCCGTTTCCCGGTCGTTGACGGCCCTCACCGCCTGAACAAACCGGTTGATATGCCCGTCGTGTGGACGAAACGCTGGGGCCTCGGACGAGTGTACTATAATTCGCTGGGACATCATGCCGATATCGTCGACCTGCCGCCGGTGAAGGAAATGATGACCCGCGGGATGCTGTGGGCGGCGGAAGGCAAGCGGCTAGCCTTGGAGTCGCAAGGCGGAAGCACGCGGAGCCAGAACAACTATACGGGCATGGGGGATAGCCAATAATGGACAAGATCAAGGTGGGGATTATCGGTTGCGGCAAAATCAGCGGCATCTACATGGAAAATTGCGCGAAGTTCGAGGTGCTTGATCTTGTGGCCTGCGCCGATCTCGACGTGAACCGGGCGCGGGAGCAAGCCAAACAATATCACATCCCCCGGGCCAGCTCGGTTGACGAGCTGCTGCAGGATCCCGACATACAAATCGTGATCAACCTGACGATTCCGGCGGCACATGCCGAGGTTTGCCTGAAAGCGTTGGAAGCCGGCAAACATGTGTACGTGGAGAAGCCGCTCGCCGTGACCCGCGAAGAAGGGAAGGCCGTCCTCGAAGCGGCCCGTCAGCGCGGGCTCATGGTCGGCAGCGCACCGGAGACGTTCTTCGGCGCCGGAATCCAGACGGCGCTGAAGCTGATTCAAGACGGCGCGATCGGACGGCCCGTCTCGGCGGCGGCGTTCATGATGAGCCGCGGCCATGAATTTTGGCATCCGGACCCGGAATTTTATTATGCCAAGGGCGGCGGGCCCATGTTCGATATGGGCCCTTACTACCTAACGGCACTGATCCAACTGCTGGGTCCGATCAAGCGGATCGCCGGCATGACCGGCAAGGCGCTGGACCGGCGTACGATTACCAGCGAGAAAAAGTACGGGCAATCGATTGATGTCGAGATACCGACCCATGTCACGGGCACGCTGGAATTTGCGCAAGGCGCCATCGTGACGTTGACCACCAGCTTCGATATTTTCGGCGGCAGTACGCTGCCGCCGATCGAAATTCACGGGACCGAAGGCACCTTGCTCGTGCCCGATCCCAATTCCTTCGGCGGCCCGGTGAAGCTGCGCCGGATCGGCGAAGAAGCCTGGACCGAGGTGCCGCTGCTTCCCGGCTACGCCGAGAACAGCCGCGGCATCGGCCCGGCCGACATGGCCAGCGCCCTGCTGCACGAACGGCCGCACCGCGCCAGCGGCGAGCTGGCTTACCACGTGCTGGAGGCGATGTGGGGCTTCCACGATGCTTCTGATGCGGGTCGCTTCTATGAGATGCAGAGCACTTGCACGCCCCCGGCTGCATTGCCGACGAACCTTGCGCCGTTCACGCTGGATTAGGAAACAGCTGGTGTAGACAAATAAGGGCAGTTTATGCCCTTATTTGTGCTTCAAAGCGAAACTGGTGCATAGCAGGGCCTGGGCGATAGACGCTCGTTCCGATCCCGTCGTTCCCAGGTCGACCAGCATGCTTTTCCCTCCTGCTCCTTCGGATCCTCATTCCGTTTCCGCCGCGGCGGCGACAAAAAGGCTACCCGGTCCGCCTTTCGTATCCGTCTCTCGGATACGGAAGGATACCCTCGTCCCCCGTCCTTCCGCGCTTTCAATCACCAGTTCTTCTCCGTAAAGCAGCTTGATCCGCTGGCTGATATTCCAGAGGCCTACGCCTCTTTGGTTCGTGTCCCGGCTTCGCAACTCCTCCAATTTACGTTCGCTCATGCCGCATCCGTTATCCTCGACGGACAAATATGTCCCGGTCGGCGTGTCTTTTACGGTCAGCTTTACTTTACCGCCTTTGCGTTGGGTCATGAGGCCATGGCGGATGGCATTTTCCACCAGAGGCTGCAGCACCAAGGGAGGTAGCCGCAGCATCGTATCAGCGTCGACCTCGTATTCCACCTCTAAGCGCGGGCCGAACCGCGCCTTTTCGATATGAACGTAAGCGGAGACCAGCTCAAGCTCGCTTTCGAGCGTGGTTAAGGAATCCAACTGCTTGAAATCGAAGCTGCCGCGCAAATAACGGGACAACTCCAACGTCAATTCCTCCGCCTGCTCCGGATCGGCCAGGCACAACTGGGCGATCGAGTTCAGGGTATTGTACAGAAAATGCGGATTGATTTGAGAACGAAGGAAAGCAATCTCGGCATCCTTGGCATTGTTGACCGAAGCCTTCAAGTTGGTCAAGCTGCGGACGCGCGCCATCAGTTCCTCGGCCTCGAACGGCATGGCAACGAAATCGTTAGCCCCGTTCTCCACGGACCACTTCATGTCGTCCTCCCGGTTTCGGTCCGTCAACGTAAGCACAGGCAGCTCAAACGGAGAGAAGCGCTCACGAATGCCGTGCAACACTTCGATGCCGCTCATGTCGGGCAAAGCGATGTCAAGGATGACCAGGTAATACGGCGAGTTGGCCTTCCCCAGCTCCTCCAAAACCTGCCGGCCGCGATTCGCCAACACCACCGAGTAACCTTCAAGTAGAAGCAAATTACGTATCGATTGCTGGTTTACCAGTTCATGCTCCACGACCAAGACCGTCTTGCCTCCGTCCCCCTTTACATAAAGCGGGTAAGCCGAGCCGGCCCCCAGTACTTCTGCGGACGTCCCGGTCAAGCGGTCCTCCGCAGCCGTCGTCTTCTCCCGCCACGGCTCGTGCAGCGGCCCCCGCTCTGCCCGCGGCAACGTAAAAGTGAACGCCAAGCCTTCCTCCGGCTTTACGACGGCACGGATCGTCCCGCCATGAAGCTTGATCAGCTCTTGGGTCATGCTTAACCCTAGGTTGGCCCCGCCGTTCTCCAGGGCTTCGGCGTCGCCATACTGCTCGAAGGACCAAAACAACCGCTGCGGCATGTCCGACGGCAAATCTTTCGCTGTATTCCGGATCGTCACCCGCACTTGGTCAAGGACGGCTTCCGCGTCAACGACGACGTTCCCTTGCTCGGCATACTTGATCGCATAGCCGATCAAATGGTGCAAAATCTGATGAAGCCGATGGCTGTCCGCATCCACCGCGGGAAATTGCTCGGGCACCCGGTTGATCAGTTCGATTCGAGTACCGCTAAGGGAAAACCGATGCACCTGGACCACCGCAGCCACATGATCCCTTAAACTCAACGCCGTGCGGAACAAGCGGATATCGCCATGCTTCATTTTGGAGTAATCAAGCAGCTCGTTAACCAGATAGGTCAGCCTCCGGCCGCTGTTCATCACGATGTTCAAATTCCATGCCTGAGGCTCATTGACCGGACCTTCCACGCCTTTAAGCAGCGTATCAGTAATGTTCACGATGGCATTGAGCGGAGTTTTCAGCTCATGGGAGGTGCTGGCGAGGAAGTCGTCCTTGATCCGGTCCAATCGAATCAGCTGGTTTTTCATCCGGTCGACGGTTTGATAGGCCTCGAAAAACTTAAGCACAACCTGAACAACCATAATCAAGTTGAACAATACGAGATAGAACTGCTGGACCCATAACGTCTCTTTCCAGGAGAGGGCAAATAAGATCGTATCGAGCGAATACAGATTAATCGTGAGGATAGACATGAATAACAGCAAAGACTGGAGCGGTTTATCTTGCCGACCGCTTAAGTAGAATGCAGCCGACTTGTACAACAGCCAGAGGCTCATTAGCTCGTAGATAAAAACGACATATGCCTGATACGGATTGTACATTCGAATGGGCAAGACGGCGACGGAGACGGAGAAAAGAACCAATACGCCGATGATGCCCTGCAGCGCTCGCAGCGGAATGATGCGGCTTTGCAGTTTGTAGAAGAAGAGCGCCACGAAAATATAGCATCCCATGGTAACGATGTCTTTGATTTTGTACAGCGTCTCGAACGAAAGATCGGGGAGGAGCAAAGTAAGCGTCCTTTCGCCGGACAAACCATGATAAATGGAAAACAGCAGGCAGACGAACGCCGCCAGAAGCAAAGAGCTATCCCTCTTCCGGTATTTCGCCGCGACCGCGTAACTAATAAAGGATATGAGCGCCAATACGGCAAGCACGGCCAATGTGCTGAATTCCCTTGCTAAGCTGATTTTTAGGATCCGATCCATGGGTGCTTGTTGGCCGAAGTAGAGTGGAAACGGGATGCCGGAATTAATATAATCGAAGTTCGCAACCTGAACGACGATTTCAACCTCGCCCCGCTCGATCGGAATCAGTGCGCTTTGCGGGATATTCCCCGCTTCGTACGATTTGGCGCTCAAGGCGGGCTTACCGTCTTCGATCAGCTTGCGGCCGTTGACGTAAATCGTGCTGGCGAAACGTATATTGGTCTTCTTCAACGTATAAATTCCGCTAACCGGCAGATTCTTCATGACGAGCCGGTATGTCGCCGCACCGTAGGCCGGGAGATCGTGATTGCCGATCGCCTTGCCGTTCCATGACGCCGGCACCGGCAAATAAGCATCCGGCAATCGCTCGGGCGCCTGGCGAAAATCATCCGGAACCAACAGTTGGTTCCAATAAAATTCCCAGTCGCCGTCCAGCTTGATTCTTGCTTGCCGGTCCGGGTCCCAGCCCGAAAGATCCAGAACCCCTTGGCGGGCGCTCATCGCTTGTGTCCGCGTTTCGCGGCCAAGCAGCATCGACAAAGGGATTACCGCCGAGAATACTAAGCCAAGCAATATGATGATCATGATCCTCTTTAGCACGGGGGCAGCTCCTTCTCTTTACCAAAAACCCTCAAGTGTCTACCATTTTATAGGCTTTTGATGCGAGATGACAACGATAATATTTGGAAGAAGAGCTTCGGTAATCTGGAAAACCGCGAATAGTCCAAACTCAGCGCGCCATATAGATGAACAGCGAATGACGGAGAGGAATGGAGAACCAATGGCCGAAATGAAACAACGTCCCTTTATTTTTGTGACGATCAAGGCGTCTACGATCCGAAACATCCTAATTCTGGATCTCATCGCCGGGACCGGGCTTTACTACCTGATCAAGCTGGCGACCGCCAGCGTGCTGTTGGGCACGATGGGCAGCGCCTTGGGGACGGAGGCGATGAAGCGAATTCCCGTAACGCGGTTGATCCAAATGAATCGGGGCATATCCCCAGTAAAAAAAGGCTGATCGTCCGCTTGCCAACGATCAGCCTTTTCAAAAGGCGGTCTGCCCGCCGCGCGTTACAACACCGCCGACGTGCCGCCGTCGATGTTGACCGCCGTGCCCGTCACATATGAGGCGGCTTCGGATACCAAGAAGGCGATGACCTTCGCCGCCTCCTCGGTGTGACCGATCCGGCCCAGCGGAATACCGTGCCGCGGGTCGGTCGCGAATTGCTCCCACGTGAGGTCGGGTGCCGCTTGCCGCCATTTCCGCTCAATCTGGTCGCTGCGGACAAGCCCGATGCACACCGCGTTCACGCGGATGCGGTCGGCAGCCAGATCCTTGCTCATCGCCTTCGTCAGGGCAAGGCCGGCCGCCCGGCTGACCGATGTCGGCAGCGAGGAAGGCCCCGGCGCTTTGCCGCTGATCGCGGTCACGTTAAGAATGGCGCCGCCCCCTGCTTTTCGCAGGTGAGGAACCGCAGCGCGGGAGAAATTCACCGCCCCGAGTACCTTGAGATCCAGGTCGGCTCCCCAGGTCTCGGCCTCGACTTGCTCGAAAGGCCCCGCCGCCGACGTGCCGGCATTGTTCACAAGTATATCGAGACCGCCAAAATGCTCGGCCGCCTGCTCCACCGCCCGGCGCGCCTCCTCGCCCGAAGCGACGTCGGCGACGAGGACGAGCGGGTCAACCCCCGTCTTCGCACGGATAGCCGCGGCGGCTTCCCGCAACGGCCCTTCCCCCCGCGCGACGATGGCCACCTGGGCTCCTTCCGCAGCTAACGCGAGGGCGGTTGCCAGGCCAATCCCCTTGCTCCCGCCGGTAATGATCGCGCGTTTTCCTTGCAATCCCAGATCCATGTGAATCCCTCCTCGACTTTTTTCACCTATTAATTAGTTCAAGCTAAGTTTTAGGATAACCCTTTGGCTTTCATGAACTCCGCTTTATAGGCAGCGGCCTTCTGGGCGATCAACGACAGATCGTTCCGCTTCACCGCTTCGTTCGTCAAATCCGAGCCGATGCCGACAGCCACCGCGCCGGCTTGGATCCATTCGCCGAGATTCGTGAGCGAAACCCCGCCGGTCGGCATGATATTCGCTTGGGGCAGCGGCCCTTTGATCGCTTTGATCATCGACGGATCGTACAGATTGCCCGGGAACAGCTTCACGATGTCCGCCCCGAGCTCCAGCGCCTCCTGGATTTCCTTAATCGTCATGCACCCGGGCATCACCGGGATACGGTATCGATTACACAATCTCACCGTATCCGGATTCAAAGACGGCCCCACCACGAACTGGGCGCCGCTAAGGATCGCAGCCCGTGCCGTTTCGGGATCAAGCACCGTGCCCACGCCGATAATGGCATAACGGGATTCGTCCGAAGTGTCCCAGGTATATTTGCGGGCCAATTCCTCGATCGCCCGCAGAGCAAACGGAATCGTCATCGTCACTTCGATGACTTTGATACCGCCGGCAATGGCCTGCTCGGCCATTTGCACGACTTCCTCCGGGGTTTCTCCGCGCAGGACGGCGACAACGCCCTCTTGCATGATTTTTTGTACAAGCTGTAGCTTTTTCATTCCCTAACCCTCTTTCCCATAAACGTTGTTCTTTACCCCTTACAATGAAAAAGAATAGGACTCCAACTCAACACGCTCGCCATTCACCCGCCGTTCCCCCGGACGTCCGGGGCCTTCTACGCTGAGGTAAAGCTCGGCTTCCTCTGCATAAGAGGTATACGACGCTTCAATCCTTCTCGCCAGGCCGCCGGCCTCGAAACGGGGCGCACGGGGCATCATTTCCGCAACAAAGTCGTCAAGACCGGCGATTCCCCGCTCGTTTGCTTCCGGCAGACCGATCGCTTCCACCACGACGCCGACGCTGCGGCCTTCCGCCTCGACCTGAAGATAACCGTCCCGCTCCCGCACCCGATACGCACCTGATACATACACGGCAAAATACGCCTCTTCGACCTTTCCGCATATACCATTCGCTGCAAAACGCCATTCTCCTTCCGGAAGTACGCCGATGACCTGTCCGGGCACGTCCTCCGGCAGCGGGTAAACCGCCATGACGACGTTCTTATGATACAGCACATCCGTCCATCCGCTTTGATGGCGCGGGTCGGTGCCCGCAGGATCATACCCCTTGCCGGGATGGAAGAAATACAGCTGATTGCCCTTCTCGCCGCGGACCGGCAGGCTGAACCGCCAACGCAGCTGCTCGTTGTCGAATTCCTCGACTCTCTCCCACAGCCCCCCGACCGCGATTTGTCCGGTCACATAGGCATAGGAATGAAGCCGTTGCTTCACGCCGCCGATCTCCTTCAGAATGGCAACCCTGGTCTCGGTCGGCATATTCCGCTTCAACGCTCGGAACCGGGCTTGTGCAGGAGCTTCATAGAAAAGAAGCCCAGCATATTCCGTACGCGGCATCGCTCCCGGCAGCTCGAAGTCGCCGAATTGCACGTAATCGTGCAGGACGTTAGCGTCCCGCGGCGCATCATGCGGCCAACCGCGGGCGTGGGCTCCAACCCACGCACCCTTGAAATAATAAACCGCCCGGACCTCCCATAGATGATCTAGCATCTCGGAGAGCTCCGCCTGTACCTTTACGTCATCCACCAGCGTCCAAGCGCAGGTGAACGCTTGAATCCAATGCCAGAACCACGGCAAGGCACCGTATTCAGCCATCCCCTCAAGCCGAATGCGGGTTAGCGTTTGCCGCAGGCTCTCCCTTCCGTCGGCGAACAACGCCGCATCTCCGTACCGCTGCCCGAAGATCAGCTTCGCAGCCGTGTATTTAGCCTCATGATGGTTGTAATCCCGCAAGGGCTTGCGATAGAAGCCGCTGCGGTACACATGGGACAATGCGTCCTCGAAGCATGCGGCCAGCTCCGGGTTCAGCTCATCCCCATAGCTATTTACGAAATACGCCATCAAGCTGCCCATCAGCTCCACCGGGAGAACATGCGGCGCGGCGAACTCCGGCGCCGGATCCAACCCCAGCGGCCAATGGCCGTATGTCGGACTGGACGCCTCCCCATCCTGCAGTCGAAGCACGCGCAGCAGTACCTGCTCGGCCAGCCGCCGGCCTTCCGTACGATCGATCGACGGCGATTCGTCCGGATCGACGGCGGCGGCAAATAAGTAAGAGGCGTAATAAAAGTTGTCCCGGATATCGCCATGAAACCACAGCCCGCTGTCCAGGAGCGGCCGCTGCCACGCAATAACAGCGGCTTTGCGGACGATTTCCCTCATTCTAGCCCGATAAAGATTCATCAAAAGCGCCCCTTCCCCCACATCCTACCATGGTTTCCACGGCCGCTAAAGCCGAGGGATCCACGATTTCATACAGTAAAACTTCTGATTTCCGTCATCTAATCCTTATTCGTAACCCCTTGCCAAATGAACCAAAATGGATTAATGTGAACCTATATGAACATTATACACCAAAACGAACGTGAAAAGGAGAGATTTTACATGGAACGTCGTTTCGCCTCGCATCCCAATGAGGTTAAGCAATTCGATACGGATCGGCTGCGCAAGGAATTCCACATTCCCACCTTGTTTACGCCGAATCGGCTGGAGCTGGTGCTTACGCACGAGGACCGGCTGATTATCGGCGGCGCGGCTCCGGTACGGCAGGAGGTCAAGCTGGAAACGGATCTGAAGGAGCTGGGCGTCTCCTACTTCCTCGAACGGCGAGAGCTGGGAGCCATTAATGTCGGCGGGCCGGGTTCAATCGTCGTCGACGGGACGGAATACGAACTGAACAACAAGGATTGCTTGTACGTCGGCAAGGGGACGCGCGAAGTGACTTTCCGAAGCAAGGATGCGGCAAAACCGGCGAAATTCTACCTGAATTCGGCTCCCGCGCATAAAGAGTTCCCTACGGCTAAAACGACGCTGGCGGAAGCCGAATCCGGAGCGCTGGGCTCGATCGAAAATTCCAACGAACGGACGATCCACCGGTTCATTCATGAGAACGGCATTCAAAGCTCCCAGCTCGTGATGGGGATGACCCAGCTCAAGACCGGCAACATGTGGAACACGATGCCAGCCCATGTCCATCCGCGCCGCATGGAAGCTTATATGTATTTTGATTTGGCAGAGGATGCCGTCGTTTTCCATCTCATGGGCGAGCCAAACGAAACCCGGCATATCATCATGCGCAACGAGCAGGCTGTCATCTCGCCGAGTTGGTCGATCCATAGCGGGGTCGGTACCAGCAATTATACGTTTATTTGGGGAATGGCCGGCGACAACAAAGCTTACGCGGACATGGACGCGGTTTCGATGAAAGACTTGAAATAAGAAAGAGTGAAACCTAGCATGAATCCAATTCGACGTTATGAAAAAATCATGGAGGTTCTGCTGACGCACAAGGAAGTGACGGTGGCGGAATTAAGCGACAGCCTGGGCGTGACCGGTAAGACGATCCGGGAGGATCTCGCCAAGCTCGAGGAGCAGGGGCTCCTGGTGCGCGTGCACGGCGGAGCCATGCTCGCCCAGAGCGACCAATACGGCATCCTGCCGTCCAAGGAGCCGCTGGCCAAACACGCCGAGGAGAAAAGCGAAATCGCCCGCCTCGCCTTAAACCACATCCAGGAGGGCGATATTATCGCGTTGGACGGAGGCAGCACCACGCTGGAGATGGCCCGGCGGCTGGAGAACCGTTCGCTGACCGTCGTCACGAACGATGTATACATCATCAGCGAGTTGGCGGCTAAAGACCAGATCCGCCTCGTCGTACCAGGAGGCTACCGCGTCCGCAACATGCTGGCCGGTCCGGAGTCGGCGGCATACGTGCGTCAGTTGAACATCCAAAAAGCCTTTATCTCTGCGACCGGCATTCACCCGGAACATGGGCTGTCGATCTATACCGGCGATTTGATCGACTTCAAGCGGGCCCTGATCGAAACCTCCCGCGAGGCGATCGCCGTCATGAACCATCAGAAGTTTGGTCAGACGGCCCTTCGCACCTTTGCCGCACTTAGCGAAATCTCGCGGATCATCACCGATCGAGGCCTCTCCCCCGAGGCCGCAGAGCCCTATGAACGCGCCGGCGTAATGATCGAATTCACGGACAAATAAACGAAGCGAACGTGATCTTAAGGAGGAACATGTATTTATGAAACTGTTTGATTTAACGGGGAAAACCGCCCTGGTCACCGGAGCCGCCGGCGGACTGGGCCAAGGGATCGCGATTGGACTGGCCGAAGCCGGTGCTGACGTCGTTTGCGCGTCCCTCAGCAGCAGTGCCGAAACCGTGGGCAAAATCACGGCTTTGGGCCGGGAAGCTTCGGAAATCATCGTCGATCTCAGCGATCATTCCAAGCTGCAGGACACCTTCGACGAAGCGCTCACGTTGACGGGACATATCGATATCCTGGTTAACAATGCAGGCATCATCCGCCGGACGCCGGCGAAAGACCACAGCGAGAAAGACTGGTTCGACGTCATCAATCTCAATCTGAGCACGGTTTTTCTGTTGTCGCAAATCGCCGGACGCCATATGATCGAGCGCGGCAGCGGCAAGATGATTAATATCTGCTCCATGCTCTCCTACCAAGGAGGGATCAACGTGCCCGGCTATACCGCCAGTAAGCACGGCGTCGCCGGCTTGACCAAGGCGTTCGCCAACGAATGGGCTTCGTCCGGCCTGCAGGTCAATGCGATCGCTCCCGGCTACATGGCGACGGACAACACGGCGCCGATCCGGGCAGACGAGAACCGGAAAGCTTCGATCACGGACCGGATTCCCGCCGGACGGTGGGGAACGCCGGAGGACGTGAAAGGCCCCGCCGTCTTCCTCGCCTCCGCCGCCTCGGATTATCTGAACGGCCATATCCTCTGCGTCGATGGAGGATGGATGGCGCGATAATGGAAGCCTTCCGGACGTTTTTGTCCATGCAGCTTGTTCCTGCCGTATTGGCGAACGCTTCGCACCCGTTCTACGGCCGGATCCCGCATATTCCGCCATCTCCGCTTATCGGGAATTTTCGCCTGCCACGTCGGCAGGCTTTTTTCCGTGAACGAGGAATTTCGTTATCTTGCTTTTCCTTTCGCTCCCCATGGCGCCGTTCCCCCGACCAAGGTATACTAAGGCTGGAGGTGAGCCCATGACCAACAGCGGCGTGGATCAGACCTATAAGGCCGCAAACGATGCACAGTGGCAAGCGATTCTCGCCAACGACGCCGCGCAGGACGGCCGTTTCTACTACGCGGTGGCCAGCACGGGCATCTTCTGCCGGCCTTCCTGCAAATCGCGGCCGCCCAAGCGGGAGAACGTCCTTGTTTTCGCCAGTGCCGAACTGGCCAAAGCCGCCCGTTTTCGCCCCTGCAAACGCTGCAGACCGGAAGGGCAGCGGCTGCCGGACCGGGAATGGGTCGATCAGATCGCAGATTATATCGATCGCCACTACCGGGACAAGCTCACGCTGGAGACGTTGGCCGAGGGGTGCCACGGCAGCCCGTACCATCTGCAGCGAACGTTTAAACGGGTCATGCGGATGACGCCGACGGAATACCTGGGGCGGCGGCGAATCGAGGAGGCGCAGCGGGCTTTGGCCGAATCGCAGCGGACCGTTGCGGAGATCGCCCGGGAAGTGGGCATCGGCAGTTCAGCCTATATGATCACCCTGTTCAAGAAAATAACCGGCGTCACGCCGAACGAATATCGCAAAATGCAAACGGATGGGCGCCTCTGAGCTTGCCCATGCCAGTAATTACAATCTTACCCGGAGGTGTATGCTCCATGACAACCACCCAGCCCCTGCCGTTATATTGGTCACGGCTTCAGGAACCAACCTGGAGCCTGTATTTCGCCGCTACGGGCAAAGGCCTGGCTTTCGTCGGATCGTCCGGCGGCTCGCTTGACGAACTGAGCGCCTGGGCGAGCCGACGTTTCCCCGGCAGCCCGCTTACGCAGGATGACCGCCGGTTGGCTCCTTATACCGCCGAGCTGGCGGAATATTTTCGCGGCGAACGCCATCGCTTTACCGTCCCTTTCGACCTGCAAGGGACTCCGTTCCAGCAGGCCGTATGGCAGTCGCTATGCGCGATTCCCTTTGGGCAAACCCGCTCCTACTCGGATATCGCCGAATCCATCCGCAAGCCGGCTGCCGTCCGTGCCGTCGGCACGGCGATCGGAGCCAACCCGTTGCTCGTCACCGTTCCGTGCCATCGCGTGATCGGCAAGAACGGGGCACTCACCGGCTACCGCGGCGGACTGGAGATGAAAACCCGGCTGCTTGAGCTAGAACGAGCGGCTATAGGCGGCGGAGGCGGATGTTGAATTCAGACGATCGACCGCGCGTGTCCACCGTCTATACCTCGCCCAAGAAGCTGCTTAACAAGGGGACCGGCTTCCTGTCCCCCTATTCCCATTCCCTCAACCCCTACGCCGGTTGCGCCTTTGCCTGTTCGTATTGCTATGTGCGCCAACTGCCGGTTGCCTTGTTCCGCAAGCCGGAGTGGGGTTCTTGGGTGGACATCAAGCAAAATGCGGCGGATCTTCTCCGCAAAGAGCTGGGCAAAGCCAAAGCCAAGGGACCGGTTACGATCTTTATGTCGTCAAGCACCGATCCGTATCAACCCGCCGAATATAAGGAGCGGATCACCCGTTCATTGCTGGAAGCAATGGTAAACGATCCGCCCGACTTTCTGCTGGTTCAAACTCGCAGTCCCTTGGTCACCCGCGATATCGACCTGTTGCTGCAGTTGAAGGATCGGGTCCGCGTCAGCTTGACCATCGAGACGGATCGGGAGGAGATCCGCCGGGCGTTTACGCCCTACGCTCCGCCGATTGCGGCACGCCTGCGTGCCGGGCGGCTGTTGGCCGAGGCCGGCGTGCCGGTTCAGGCAACGATCGCTCCGGTGCTCCCCAGCAGCGAGCGGTTCCCGGACCAGCTGCTTCCCTGGGCGGATCGCGTCTGTCTTGACGATTACTTTATGGGCGACGGCAGCGGAGGAACTCGCACCGCCAAACTGGGCATTCGCTCGCGATATGAACAGCTCGGACTCGAATCCTGGTATACGCCGGAAACCTACCGGCTGGTTCAGGAACGCCTGCTGCAGGTGTTTCCCGATCACCGGGTGTTTCTCAGCCAGGACGGATTCGCCCCCTAAACAAAGCCAACCCGCCGGAGCCGAAGCTCCCGCGGGTTGGCTTTGTGATGCAATGCCGGATTTGCTATAAATGATCACGTTAACATTTTTGCGCGACATCCGCCCTCAGAAGAAGAAGGCTTGATCTCTAACGCTCCACATGCCCTTTACCGGACAATAAACGTTCGATCTCTGCCGCGGTGGGTAAACCTTCCCAATCGCCGACGGCCTGTATGACCTGGGCGCCAACGAGATTGCCTAGGCGGACCGCCTCGACCATGTTGTATCCGCGCACCACGCCGGCCAGAAATCCGGCGCAAAATCCGTCGCCCGCTCCCACCGTATCGATGACTTGCTCGACTTTAAAATACGGCACCGACGTCAATTGGCCTTGTTCCAGCACGAAGGTGCAATCGTCTCCGCCCTTGATAATGCTGACGGCCGACAGCTCCTGCAGCTTGCCGATGATCGCATCCACCGAATCGGTCTCGTATAACAGCTTCAACTCATCGAGTCCCGGCAGGAAATAATCCGCTTTCATCGCAAGCGGCAACAATACCTTGCGCGCGTCCTCGACGCTCCATAACTTCAAGCGCAGGTTCGGATCGAAGCTGACTTTCACCCCATGCCTTTTGGCGATATCGACCGCCGCATGGGCGGTTTCCACGCAAGAGGCGCTAAGCGCCGGCGTAATGCCGGTTAAGTGCAGCACCTGGGCGCCGGCGATGTACGACTCGTCCAGATGCTCCGGACGCATGAAGCTGGCCGCAGATAACTTGCGGTAGTAATAGACCGAGCTTTTGCCCGCCACGTTCTCCCGCACCATCATCCCCGTTGGCGCTTCGTCCGTCAGCCTAGCGCGGGACACGTCCACGCCTTCGCCGCGGATCGCCTTCAAGATCCGCCGGCCAAACGGATCATCGCCCAAGCGCCCGCACCATCCGGACGTTTGTCCAAGCCGGGCCAATCCGATGGCGACATTCGATTCGGCTCCCCCAAACGACGGCGCCAGGGAGTTGGTATACTCCAGCCCTTTGCCCCCTTCCGCTATGAGCAGGGCCATGCTTTCGCCGAACGTGACCACTTCGGGGCTTCTCGGTTTCATTGAACTAGAATCTTTCATTCACTTCATCCCCTCATACTAATTTATCAAACATAATATCTCAACCACCTTTGGTAAAAGGAATATCTAGTTTAAAAAAGGTATTTGAGGTACTTGAGTATAGCTTATGTCCTAGTAATGATTTTACAACATTAGCGGGAACTCCATTTTCCATCATGTTTTTAATAAAGGTGTTTCTGAAGGTGGATAAACTAACACCTTTATTAATAGATGTTCGTGCGAGAATAACAGAGATTTCTCTTTGTATCCCCCTATTGCTGAGGGGACGATATGGTTTTCGTTCAGTAATAAACAAATAATTAGACTCATCAGATCTAGATTTAACATATTCACTTAAATACTTCTTTGCATCATTTTGCAACATTACTATTCTACTTCCATATCTAGAACTATTAACATTGATTATTTCTTGATTCCAGTTCAGATCCCCAAGTTTCATAGCGCTTATCTCGCTAAGTCTACATCCAGTAGACAATATTAGTTCAACCAACGCTCTTTCCCTTGGCAAAACACATGCGTTTCTAATTTCTTCAATTTCTGATTTTTCTAGAACTACAAGCTTGGCTTCTTCCTTACCTAAAGGCTTTATTGAGTCAACTGGATTACTTTCAATTATTCTTTGGTCCTTTAGCCACTCAAAAAACAATTTCAATATAACTCTTATTGCATCCAAAGAAGTCTTTGCATTTATATTATATGCTTTTTCTCTGTAAGCCAAAAAATTAACAATTTCTTTTGTATTTATTTCAGATAACATTTTATCTTTAAAATATGAACTAAATATATTGAGTTGTAATTCGTAATTCTTAATAGTCAAGTCTTTTAAACCAGAAAGTTTTTTCTCATAAAGAAAACTATCAATATTAGGCTGTATTCGAGTATCCTTAGGTTTCTTACCATAATTTACAGAGTCTGCCCGGACCCAACCAATGCCTGGATTATTAACAAACTCTTTCATCAAAGAAATAGAGACCCTTCTCGCAAGATCATCTTCATTGATCCAAAAGTCGCATATTTTGCCTTTCATAACCCGTGCAATAAATTCATTAAGTTTTGATTGTAGATACGGGTCGCTCTCCCGCTCAGAAGGTGTTGTGGGAGTATTTCTATCTTGTATAAACGCAAGTATAGGAAGACCTATTTCTTGAGCAAACTCGTATTCCTTTTCGGTATAACTAATGCCATCTGAAGACAAACTTCCATATCTTTGCCCTACAACTAACAAATAATAATCACACAGTCTTAAGTTGTTTTTTATTAAAGACCATTGATCATTATTTCCTGCACTAAACATTTCCATCCCTAATGGAATTTGATTCATTGAAAGGATAGATTCTATTACCTTGCTTCTAGCGTTAATTAAATCTGTATATGTAGAGCTAATAAACACCATATATTTTTTGGTAAAGTCCATTTGGTCCCCCTGAAAAAATGGAAGAGAGATCTTCCCTCTCTTTTGATATATATATCTAAAGCATATCATCAGAAATCAGTAAATGCATATAATAATATTTGCTGAAGGGTAAAAATAAAAAGCCGATGTATAAAGGTGGTTGCCCTTCTTACATCGACTTTTAGGTTAGAAAAGTTGGGTATATCTTTTCCTTATTAACCCCCGACCCCATTCTCATAGGCTGTGAGTTGGCCGTCATGACCGATGTTGCCGAATCCCCCCGTGCCGAAACTAATGATCAGCGTCAGCGCCAAGATCCATTTCCGCACCCTTCAACACCTCCCCCATCAAGGTTTCATACTCTTGCAGCTGCTCGGGCAAAGCAAAGCTTCGATACTGCTCAAATAATGGGACCATTTTCATGAAAAACTCCTTATTATGGAGCGAAACGGCATACTTGAGCGCGAATATCAATTTCTCCAACCCTTCCGAAACTTCCCGTTTTCGCAGCAAATAAATGGCCAGCTGATAGTTTAAATCCAGGTATCGGTCCTTATTGACGGCAGAAACATAGTAATTCGGAAATTGGTTATATAAATCCGTATTCACCGGAAACTCTTTTAAGACGTCGTCGATCAAAAAACCGTTGAGGTTGGCGGCTTCGACAATGATCCTCAAGCTGGGAAGAACCTCATAGGGGTGCTCCTTGAGCAGATCGATATATTCCGGCAGGATGGCTTCATTTCCATTCAGAATCTCCAGATTATACCGGTTCGCTTTCGCCCAAACCTTAAATTTCCCAACCTCTTTCAATCCGGTTTCGTCAAGGCCTTCAAACCAGCTTAAATCCGCGTATTCAGCCACGCAGTCCAACGCTTCGCCGTACTTGCCCTGATGCTCCAATGCCGAGCCTTTCAGCAAATAACCTTGGCCGTAATATACCACCAGGTGCCGCTCGCAGCGCAGCTCGTGATAAGGATTCGCGGAGGAGGTTTTCCGGCTTGTTTCATAGATGCGCTGGGCCAGCGTTTTCAACTCCTCGGCAAATCTCTCGACATATGTCCACTTTTGCAGCGTATAATAGGCGTTTGCCAATTGCAGTAGCCCGTCGAGCTGAAGATCTTCGGGAAGCCGGTTGCGGTACGGCTCGAACCAGGTTGCCGACCTGAGATTAGATTCCGCGTCGTCTCCCAGGTTCATCCGGAACAAGCGGAATTGGCTGATCGCCAACCGCTCCGAATGCTGATATTTCTCGTATTCGCATACCGATTGATAGAATAACCTCGCCGCTTCGCTCCGTCCTTCCTCATAGAGCTCCTCGCCAATGGCAAAAATCATCGGAAGATAGGACAGATCCTCGGCCAAGCGGGACAACACTTGTTCAATGCAGCCCAACTCGCCGATTTCCGCGCAGCGGAGCAAAAATGCCTTTAGCCGCCGCCGGTTCGGGTGCCGGGAATCGATACATTCGTCAATATACAAGGGATAATATGATCCGATCGGCTGTTCAAGCGCTTCGGTCATCAAGTCCAGTTGCCCGATGGAGATCGGTTTGGGGGGATTTCCGTTTAAAATGGCGCTGAGCGTCCCCCGATTGATTCCCGAACGGTGGGAAAAGCTGTGCAAGGAATATCCTTTCCTTTCCAGCTGGCGGCTGATCACGGAACGAATCGCGGGTTCATTCGTCATTCGATCTCCCTCCTTCGGAATCTCCTATATTTTTACACATTATACGAAAATATGTACAAGCGGTCAATTAAAAAAGGGAACCTCCCAATAACTTGAGAAGCTCCCTACCGGCGCTAGACTTCCAGGATGGACGGCATGATATGCGGGGTTCGGCCCACTTCTTTGGAAAAATATCGCCGCAGCTGTTGCTGGGTCGCCCGCAGCCAAACGTTTTGATCGTAAGACTCTTTCTCGCCGAGCCGGTTCAGGCTCCGCTTCAGCATCGCTTCGGCCCGGCGCAGCAGCGGCCTGGCGTCCTGCATGTAGACGAAGCCGCGCGAGACGATGTCCGGTCCGGCCAGGATTTGCCGCGTTTTGCGATCCACCGTCATCACGACGATGACGATGCCTTCCTGAGCCAACTCCATCCGTTCCACCAACAGCGTATCTTCATAGGTCGGGCGCATCTCCCCGTTGCTGATCAGCACCTGTCCGGAAGGAATCGTACGCCCCCGCTTCGCCCGGTTCCGGTACACCGATAACGTGTCCCCGATGTTCATGACGAATACATGATCTTCAGGAATGCCCGTTTGCAGCGCCAAGTTGCGATGACTGAGCAGCATCCGGTATTCGCCGTGGATCGGGATGAAGTATTTGGGACGAATGAAGCTAAGCATCAGCTTCAGGTCCTCCCGGCAGCCGTGCCCGGACGTATGGATATCGAAAATCGAGCCGTAAATGACGTTCGCGCCTGCCCGCAGCAGCAAGTCGATACTGCGGTTGATGTTCTGTGCGTTGCCGGGAATCGGCGAGGACGAGTAAATGACCGTATCTCCCGGATAAACCTGCACATTCCGGTGCGCGCCTGATGCGATCCGGCTCAGCGCCGCGTTGGGTTCGCCTTGGCTGCCGGTGCAGACGATGAGCACCTGCTCCTCGGGATAACGATCGATGTGCTTCACGTCGATCAGCATGCCTTCCGGTACGCGGATATATCCCAGGTCTTGGCCGATGGCGAACACTTTCTCCATGCTGCGTCCGATCACGGCGATTTTGCGATTCACGAGGGTCGCCGCTTCCACGACTTGCTGCAGCCGGTGTACGTTCGAGGCGAAGGTGGCGAACAAGATCCGCCCATGACAGCCACGGAACGAATCCAAGATCGCGTCACCGACCCGACGTTCGGAAGGAGTAAACCCTTCCTTCTCACTGTTCGTGCTGTCGGCGAGCAGCGCCAATACGCCATCGCCGCCGACGCTAGCCATTTTAAACAAGTCGGCCGGACGATCCTCCGGCGTGAAATCGAATTTGAAATCTCCCGTATGCACGATCGACCCGTACGGAGTATCAACGACAATTCCGAAGGCATCAGGGATACTGTGGGTTGTCCGGAAGAAATGCACGGCCAGATGCTTAAACGCGTACCGGTCGTTCTCGTGGAACACGTGCAACTCCGCTTGCCCCAGCAGCCGATGCTCCTCTAGCTTGGCTTTAACCAACCCGATGGTCAGCGGCCCGCCGTAGATCGGCAGTTGCAGTTGGCGTAGCACGTACGGAATGGCCCCGATATGATCCTCGTGACCATGGGTAAGGAACAAGCCTTTCATTTTATGCTTGTTCTCAATCAAATAGCGGATATCCGGGATGATGCAATCAATGCCCGTCAAGCGGGAATCCGGGAATTTCAGACCCGCGTCAATCAGAATGATCTCATCTCTATATTCGATGCCGTACATATTTTTGCCGATCTCCCCGATCCCGCCAAGCGAGAAAATCCGTACAGGCGGAGGAGACGACTTAGAACGTCGATTCGTCTTTGCTGGTTTAGTTGCTGCTACATTCATTAGGTAGATAATCCTCTCTGAAGGGTTCGTTCAATAGGGTATAAGAGAATTATACTGAATTATCGGCATAATAACTATTTAATTTTTACGGATATTCGGCAAAGACGGAGGAATTTATCTAAAGATATGAGGCTCTACATTCAAATCGAGGCTTGAGGTGCGGCAACAGGAACAAGGCTTAATCTAACGCTTAAGAGCAACGTTATTGGGCCCAAAATGAGAATGCGCAGGTTGTAACGCTTGCAGGAGAGCTTATTTTCCGGTTTCTCGTCCAAAAAACGGCGTTTTCGCCCCCATAAGCTCGCTGACCAGCGTTAGAAATATTCCCCCCCACTTTTCGCTTAAATAAGCGTTCCTGTAAGCGTTAGGGCTATTCATGAGGACCAAAAAAATCGTCGTCAACTGCGGCGGCATCATCGAGATTTCTTACAACGGCCAGCTTTTTTAAATCGAAATTGCGCTGTTTAAGATCCGCCGCCAGAAGCCGCAGGGATGAAGCCAATCGAATCCAACGCTATTTTAAATTGCCGATCAATTGCTGATAGGCATCTATAACTTGCGGTGAAGCATAGTTTTTATAACGTTCGAATAATTCCACATATTTGATAATCAAGGATCGATTATGAATGTTTAAATAACAGTATTGTTCCAGGCTCTCTATAAAATAGTTAAAGCCCTCCGAATATTTGCCTTTGCGCAAATAGTAAATTGCTAGTTCATTGAGAAGTTTGGAAATGCGATCATGAATTATTTGCTGAGTGTACGCTCCTCTTGCAGCAGGTTGTTTTGTTGAAGCAACACTTTCCACTTCAAAGCGCCTAATTATATCGTCGACATCAATGTCAAACCGATTGGCAGCTTCCATTATATTTAATAGGGCAAGAACAGTGTCGTCTTTTTTGGAGACGATACTAGCCACATAATCGGGAAAGACACTCACATCTCCAGAAGATAGTCTGGTCAGAAGGGTATTTGCCTGGGCCCACTCTTGAAACAGCTTCTTCCAATGCAGAGTCTCCGGATCGTTTTCCTTCACCCAGCTTAATTCAGCATACATCTGAATATATCGCAGCGCCTCTTCATATTCTCCCTGCATATCATTAATATTTCCAAGAAGAAGATAAGAATAAGCCAGGTAAAAAAACAAAGGTCTGTTCGTCTTTCTTTGGAGAACGGTTCTCTCCCTTTCCGAGAAGTAATAAATTTGGGCTTTTTGCTCCATTTTTCGAACAATAGTCTCTACCTTATCCCAACGATTTAACGCACGATAGGCATTCGCTAAATCCCTCAACGCATCAAGTTGACTTTCTTCGTCCAGTCGCTCGACAAAAGGTTCAAACTGGATAGCGGCCTGGTAATTTTTATCTTGGTCCGTGCCCTGACCAATTAGGAATAAACGGTACTGGCAGAGCGCAAGCCGTTCGGAATGCTGCCTGCGTTCGGTCATGGCCACGTTCTCATACAAAATCCCCGCCGCTTCAAATAAATCTGCTTCAAAAAATTCTTCGGCCAGATCAAACAAGAGATGTGCATATAACGAATTGTCCAGCAATAAACCAACGATCTCCCGAATAAGATCCGGCATATCCAGCTCGGCGCAATTTTGCAGTAAAGGTTTAACCCTGCGCCAATCGGGGTTAGCTTCATGTAAGTACTCTCCAATATAAGTCTTGTAGAAATAACCCCGGGGAAGCTCCATTACCGCCGTGATCCTTTCCAATTGTTCTACCGCGAGCGGACGGTTGCCGTTCAAGATCGAGCTGACCGTCCCGGGGTTCAGTTCCCATTGCTTGGCCAATTGCGTAAGGCTTAACCCGTTCCGCTCCATATATTTATGGACTGCCTCAATAATCGTAGTCCGATATTTCAAGTGATTCAAGTGAATCCCCCCTCAATCATGCAAATGAAACTATACACATTACTTTAGGGGATTATGTCTAGATTTGGAAAAACAAAAATTAAAAAGCAAAAATCTGACATAGGAAGGGGCTGTCCCAAAAACCATAAATAATGGTTAAAGGAGCAGCCCTTAACGAATTGAAACCAAAAAATGTGTGATAACGATCAGGGAACAAGCGAAAAATAGTAATATAAAGTCTTTATTGCTGAAAGAAATTATACATTTGACTGCTTTGCTATATTTAAGTGTAAAAAGAACCCGTTAACCAACAAGGTCAGCGGGTTTTTCTACGGCTTCACTGATTTGAGACGATACTTAGCGTCGCCAGTAAGCCAATATTTTTTCATTAAATGAGTAATCTATTAAGTAAGTAAATTTAATTTTGGGACAGCCCCTTTGCAAAAAGCTGTTTTGAAATTTTAAATTAACCGCCCCCATGGTGGGAATTCAAGAAAAATTGTTGATTTCCTGCATCTACCGGAGTTAGGACAGGATTAATCAGAACAAGCAAAAGACTACTTAACAAGAGGAGTGACGCCCATTTTCTTTTCATCTTCGTACACCTCACTAATCAATTTTTTGTAGGCCGAATTAGTTTCGATGGAAGCATGCTCTCTAAAAAGTTCAAACAACCCTACACACTTGATTATACATGCTTTATTATTAATTTTTGAACATTTTTCCAAACTATCAAGTAAATATTTAAATCCTTCTGAATAATCACCCTTATGTAAATAATAACTTGATAACTCGTTCAAAAGCCGAGATATACTATCCGTGATCATTTGTTGAGTATAGACACCAAGTGATGTTGTTTTTTTCGTTATGGATCCAACTTCTCCTTCGAATCGTTGTAGGATATCATCAACATTAATTTCAAATCGGTTGGCTGCTTCCATAATGTTTAATAGAGATAGAACAATTTCATCTTTTTTGGGTTCAATGTAAGCCACATACTCTGAGAGCATACTTTCATCCCCGGAAGATAGCCTGGTCAATAAAAAATTCGCATGAGACCATTCCTCAAAAAGACTCTTCCAATGTAGCGTTTCCTGATCGTTTTCTTCCACCCAGCTTAAATCCGCATAAAGCTGAATATAATGCAAAGCTTGCTCATAATCTCCACGTAAATCACAAATATTTCCGCGTAGCAGATAAGAATAAGCCAAATAAAAAAACAAAGGTCTGTTTGGTCTTTTCGAAAAAAGCTCCCTTCGATCCCTTTCCGAGAAATAGAAGACTTTGGTTTTATGCTCGAGCCTTTCAACGATTTTCTCAACTTTATCCCAGCGGTTCAAGGCGCGATACGCATTAGCCAAATCTTTTAACGCATCCAGTTGCTCCATTTCATCCAACCGCTCCACAAAGGGCTCGAACTGAATGGCCGCCCGATAATTCAACTCTTGGTCATTGCCTTGTATGATCATAAACAACCGATATTGGCAAACCGCCAACCGCTCCGAATGCTGCTTCTGCTCACTTTCAGCGATGACTTCATAGAGAAGTGCAGCTGCATCATGCTTATTGCTCCTAAAAAAATCCTCCGCCACCTCAAACAACGGGCTGGAATACGCCAAATTATCCATCAAAAAATTTACGGTTTGTTGGATGCAATCCAATTTTCCGAGTTCAGCACAACGGTAAAGGAAGGGTCTGATCCGCCGCCAATTGGGGGAAGCCTCCATCAAATAATCTCTTACATACTCCTCGTAAAAGAAACCTTCGGCAAGCCCCATCGATACAGTCAGCCGATCCAATTGCTCAACGCTCATCACCTTCCTTCCGTTAATCATGGAACTTACGGTACCGGAATTCAGCCCCGCCAGTCTGCTCAATTGGCTGATGTTTAAGCTTTCCCGGTTCATGAAGTTGCTCAATTCCGTTAAAATCGTGGTTGTTTGATGCATTCGATAACCACTCCTAACAACCTTACAATTCCTCAATTACCCCGTAGCTTAATCTTAAATAGGAGTCTTCGCCAGTTAATGGGTAATATTGCTATCTCAAATCTAATATGTCTGTCCTTTTTTGTCAATAATATGCAATAAGAAACTTTTGAGTTCTTTTCTAGACGATATGCAACTTCTAATACTCTGCAGTTCACCCCTCCCCATCGACTAAACTTATTACGAGAGGTGGCTTTCATGGAAGTAGCAAAGCAAGTCGGCAAGAATGTCAGGTATTATCGCAAACTCAAAGGGCTTACTCAGGAACAGTTGGCCGAGTCGACGGAAACTTACGGTTCCTATATCGGAAGGTTGGAACGCGGGGAGCAAAACGTGCAGCTCGAAACGCTGCATAAAATCGCCGACGCCCTGCAGATTAGCGTATATGCGTTATTCCGGAATCCGGGGTACGACGAGCTTCAGGACCAGACGTGGATTTGGCAAATCGTGCAGTTGCTGCAGGAGCAGCCGGCCGAGGAACAAGCGCGTGCCTATCGCGTATTGAAAGAAATGTTCCGACCAAAATAAAAGGGTTTAAAACGGACTCCCTCCGCTTTAAACCCTTTATTTATGTTCCTTAGTCCCACAATCCGCTGCGTCCCGCAACTTCCAACCAACGTTCGGCCAGCAAATCATGACCCGCCACCGTCGGATGGACGCCGTCCCAGAGCCAGTATGCGGCCTCCGCCTTTTCGGTCGCCGCATCAAAAGCGTCCTGCAACGGGACATGCACCGCCCCAAACTCTTCGGCCAACTGGCGCACGGTGTCCTGGTACCGTTTGATCAAGCGCTCCCATTCGGTCCATTTTTCCGCCGTGGCCCCGGTCTTCAAGATGAATGGCTCGCATAACACCAGTCTGGTGCTTGGCAGCACCTCCCGCGTCTCCTCCAACAAATGGCGGTAAGCCCGTTCGAAACGGTCCGTCGCCCCGCTGGGCTCGCCGCTCATTTGCCGCCAGGCGTCGTTCACGCCTACTAGCAAGCTGAGCACGTCCGGCTTCAGGCTGATCGCATCCTCGTTCCATCTTGCGTAGAGGTCGGAGACCCGGTCGCCGCTGACCCCCCGGTTAATGAAGGCAGGTTGCAAATGGGCAAATTGGTGTCCTAACTTCGCAGCGATGATGTAGGCATAACCATGCCCCAAAATATGATTCAGGTCGTAGTCGCGCCCCCGGTTCCCATCCGTGATGGAATCCCCTTGGAATAACACCGTGCATTGCGTCTTCATGCGTTTTCCCCACTTTCTATTGGACTCTGTTTCCCATTATAACTTTGGAATCCATCGCCCCTCCATGAAGAAATTAGTGCAAATCGGCGGGTTCTCATATCCGAATCCGTCTATTTTACCGCCACAAAAAAGAGCCGGGCCGCATCCTCCACCGCCTCTACCCATTCAAAATCGGCATAGAGGGTGACGTCGCGGAATCCGCAGCGCAGCAGCTCGCTTCTCATCCATGCCGGGTCGTAGGCCCGCTGGATATGCGTCTCTTCGAACCGGCGGTACAGCCCGGGACCTTGTTCTTCCTCGCGGGCGAAGATCGTCAGATGATGCTCGATCTCGTTGCGATAGGCATCCCTTTCGCACGTCCAGATATAGGACACGCTGGGCTCATCCCAAATAAAAGGCTGCTCCTCCTCGTACCGGATCAAGGTGTTAGGATGGTGCACGTCGAACAAGAACGTCCCTCCGGGCTTCAAGCCTTCGTATGTACGGCGGAAGGTCCGGACGATATCGTCCTCTTCCAGCAAGTAGTTCAGGCAATCGCAAAAAGAAATGACGGCATCGACCGGCTCGGGCACGGACCACTCCGTCATATCCTGCTGCACCCAGCGAACGCTGCCCTCGCGGAACAGCCGGGCGCCCTGGGGCGTCGTTTCCATTTTGCGGCGGGCTACCGCCAGCATGTCGGCGGACAAGTCGATGCCCGTTACCTCGAACCCGGCATTGACCAGCGGGATGGTGATGCTGCCGGTTCCGCAGCCGAGATCGACGACCGTCCTCGGCATTCCGTGCTGTTCCCAAGCCGTGCGGGCAAACCGGATCCAGTCCGGGTAAGGCATGTCCTCCATCAGTTCGTCGTACACATAAGCAAATTTCCGATAAGATGCCATGGCTTGCTCGTCACCGCTTTCTGTCTGGATGCGCTATTTCCGTAATCTAGGCTTCCGGCTGGTTCGGGTCGTTCCCGCCGGTGGCCGGCTTCTCGGCTAAATAGGTCCAATTTTCTTTCTGAACGACTTTGCCTTCCTTCATCAGCTTACCGATCGCTCGTTTGAACGCGGATTTGCTGATGGCAAACCGCTGCTTGATTAGATCCGGCGGCGTTGCGTCGGAATACGGCATGCCGCCGCCCGGGCGGCTCTCCAGATACGCCAGGATCCGTTCCGCGTCCTGGCCCATGCCGATTTCCTTGCGCGGAGCCATCGCCAGGTTCACGCGCCCGTCCTCGCGGATATGGGCCACGCGTACCTGTACCCGCTCGCCCAAGCGCAACAGCCGGTTACGCTCGGTCGCATGAATCATCCCGATCGCGCCAAATCCCAGCACGCCGCCTTGAACGACGACAAACGTCCCCATTTGCAGAGGTTTGTAGACGACGGCGTCCAGCCATTGGTTTTTCCAGGATTCCGGGGCATGGAAGGCGTGAGGGGCCAGCTCCTGCTCGCCCGCCAGCTTCGCTTTGAGCCGCCCCTGCTTGTCGTGTTCCATGATGACGTACACTTGGTCGCCAACCTGCGGATGCAGCTCCTTCAGCTCAGGCAGCTCACGGATCGGCAGCAGCAGCTGACGGCCAAGCCCCATCTCCAGGAAGCAGCCCAGCCGCGGATGCACGTCCGCCACCTCGAGCAGCGCCAGCTCGCCAAGCGTCAAATACGGCTTTTTCATCGTGGCCGCCAGACGGTCCTCCGTATCGTAGAACAGGAACACTTCCACCGTTTCTCCCGGCTTGACCTGGCGAGTCAGCTCGGAGTAATGAAGCAGGACGTCCTGCCCGCCTGCGCTCAGAAAATATCCGTACGGCGATACCTCGCGATCGATCGGCAAAGATACGATGGTTCCCGCGACCAGGCTCATACCGTCTCCACGACTTTGGCATCCGACCAAAGACGCTCGATATTGTAATATTCGCGCTCATCGCGATGGAACACATGAACGACCACGTCGCCAAGATCCATCAGCACCCACCGGGCGGAATCCATGCCTTCGATGCCGCGGACCTGCGCGCCGGCCTCATGCGCTCTTTTTCGGACCTCGGTGGCGATCGCCTGCACCTGCGTATCCGAGTTGCCGTGGCAGATCACGAAATAGTCCGCGATCAGGGAAATTCCCTTCAAATCCAGCGCCACGATGTTCATTGCTTTCTTATCGTCTGCGGCTTGCACCGCCATGTTCAATAATTCGTTCGAACTTACCGCCATTCACTCAGCCTCCCTTGATTTGGTTCGGTTTACTATCAGATCATTCCGCGCCAACACCGTCAGCGGGAAGATCGGTTTTCCTTTCTCCAGCAAAAAAGAGATCGTCGAATCGAACCCCGCAACCAGCGCGTCTTCCAAACTCGTTTCTGCCAGCTCACGAATCTTCTCCACACCCGGAAACTCGCGCCCCGGCTCGATATAATCGGCCAGACAGACGATTTTGTCCAGCAGGGTCATTCCCTCCCGGCCGGAGGTATGGTAGCGGACCGCGTCCAGCACTTCCTCGTCTTCCACGCCGTAATCCCGCCGGGAGACGAAAGCCCCGACTTCTGCATGCAGCAATTGCTTGTCATGCCGGAGCAGCTCGGCGTTTAAGCCGTTCTCGCGGATGATCGCCTCCTGCTCTTCGATCGGCCAAAACTTCGCCAAGTCATGCAGCAGCGCGGCTAAATCGGCTTTGACCGGATCGGCTCCGTACCGTTTGGCCAGAATCACCGCGCTCTCCATCACGCCTTCGACATGCTTCCAGCGTTTGGCCGGCATCCCCGCCGAAACGGCGGCGATCAGTTCTTCACGGCTGTAACCCATACAATCCGCTCCTTGTCATATATTCATACACGGCGTCCGGAACCATGTACCTGACCGAACGGCCGGCGGATAAGCGGCTGCGTATCAGGCTGGAGGAAATATCGACAAGCGGCATTTCCGCAAGCTGCACCGCATCCTGAATAAACGGAGGCAGAGCATCCAGCTCCAGGAAGCTTCCGGGACGCTGCAGACCGATAAACGAGAGCATCCCGGCCAAATCCTCGATCCCTTCCCATTTGGGCAGATAGTTGACCATGTCGGCCCCGATAATGAAGTAGAATTCCAAATCGGGATGCAACGAGCGGATCTCCCGGATCGTGTCCACCGTATAGGATACCCCGCCGCGACGCAGCTCAATGTCAAGTGGCTTAAAAGCGGGATGGCTGGCGATCGCCGCCTCCACCATCTCCAGCCGCTGCTGGCCGCTGACGCCGGCCTGATGCTTGTGCGGAGGGATATGGGAGGGCATGAACCAGACCTCTTCCAGATGATATTGTTCTCTGGCGGCTTCCGCCGCCAGGAGATGGCCGAGGTGAATCGGATCAAACGCCCCGCCCATAATTCCGACTTTTTTCATTTCACATTTCCTCCACGAACCCTTTTAAGATTCGATATCGAATCCCCTTCTTGGTCCTGCTTCGTGATCAAAAGCTCACTTTTTGAATTTCCACTTCAATCAAGGTTCAAAAAGTTGGCTTTTCAGCACCGAGAAGGTTGGATAAACCTAGGGACTGAGTAGCGCAGCGTACGTTTTGGGTACGTGAGCAACGGAAGGCCCGGCTGAATTCAAGATTCGACGTCGAATCCCCTTCTTGGTCCTGCTTCGTGATCAAAAGCTCACTTTTTGAATTTCCACTTCAATCAAGGTTCAAAAAGTTGGCTTTTCAGCACCGAGAAGGTTGGATAAAGCTAGGGACTGAGTAGCGCAGCGTACGTTTTGGGTACGTGAGCAACGGAAGGCCCGGCTGAATTCAAGATTCGATGTCGAATCCCCTTCTTGGTCCTGCTTCGTGATCAAAAGATAACTTTTTGAACTTCCTCTACGGCAGCTCGATTTGCTTGTATTCGCGGGACTCCTTGTAGAGAATAATCGTCCGGCCAATGAGCTGAACCAGCTCCGCGCCGGCACCTTCCGCCAGCTCCTCGGCAATTTCCTTCGGATCGTCCAGGTTATTGTTCAGGACGGAAATCTTGATCAGCTCCCGGCGCTCCAGCGCTTCCGAAATTTGCTTGATCATATGTTCGTTGGTGCCGCCCTTGCCCACTTGAAAAATCGGCTGCAGCCCATGCGCCATGCTGCGCAGATGACGTTTTTGTTTTCCCGTTAACATTTCGTTTCATGACTCCTTAATATTCAATTATGCGACAACATGCTTTATGGATGCATGCTCTCCAATACCGCGGCACGCATCGCTTCGACCGGTGCGGTCCGGCCGGTCCAATGCTCAAATGCGTAAGCTCCCTGGTAGACAAACATCCCGAGCCCGCTGTGGACCGTACACCCTCGAACCTCAGCTTGCTGCAAGAGCTCCGTCTTCAGCGGATTGTAGATCAGATCGCTCACGACGATCCCCTCCGGAATCTGCCGTGAATCCAGCGGGCAGTCACCGACGTGCGGATGCATGCCAACGGAGGTCGTGTTGATGATGAGGTCCACCTCCGGCAGCACCGCATCCAGCTCCTCCATCCCGCGGCCGGACAAACTGCCGAGA
This sequence comes from Paenibacillus timonensis, assembly GCF_022427145.1. Taxonomy (GTDB): domain Bacteria; phylum Bacillota; class Bacilli; order Paenibacillales; family Paenibacillaceae; genus Fontibacillus; species Fontibacillus timonensis. The sequence goes on from NZ_JAKSXN010000032.1 coordinate 51,812, forward strand.
TGGGCCCATTCGGCAGCCAGCTCCCGCGCTTTCCCAGCCGTGCGATTGGCGATTGTCACCAGGCCCGGACGCTCCTGCAGCAGCGCATAGACGATGCCGCGAGCCGCGCCGCCGGAGCCTAACACCAGCACACGCTTGCCTTCCAGCGCCGGAGCCGCCTCCTCCTTCAGCGAGCGGATATACCCGATGCCGTCGGTGTTATATCCGGTGAGCACGCCATCGTCGTTGACGATCGTGTTCACCGCCCCGATCAGCCGGGCTCCTTCGTCGATCCGGTCCAAGTAGTTCATCACTTCCACCTTATGCGGAACCGTGACGTTGATGCCTCGGAAGCCAAGCGCGCGGATGCCGCGAATCGCTTCCTCCAAGCGCTTCCCTTTGACGTGGAACGGCAGGTAGGCGCCTGTGAGCCCGCAGGCCTCAAGGGCAGCGGTATGCATCGCGGGCGATTTGGAATGCTGGATCGGATCGCCGATGACGCCGAGCAGCAGCGGCTGCCCGCCGCGACCGCCTTCCCGCACATGTTCCCCTTCCCGTTTCTCGTGATTCGCTTGCTCTCCCATCGGTTCTCCTCCCGCTCGCCGACTCATGAAAAATAAAGGCATAAATGGGCCTTATTTTTTCTTAAGTCCTCTTCTTACCGAGAATAGCGGTACTTTATGGCCTTATTCCGCCTGAAGCTTCGTCAAACCGGCTAATCTCCAGGCTTTTTCCCAAAATAACGCCTAAAATTACCGCTATTCCGCTCAAAACTCGCCTTTTCCCTAAAATAGCGCCCTTTTATACCCTTATCCGGGTTTGAGCCGCCATCGTATATCGCCCTGCCCTTAAATCAACGACGGCCGAACGAGCACTTTCACGCCCTTAGGCACATGCGCCGCAACGACCGCGCCGAAATCGTTGTTGATCTTGATCCAACCCAGGCCGGAAATGAACAGGTCGCTTCGGCTTCCCTTCGGAATCCGGAACTCGTGCCGCGTCCATTCCGGCAAGGCTTCGAGATGCTCCTTGCTCGGCGGCGCCAGCATTTCCCCGGCATGCTCCGCGAACAGCTCGTCCGCCCGCTCCAGCTTCGTGCGGTGAATCGGCACCCGGCCGCTGACGAAACAAGTGAACGACTGGCGCTCCCCCTGAATGAAATCAAACCGGCCAAAGCCCCCAAAAAAGAGCGTTTGCCCCTCATTCAGCTGGTACACCGCCGGCTTCAACGCTTTGTCCGGCATTATGACGCCCAAATCGGAAGGGGCCACCAGCTCGCTGTAACGGGACGGATACATGATCCCCGGCGTATCGATAATCGCTCGGCCGTCATCCAGCGGGATGTGCACCATGTCGAGCGTCGTGCCCGGATAACGCGAAACGGTCAATTCCTGCTCCAGATCGCTGTAATCTCGGATCAACCGGTTGATCAGCGTCGATTTGCCGACGTTCGTCGCGCCGACGACATACACGTCGCGATCGCCGCGCCGTGCCGCCACTGCTTCAAGCAGCCGGTCGAAGCCGCTGTTTTGCTTGGCGCTGCACAGGACGACGTCCTCGATCTTCAGCCCCAAGTCCTTCGCTTCCTTCTGCACCCAGTTCCGGACTTTGTTCCAATTGGTCACCTTCGGCAGCAAGTCCGTTTTGTTGACGGCCAACAGCACCGGATTGTTCCTGACGAACCGCTGCAGTCCGGAAATGACGCTGCCCTGGAAATCGAACAGGTCCACGATATGGATGACCAGCGCTTCCTTTCCGCCGATCTGCGACAGCAGCCGCAGGAACTCGTCCTGCTCCACCGTAACCGAAGAGGATTCATTGTAGTTCTTGATCCGGAAACAGCGCTGGCAAATGACCGGTTCTTTCGATAAAGCTTGCTCCGGGACGAACCCCGGTTTACTCGAATCTTGCGTTTGCAGCATGACGCCGCACCCGCTGCAACGAAGAGCGCCTTCCGCGCTCCGTACTTCCGTCATCGCTTCTTTTCCTCCTCGAGCCATAATCCAACCTTGCCCAGCCGCCGCTTCACGATGCGCTCCAGCCGGCGGTTAATCCTCGTGCCGATCCCTTCGTCCTGGACGGAAATCGGGAGCACGAGCACGGTATATAGCCCTTGCCGGTTACCGCCAAACACGTCGGTCATCATTTGGTCGCCAACGACGATCGTCTCCTGCGGGCCGAGGCCCATCATTTCCATGGCTCGGTGGAAAGCCGCGCCGGACGGTTTTCTGGCTGCGTGCACAAACTCAATATTCAAAGGGTTTGCGAATACCGACACCCTGTCCAAATTATTGTTTGACACAATCACGAGTTTAAACCCGCATTTCTTTACTTTCTCAAACCAACCGATCAGTTCGGGAGTGGCCAGCGGTGCTTTGGCTCCGACCAGCGTGTTGTCCAGGTCGGTGATGATGCCGCGGTAGCCTTGGGCATAGAGTCCTTCCAGATCGATATCGAATACGCTGTCCACGCGTAGATTCGGCATAAACTTCTCAAACAAATACGTTCACCTCGGTTTCATACGACAAACTATACCATATTCTTCCCCCGACATGCTTCTATTTTAAAAAAGAAAACGCCTCCCGCGCAAGCGCGGGGGCGTTCATGAAGCGTTCAACCCGGATGGCCGTTCTCACGGCGGATGAGCGGACTTGGTTTTCCGGTCGCGGCCATCCGGCGGATCACCGGCCGAGGAACCGTTTGCCGCCGACCGGCAGCGCTTGACGGAGCCCGTTCCCGCCGGCCAGTTTGACCGCTTTCCGCGTCATTTCCCGAGCGGCGCGCCAATCCGACGCGGCCGGGTTCCGGCCGTAGTTCGCTTGTTCATAAAGGAGAAGCAGCGGATCCAAGGCCTCGGCAAGCTGCGGCCGCTCCAGCTTCCACCGCCCGAACGCCTCCCGCAGCGTCTCCTGCTCGCCGCGGGCAAAACCTCTGCGGCGAAGCCGCTTTACAAGCCGCAGCGTTTCGTAAATCGTCTTCTCCCCCGGCGTCAGCGGCCGCCCTAAACGCAGCCGGAGCCAGAGGAAATACAGCTCCGAGCGCAGCTGATACAGGGTCCAAAGCAACAAAACGCTCACGGCTGACACGAAAATCCGCTGCATGACCACCGGATCCAGCTTGGAGAAGAAGCTCTCTTCGGAAGAAGAAACATCCGTATCCGTGTCCGTGTCTAACGCGAAAGCCTCCTCGCTCTCCTCCGGGGCGATCATGATCGGCGATGCGAAGCCCGGCGTCGGTTCAAACGGAATCCAGCCGTAATCGCCGAAATACAACTCCGCCCAGGAGTGGGCGTCGGCGTTGCTCACGTTGTATGCCCGGCTCATCTCCGGGCTGCGCATCATCATCTCGTCGCTCAGCTGGCTGCCGGGGGCGTAGCCTTTGACCCATCGCGCCGGAATCCCTAGCGAACGGGCCATCACGACCATCGCCGTCGAATAATAGTCGCAATATCCCTGCCGAATTTCGAACAGGAAGCTGTCGACGAAATCGTCGCTGCGCTTCCGGGTCAAATCCGGTTTATTCGTATATTCGTAATTCTGTCGGAGATATTGCTGCAGCAAATCCATTTTCGCGTAGGGTGTTTCGCCTTCCGCGGTAATCTCCTCTGCCAGGTCTTTAACCCGTTGCGGAAGATTGTCCGGCAGTTGCAGATATTCCTCCGGTGCTCCTCCCGGATATAACGTTTCGTAATCGGCTTGCTCCAGCTCCTCGAGCGGAATCAGCGGAATATTAGCGACAACCTTGTACTTCCTAGGATAATCCGGCAAATCGCCGGGATTGCGGTATCCATTCCAGAACAGCTCCGCTTGTTTGACGGACCACCGCATATCCGCCTGCTGGCGGTCGTCAAGCAATTCGACGCTTTCGATGGCGTAACCGCCGAACAACACCGGGTACACTTTGTCGGTATTCATCGTTACCGTCTGCTCCACCCGCATCGTTTCCACTTTACCCGGCTGCTCGTGCACAAGCGGGTCCGCGTTCGGCGCGCCGCGATAACGTTCCGTATCCCGGCCCTCCTGCTCCAGATCGGCCCATCCCTTGCCGGAATAGAGGCGACGAGTTTCACCGCGCCAATAAGACCTTACCGGCGTATCGATCGACATGACCGGGCTATAGCTGAATTCGAACCCGTCGCCCAGGGTTTTGTCATCGCGGCTGTAACCGGAAACGACTTCCTCTTGGACGATGGAGGGACCATCCCCCAGCGAGCCGGACAATGCCGAGGGCCCGCCGCCCCCGCTCCCGCTTCGCTTGATCCAAGCCGTGTACGGATCGGTCAGCGTCGGCGAAACCGGCGGCATACTGACCCCGATCAACAGCACGCAGGCAAACACGATGCCGATATTCACGGCGATCTTGAACGGGCTCTGCCGCAAACGCTGCCAGCCCTGCGGATATTTCCTGCGGTATTCGTAGAAATGCATGCTCACCAGCCAGCCGAGACCCGCAAACACGATCCAGGCTACGTTTTGCCATAAATGATAACGCGTAAAAGAGTCCAAAATCGCAAACGCTACCAGGTGGACTGCCAAAAATACCAGGATTCTCGGACGATTGACGACCAAACGCAGCACCGCCTCCAGCAGCGCCCAGGCTACTAAGGAGAACCAGATATACGGCGTAAAGGTCAACGCCATGCCGCGGATCTGATCGGGAAAAAACGGGCCATACGGAACGTAAACTCCGTAACTGGTCAGGATAAAGCGCCATACGGTCAGGAGCACGAAGATTTTGATCGTCCATTTCCATGCGGCCTGCACCGGGAGCAGCCATTCCACCAACGCCATCATGATAATCGTCACGGTCACCAGGGTGGTCGTCACCGAGAACCAGAGCGGCTCCGTAAAATCGATCCACTGCATGGCGATGATCACGACCCATAGCAGGGTCAATGTTTGATAAGACTTCGGATATTGAGATTTGGCCGGCGGTTTCACAGCTTCGCACCCCCCATCGCCGCGGGAAGCTCGCGGAGGGAGGAGACGTAAACGCCGCGCAGCCCCCGCTCCTGCAGGGTTCCCTGCCAAGCGGAACGCTTGCCGGCCCGATAGGCGTTCGGTACGCCGGCAACCGCGGACTCTTCTCCGATCTGGATATGATAAGGGATCATCTGCCGCGATTTGGCTAACCTTAGCATCGATAGCACCTTATCGTCCGCCAGCGGACTGATGAGGATAAAGAACGCGCCCGGCTGAAACATCTCCTGTTGCGCTTCTAAGCGATCCTTATAGTTGCCGAACCCGTCGGCATTGATATCGACGAGCTGGTGCAGCATTTGCTGCCGCTCCAGATAACTTTCCGCCGGCGGAAAGTAACGGATCGTCTTGCCCAAGGTGCAGAGTCCCATGCTGATGCGTTCTCTAGCCCCGTAGTCCAGCAGCGACGCGGCCGTAGATACGGCCAATTCGAACTGCGCGGGGCGAAGATAACCGCTGGTATGAGCGTCCAGTACCAGAAGCATTTTGGGCAGCGATTCATGTTCAAATTCCTTGGATTTCCATGTTCCGGTCTTCGCGGTGGCGCTCCAGTGAATACGGGAAATCCGATCCCCGTACACATAGTCGCGCACCCCGTTAATCTGGGTCGATTCCCGACGCGACAGCGCAACGGCTGTCTCCGGGCCAGCCAGACGCGAGTTGCGGCTGTACAGCTCCCAGTGAGGGATGAACACCGTCCGAGGAAGGATGCGGAATTCCCCGCCGGTCTGAAAGACGCTGGTATGCTCGACTAGGCCGAAAATATCCTCGGCACTGCAGCCCGTACCGGTAAAAGCGTATTTGCCGCGCTCGAGCGGTGGCGTTTTGTACACCAGTTCGGATCGGGAACTGAAATAGGGCACCACGCTGTCCTCGAATACCCAGGTATCTCCGTTATGGCGCCGCAGCGTTTCCCGGACGACGATGTAGGGGAGAGGCAGGAAAGCCGGCAGCTGAAGCTGCAGCTTGACCAGCACCTGGTCCCCGGCCTGAAGTACCGCGCCCCGCTCTCCGGATAACGACAGCGTTCTGGAGCCCTTGATCCGCTTCACGCCGCCAAGGCCTCCGATAGCCCAATAGAAGCCCAGCACCGAAACCATCATAAACAACATCAGCGAGGTTTTCCCGCCTTGAAACAGGACGTATAGCAGGCAGACCAGCCAGACGGACGCAACTCTCCAGAACTTGCGGGAAGTTAGGCCCGATTTGACGCCTTCGACCAGCGCGCGCATCGGTTACCGTCCTACGGCGACCGGTACATGGACCTGCCGGAGAATTTGCTGCAGCACCTCGCCGACGTTCCGGTGCCCCAAACGGGACTCGGGACGCAGCAAAATCCGGTGTTCCAGCACAAACGGCGCCAGCGTTTTAATATCGTCCGGCAGCACGTAATCCCGATCCTCCAGGAAAGCGTACGCCTTGGCCGCAGCCATAAATGCCAGCGAAGCTCGCGGGGACGCCCCTAACAGCACGTCTTCATGCTCCCGCGTCCGGCGTACGATCTCCAGCAAATAATCAGCAAGCGGTTCGCTGATATGGACGTTCTGGACCTCGCGCTGGATGGCGGCGATCTCTTCCATCGTTGTAACCGGTTCCAACTGATCGGCCGGTTGGCCTTGGCTATGGGAGCGCAACATCGCTTTCTCCGTGCCGGCGTCGGGGTAACCGATGCCGATCTTCATCATAAAGCGGTCCAATTGAGCTTCCGGCAGCAGATAGGTGCCTTCAAAATCAATCGGGTTTTGCGTGGCGCACAGCATAAAGGGATGGGGAAGCGGGTAGGTCACGCCGTCGGCGGTCACGCTGCGCTCCTCCATGACCTCCAGCAACGCGGACTGCGTTTTCGTGGTCGCCCGGTTGATCTCATCCGCCAGCAAAATATGCGTCATGACCGGACCCGGCCGGAATACGAATCGTTCTTCATGGGGATGGAAAACCGAAACCCCCGTAATATCGCTGGGCAGGATATCCGGGTTGCATTGAATCCGCCGGTAATCGCCGCTCATCGATCGGGCCAGCGCCTTGACGAGCTGCGTCTTGCCGGTACCGGGCACGTCCTCGATTAACACATGGCCGCCGGCCAGCAGCGCCGAGAGCAGCAGTTTGATTTCAAACGACTTTCCTAAAATGCACGACTCCAGGTTGTTCTTTACGGCGTTTAAAGTTTGCATCGATTGCTCATGTACGGGCACGCATTTTCCCTCCCAAATAAGACCTGTATATATCTACCTATTTTACATGAAGATAGATAGGGAGTACACCGATACCCGTAAAAAGCATGCTGATTTCCGAAAAATTATCCTTTGGGCCGAACCACAAGCGCCGCAAGGAAGGAAAAAATGATCGCCGCCGAGATCCCCGCGCTGGTCACATCGAAAATCCCGGTGATCACCCCGATCCAGCCATCCCGCTGCAATTCGGTCAACGCCCCGTGAACCAGCGAGTTGCCGAAGCTTGTAATCGGCACGGAAGCTCCCGCTCCGGCGAACTTCACCAGCGGATCGTACCAACCGATCGCGTCCAGCACCGCGCCGGCGACGACCAGCGAGCTCATCGTGTGGGCCGGTGTCAACTTCAATACATCCATCATCAATTGGCCGACAACGCAAATCAATCCTCCAATCAAAAACGCCCATACAAATATCATTTATCGTTATCCTCCTGTTCCAGGGCGACCGCGTGAGCGATGCAGGGAATGCTCTCGCCTTGCTGATAGGACAGCGGCGACAAGAGGGCACCCGTGGCAACGATCAGCACCCGGCCCAGTTCCCGGTTCTTTATTTTTCGTAAAATATGTCCGTAGGTGACGACAGCGGAACAGCCGCAACCGCTGCCTCCGGCATTGACGTAGGTCTGTTTCTCGCGGTCGTAGATCATGAGCCCGCAATCGTTAAATTCCGTTTGGTCCATGATAACGCCGTCCTTGCCAAGCAGATCCTTGACGATGGCATGTCCCACCGAAGCGAGGTCTCCGGTAACGATCAAATCGTAATCCTCGGGCCCGCGGCCCGTATCGCGGAAGTGAGAGACCAACGTGTCCGCCGCGGCCGGGGCCATCGCCGCTCCCATGTTAAACGGATCCTTGATGCCAAGATCCTGGATTCGTCCGATCGTGGCATGGGTGATGCGGGGACCGGAACCTTCTTTCGATACGACTGCGCAGCCCGCTCCGGTAATCGTATATTGGGCCGTCGCCGGCTTTTGCGAACCGTATTCGGTCGGATAACGGAATTGCTTCTCCACCGTACAGTTATGACTGGCCGTACCGGCCATGACGTAACGCGCTCCGCCGGCGTCCGCCAGAAAAGCGGCGAGTGCCAGGCTCTCCATCGAGGTGGAACAGGCGCCGAACACCCCAAGGTACGGAGCGGCGATCGTGCGAGCCGCGAACGTCGCGGTGATAATCTGGTTCATCAAATCCCCGCCGATGAAGAAGGACAAATCCTCCCGGTCGATGCCGGCATGGACCAGAGCGAGGGCCGAAGCGTGCTCCAGCAGCTTGCGCTCCGCCTTTTCCCACGTCTTCTCGTCAATTTCCAAATTGTCATACACGAAATCAAACGTGCTCGACAATGGCCCCTCTCCTTCTTCAGGTCCAACGACCGTCGCCGCCCCGATAATCGCCGGTTTGGAGCGGAATTCCCAGGTCTGCGAGCCGATCAGCATCGGTTAATGCACCCCTCCCAGGCCGAAAATCACATGAATCACTCCCACGATAAAAGCGGCGACGACACCAAACACGATGACCGATCCCGCCAGCCTGAACATATTAGCCCCGACGCCGAGGACCAGCCCCTCCGCCCGGGATTCAATCGCCGAGGAGCACATCGAATTGGCGAAACCGGTCACGGGCACGGCCGTGCCGGCCCCGGCCCACTGGGCGATTTTATCGTAAACGCCCAGTGAGGTGAGCACGACGGAGATGAATATCAACACGGCGACCGTAGGACTGGCCGCCTCCCGCGCCGTCATGTCGGCAAAGGTCATGAACAGCTGCTGGATGCATTGCCCGATCAGGCAGATGAACCCGCCGACCAGAAACGCCCGCAGGCAGTTGCCCCAAATGTTCGTTTTCGGTTTATGCTGGTCGGCAACCTGCTTGTACTCTTGCTCCGTCAGCAGCAGGTGGTTCAGCTTCACCCGGGCCCCCGGCTTGTTTTTCGCTTTAGCAGGCAAACGGCATTCCTCCTTAATTTCCTAACTTGCACGGTATACTCATTATTTGTCATCCGGCCGCTTGTTATGTTTGGAAAATCATCCATGGCTTACGGCATGAAAAAACCCGCGGGAATGGGCTTCCGGCGGGTTCGCGTCAGGCGGGACAGGGTATTGCTAAATATGAGCTGTTATCCGTGTATCTCCAGTCGATTCACAAATACTGAAGGATGATGACCAGCAGGATGAAAAGCAGGCAGATCACCAGCCAATCCTTGGCATACCGTTCCATTAAGCTTAGCCTCCCTCATTCGCCCATCGAACTGCTGCTTGCTGCAGTATATGCCTGCCGTGAAGAGCCGGTGCGGCGAAAGGGCTGACTGAAGAAATAAAAGCCGCATGGACAATCGAAAAAAGGTAGTTCATACTAAGATGGAATGTTCACTTTCGATCCACTTGATAAGAAAAAAAGGAGAGAGAATACGATGAATGAAAAAACGCGCGAGCTGTTTAAGCAGCTGACGGAATTTCCGGCGGCGCCCGGATTTGAGCGGGAACTGCGGGCCCTCGTCAAGGACAAGATGTCGGCTTACACGCAGGAATTCGTGCAGGATAACCTCGGCGGTCTGTTCGGGGTATTGCGCGGCGACGAACAAGGTCCGCGGGTCATGGTTGCCGGACATTTTGACGAGGTTGGCTTCATGACCACCGGCATCAGCGACAACGGGATGGTTTCGTTTCAGCCGCTGGGCGGCTGGTGGAGCCAGGCCGTATTGGCGCAACGCCTGCAAATCGTTACGTCTAGCGGCCGAATCACGGGCGTGGTCGGATCGATCCCGACGCACCTGCTGGACGAGTCGCAACGCAACAAGCCGGTGGACATCAAAGCGATGTACCTGGACATCGGGGCCGATAGCCGCGAGGAGGCCGAAGCCGCCGGCGTGCGGATCGGCCAGCAGATCGTGCCGATTTGCGAGTTTACCCCGCTCGTGAATCCGAAGAAGATCATGGCCAAAGCTTGGGATAACCGCTATGGCGTAGGTTTGGCCATTGAGCTGGTGGAGGCGCTGCACGGCGAGAAGCTGCCGAACATCGTTTATGCCGGGGCCAACGTGCAGGAGGAAGTGGGTCTACGGGGCGCGCGGACGGCGGCGAATTTGATTCAGCCGGACATCTTCTTTGCCCTGGACGCCAGCGCGGCCAACGACATGACCGGCGACAAAAAAGCGTTCGGACGGCTGGGCGACGGCGCGCTGCTGCGCATCCTCGACCCGACGATGATCACCCACCGCGGGTTGGTCGAATATATCCGCGATACGGCGGATACGCACAAAATTAAGTACCAATATTTCGTGTCGCCGGGCGGCACGGACGCAGGTCAGGTGCATCTCAGCGGCACCGGCGTGCCGTCGAGCGTCATCGGCATTTGCTCCCGCTACATCCACACGTCCTCTTCGATCATCCATACGGACGATTACGAAGCCGCGAAGGAGCTGCTGATCCGCCTCGTGCGCGGGCTGGACCGCACGACTCTGAACACGATTCTGGAAAACAGCTGAGCACCGCGGCGGCAACCCCGCTGGTTTCGGCTCATCTAGCTGACTCTGCTAATCTCGTAGTCTTCAGCTTATCTAGCCGATTCGGCTAATATCTCGCTGTCTACAGCTATTCTAGCCAATTCGGCTAACCTCGTCGGATAAATGTTGCAGATACTGCAACATTTATCCCGCGAGACCGATATCCGCGGGCGAAATGTTGTAAAATATACAACATTTCCTCTCGGTTGTGGCGAGATCTCCGGAAAATGTTGTACAAAATGCAACATTTCGCTTCTGAAGCCGCATATCCCGCCTAAAATGTTGCAGTTTCTACAACATTTTGGAGGGAACAGCGAAAAAAAACGCAAGGCCCCGA
>NZ_JAKSXN010000033.1 GCF_022427145.1 Paenibacillus timonensis
TTCGCTTGAGCTTCGTGATCCAAAGATGTTTTTTTGAACTACCTCTTAAAGTGGGGGATTTGGTGTGATTGATTTGCATGACATCCCCGTAAAGCAGGTCAGCGGCGTGAGCGCTCTTAAACAAGAAGAGCTTCACGCCTTTGGCATCTTTACGGTGAATGATTTGATCGAATATTATCCGTTCCGGTACGAGGACTACCGGCTGCGATCCCTGACCGAAGTAAAGGATGGGGACAAGGTGACGATCCAGGCGAAAATCATGGGCCTTCCGGTGCTGCAGCGATACGGGCGCAAATCGCGGTTAACGTGCAAAATGATCGCGGAAGACTGGATGTTTACGGCAACGTGGTTTAACCGTCATTTCCTCAAGGACCAGTTGACGACGGGCCGTGAAATCATCCTGACCGGCAAATGGGATATACGCCGCAGCCAGCTCACCGTGACGGAGTCGGAGTTCCCCGACCGCGGGACGCTGCGGAGCGGCAGCCTGCAGCCGGTCTATTCCGTCGGCGGCAAAATCACGCAGCAGTGGATGCGCAAAACGATCGGACAAGCGCTGCAGCAATACGGGGAGATGATTCCGGAGAATCTGCCGCCCGAGCTGTTGCGCAAGTACGGCCTGATGCCCCGCAAGGCGGCGATTCTGCGGCTGCATCAACCGCAGGATAGCGAGGAGGGGCAACTCGCCCGGCGCCGCATGGTATACGAGGAGCTGTTCCTGTTTCAGCTCAAGCTGCAAGCGTACCGGGCGATGAACCATGATCGCATGGACGGGGTGGCGCATGTCGTCGATAACGCCACGATCCGGGAATTCGTGCGCAGCCTGCCGTTTGAGCTGACCGATGCGCAGAAGAAGGTCGAGCTGGAAATTCTGCAGGATATGCGTTCGCCTTACTGCATGAACCGATTGCTTCAAGGTGATGTCGGCTCCGGCAAGACGGTCATCGCCGCGATCGCTTTGTACGCGGCGGTGAAGTCGGGGCACCAGGGCGCATTCATGGTGCCGACGGAGATTTTGGCCGAACAGCACATGCGCTCGCTGACCCGGCTGTTTGAGCCGTTCGGCATCACGGTCGGCCTGTTGACCGGCAGCGTCACGGGGCGCAAGCGCAAGGATTTGCTGGGCTCGCTGCAAATGGGGCTCACCGATATCGTTGTCGGCACGCATGCGCTCATTCAGGAAGACGTATTTTTCCGTTCGCTCAGCCTGGTCGTGACCGACGAGCAGCACCGGTTCGGCGTGAATCAACGCAGCATTTTGCGGCGCAAAGGTTTCAATCCCGACGTATTGACGATGACGGCGACGCCGATTCCGCGCACGCTGGCGATTACGGCCTTTGGCGATATGGACGTATCGACGTTGTCGGAGCGCCCGAAGGGACGCAAGCCGATCACGACCTACTGGGTCAAACACAGCATGATGGACCGCGTGCTTGGCTTCATTGAACGAGAGGTCTCGCTAGGCCGGCAGGCGTACGTCATCTGCCCGCTCATTGAGGAGTCGGACAAGCTGGACGTGCAGAACGCCATCGACCTGTACGTGTCGATGCAGCAGGCGTTCCCGAACATGAAGGTGGGGCTGCTGCACGGCCGGATGACGGCCGCCGAGAAGGACGAAGTGATGCGCGCGTTCTACGAGAACGAGGTGCAGCTGCTCGTCTCGACGACCGTGGTCGAAGTCGGCGTCGACGTGCCTAACGCCACGCTGATGATCGTGATGGACGCCGACCGGTTCGGCTTGTCCCAGCTTCACCAGCTGCGCGGGCGCGTGGGCCGGGGAGAGCACGCGTCGTATTGCGTGCTCATCGCCGATCCGAAGTCGGAGGTCGGTCAGGAGCGGATGAAGGTCATGACCGACACGGACGACGGCTTCGAGGTGGCCCGGCGGGACCTGGAGCTGCGCGGTCCCGGGGATTTTTTCGGCACGAAGCAAAGCGGCGTGCCGGATTTTCGAGTCGCGGACATGGTCAGCGACTATGCGGTGCTGGAGGCGGCGCGGGACGATGCCGCCCAGATGGTGGCGGGCGAGGCGTTCTGGACGTCGCCCGAGCACGGTCCGCTGCGGGATTATCTGCGGCGGGAGCAGGTTTTTCAAGGCGAGCTGATCGACTGAATACGGCAAACGAAGGGGCGGCGTCTTCGAAGGCGCATGCCCCTTTTGTTTGTCCGCCGGGTGTCCCGATTGTTTTTTCAGCACTATGGACAGCCTTACCGTCATATATTAGGGTTGAAGTCCGGAATTGACGGGACAGGAGGTGCTAGTCACGGTGCCGAGTTATCATCAATATGGAATCAGTCCGCAGTTGGTCGAACGGGTCAAACTCAAAATGAAAAATCCGACGATCAAAGATCGGATCAAGCAGGTCGTCGATGGCCTCACCCGCGCGGATTTGCAGGATCGCGTCAAGGTGCGCAGGCTCGTCAGAACGGCCGCTTCCGTGCTTGGCGAAAGGCTGAGCGGCGTCCAGGAAGAGCAAATCGTCCAATTCGTCATCGATCAACGAATCGATCCCCGCAATACGCTTCACTTGCTGCGGTTATGGGGAATGTTCCGCTAGGGGAGCGTGCGGCGATGCGGCGGGACGGGTGACAGGCCCTGGGGAACGGTGCCCCGGCGGCCTTTTGCTATTTCCGGAAGGTTCGAGGGAAAGGGATGCTCTGCGGCCGGGCAGGTTAAGCTAAACGATAAATCGGTTGGTTTTGAATGAGGGGGATTTATTCCCGCTTGCCAATCCGCTTGATTTGTTTTATATTGACATGAGAGTAGGTCAAAAATAAAGGGGGCTGAGGCGGATGACACCGCGCACGAAGGAACAAAACGAAGAGATCCGGCTGCGGCGGCTTGCCCAAATTCGTGTCGCGGCCGCCGACGTGTTTCTTGATAAAGGCCTGACGCTGGAAATTCGGGACGTGGCGGCCGAAGCCGGGCTCGGTTACGGCACGGTTTACCACTATTACAGCAATAAAGGGGATTTGCTGCACGACGTGCTCTGGACGGCGATGGACCGGGCCGGGGAATGGATCGGCCGAAGGGATCCGGAGGACGTCCCCCCCAGAGGACCCGGGGACGTTGATTCCCATGCAGGTTTCAGGGATGAAGCCCGGGAAGCGGCCGCGGATCCTCTTGTCGCCGCTGGCACCCGGCTGTTAAAGCTGTGGGCCAAGGATCATGCCGTCTATCTGCTGTTTAAACTGGCGGCGGAAGGCTTTCGTCTGCTGCCGGAAGCGCGGGCGATGCCGCTGGCGGATGCGTTCCGCCGAGAGGTGCTGCTGCCTTTTGCGGAGGAGCTGGAGCACGGCCCTTCGCGGGGGCCCGCAACGACCACGGCTGCTTTAGCGGCGGGACGGGGGGCCGAGGCGGAGCGAATCCGGCAGGCGGAAATGCTGCTGGCCGCTTTGGCCGGCTGCGCCGGCTTTCCGCTGCGTCAAGGGACGCTAGGCCGCGAGGCTGCGGGCATCGCGCGTTTGTTATTGCATCGGTTATCGGAGCGCACCCGATTGAACATCGAAGGAGTGAAAGCCAAATGATCATCTTGAAATCGCCGCGGGAGATTGAAGAAATGAAGCGGGCCAACCAGATCGTCGCGGATTGTCACCGGGAGGTCGCCAAAAGGATCGAGCCCGGGATCACGACGCAGGAAATCAATGATTTCGTAGCCCGGCATATTACGAAGCTGGGCGGCAAGCAGTTTACGAAAGGATATAACGGGTTCCCCGCTGAAACTTGCGCTTCGGTCAACGATGTCGTGGCGCACGGGTTCCCTTCGAACCGGCCGCTGGAGAACGGCGACCTGCTCAAGCTGGACATCGTCGTGGAAGCGGACGGCTGGTTCGGCGATTCATGCTGGTGTTATGCGGTAGGCCAGGTGAGCCCCGAGGCGGAAAAGCTGATGCGGGTGACGAAGGAATGCCTGGAGTTGGGGATTGCCCAAGCGCTTCCAGGCAACCGGCTGGGAGACGTGACTTCGGCAATCCAGAAGCATGCGGAGGCGAACGGCTATTCCGTCGTGCGCGATCTGCTAGGTCACGGGATCGGGCGCAGCCTGCATGAGGAGCCCAACTACGAGCACATCGGCGCGGCGGGCAAGGGCATTCGCCTCAAGGAAGGCATGGTGTTTACGATCGAGCCGATGATCAACGAGGGCACGTTCCGCATCGCGATTGACGACGACGGCTGGACTGCGCGCACGGCGGACGGCAAATGGTCGGCCCAATACGAGCATACGATCGCGTTGACGGCCGAGGGGCCGCTAATTTTAACCGCTCAATAAGCGGCCAGCAGGAAAACGAGGCTGATTCCCAAAGTCCGAACGGACGAGGGGATCAGCTTTTTTTGCGCGCTTTCGCCTTGCCAAATTATCCAACATAAACCTGTTGATATAGGGAATGTTTGTTCGTATTATGAATATAATAGGAACAAACGTTCTGATTAGAGGGTGAGCTTATGACAGACAGCATGAAGAGGGGAACCGCATGACCCCCGTTCCTTGGCAAACGCAGGAGGAAGCGGAGATGATCAAGCAGTACGTGTTGCTTCCTCTGCTGCTCGACGCGCTGGAACGGGACCGGCGCGTTTTGGCGTCGGCTTCGCTGAAGCTGCCGCAGGTGTACAAAGGGCTGTTCAACTTGCTGCAGAACGCCGCGACCGCCGATCTGACCCGGGTACGCCAAAGCATGCGGAAGCATGGCTTGAAGGTGTTCGAGGAGCGGCGGACGAACCTGGGGATTGAAGCCCGCTATTTATGCCGAGGCTACACGTACGAGTTTTCCATGCTGTGGGGATTGGTCAAAGCGGAACTGACCAGCCGGCTTTGCGCCTATCTCGGGATCGATGTAAGGAAAGAGGGGATGTTCACATGAAATCGGAACGCGTAGTCATGTTGGCGGACTGCCAATCCTTCTACGCCAGCGTGGAGAAGGCCGATCACCCGCAGCATAAGGATCGTCCGCTGATCGTGGCCGGTGACCCGGAACGCCGATCGGGCATCGTGCTGGCCGCCTGCCCGCTGGCCAAACAGTATGGAGTAACGACGGCGGAAACGCTGGGTACGGCTTTGCCCAAATGCCCGGACCTGGTGGTGATGCGGCCGCGCATGGAGCGGTACATCTCCGTGTCGATGCAGATCACGAACATCATGAAGCAGTTTACGGACCTGGTGGAGCCGTACAGCATCGACGAGCAGCATCTCGACGTGACCGGCAGCCTGTCGCTGTTCGGCGAGCCGGAGATGCTGGCCCTGACGATTCAGCAAAAAATCCGCCGCGAGACCGGCATCTACAGCCGCTTTGGCATCAGCTACAACAAGGCGGTCAGCAAAATGGCCTGCGACAATTTCGCCAAGAAAAACGCAAACGGCCTGTACACGCTGCCCCGCGAAGCGGTCTCGAAGGTGCTTTGGCCGCTGCCGATCCGGCAAATGTTCATGGTCGGCTCCCGTATGGAGCGCCATCTGCTGCGGATGGGCATCCGCACGATCGGGGAGCTGGCGAACACGCCGCTGGCCCGGCTGCGGCAACGCTGGGGCGTCAACGGCGAGGTGTTATGGCGGCTGGCCAACGGCATCGACGATTCGCCGGTCGATCCGAACAGCCATCAGGGGGAGAAGTCGATCGGCCATGAGATGACGCTGCCCCGCGACTACTATTCGCTGGAGGAGACGGCAGTGCCGCTGCTCGAGCTCACGGAGCTCGTCTGCCGCCGTTGCCGGGAAAAGGGCTACATGGGCGGGGTCGTCAGCGTCGGTTGCCGGGGGGCGGATTTTGACCATCCGACCGGGTTTTACCGGCAAATGAAGCTGCCCGATCCGACCAACGTGACCAAGCAGGTGTACGACGGGGTGATGCGGCTGTTCCGCCGTCATTGGGACGGCCAGCCGGTCCGCAAGGTCGGGGTTACGTTGACCGGCCTGGTGCGGGACGACGAATACCAGCTGACCCTGTTCGACGAGCGGCCGAGATACCAGGCGCTGGAGCGGGCCACCGACGAAATCAAACGCCGTTACGGGGAATCGGCGATTTTTCGCGCGGTATCGCTGACCGGTGCCGGCCAGGCGCGGGATCGGGCCGGCAAGATTGGAGGGCATTACCGATGAAAGGAAAATTATATGGCAACGGATTATGGGAGTCTTCACGGATGATGCTGCCGGAGCACAAGGAGGCGATTTTACGCAGCAACCGCAGTCAGGAGCGCAAGGAGCGGTCCGTCCTCGACGAGCAGGAGCTCGAGCGGATTTCCCTCGTTCTCACGTCCTCGCTGCGGACCGAAAGGCCGGTGCGCCTGCGTCTCTTCGGAGAATGGCAGGGGCGGGAGGTCCTAGGAACCGTGACGCGAGTCGATCCCGGCAGGCGGCGGGCATGCCTTCAGACCGAGGCCGGCCCGGAATGGATCGCGTTTGCGGACATTGTTGGCGCCGAGGCCGATTAGCCGGATCAACGACGGGTAAATTTGCGTAAAAGGAAGGTAAACGAAAGAAGCTGCTGATCTGCCTTTGGCCGATCGGGAGCTTTTTTTGTTAACGTCCGGTGAAATCTGTTCTTCGACGCCCGGGACGGCAAAGTGCGGGAAAACGTCATTTTTTAGGAAGGAAGTCGCCAATCACGGCAGGATGGCCCGACGGAAATGCGTCATCCCGGACGACGGAAAAACGCTAGTCCCAAGCTGGGACCAGGGAAGCTTTTTTTGACATGGGCTGTAACCTCGGCAAATCGCGAAAAACCGCAGAATGACGCGATTTTCAGACAAGACTTTGGTATCAATTTTGTAACCATTATGGAAAAGGGTGTAAAAATTGAGCGAAACCTAGAGGAATTTCGCGCGTCTATTATCACGAAATGGCCCAGCCGGACAAGGATGCCGAAAATCCGTCTCCCCCGGAAAACAGCCCCAGCTGTAAAACACTCCCATTAGCCTAGTTACACGATAGGGGCGCTTGGTTCATGATAAATAGTGATTTTGAGAAGCGGAGGTGCGAATCGGCCATACTGAATCATCACCTGCATAGCTGCATAGAAAGCGGCCGTTCGAAAGAACGGTGCTCCCCGGGAAATGCCGGGCACGGCCGGGGGCTTCGATTTTTCGGAACGTGCACGAAAAGAAGAACAGCGAGGTGAAATAAGGGTAAATCCGATGACGACATTAGCGAAAAAAAGATTGGCGATCGGGCTCGTTCTGGCGGGCGTCTTGATCGCAGGCTGCGTGGTCTTGGCCGTGTTGAATTGGCCACCGCCCCATTACAGTTATGCGGCGGAAGACGGAACCGAGCTGAAGTTCCGCACCGAAGGCGACAAATTTCTGGCCTATGACGGAGAAAGCCGCTGGGAGGAAATGTTCGTCAAAGGCGTGAACCTGGGGGCGACGGTACCGGGGCATTTTCCCGGGGAGTTTCCGATTACGGAGGACGATTACTTGCGCTGGTTCCGGCAGATTGATGACATGGGCGCAAACGTCATTCGAATTTATACGGTGCATAATCCGGTTTTCTACAAATCTCTGGTCAAATACAACCGGGACAAGGGAAAGGATCCCCTCTATTTCATTCAGGGCATTTGGTCGCCGGAGGAGCAGCTGATCGAGCAGCAGGACGCCTATATTCCGGGGATCAAGGAAGCCTTTCACCGGGAGATCGAAAAAGCGGTCAAAGCCGTTTACGGCGATTTGAAGGCTCCGAAGCAGCCGGGAACGTCGGGCGGCAAGTATACCGCCAATGCCGGTCCTTACCTGATGGCCTGGCATATCGGTACCGAATGGGACCCGGAAATGGTGGACAACACGAACCGCAAGCACGCCGATATTCAGCCCTATCAAGGGCAGTATTTTGCGGCGACAGGCGAAGCCAGTCCGTTCGAGAGCTGGCTGGCGGAGCTGGTAGACGACACGGCCCGGCAGGAGCGCGCTTACGGGTGGGAGCATCCGATCACCTTTACGAACTGGGTGACGACGGATGTGCTGCAGCATCCCGGCGAACCGCTGTTCGAGGAGGACCTTGCCAGCGTCGATGCGACCCATATCCAGCCGGTCAAATGGGAAGCGGGTTATTTCGCCGCCTATCACGCGTACCCGTATTATCCGGACTTTTTCCATCTGGACGAGACGCTGGAGACGATCCCGGACGGGAATGGGGACTTCAACACCTACAAGGCTTATTTGCAGGAACTGAAAGCTTACTATAAGGACATCCCGGTGATGATTACCGAATATGGCGTTCCTTCTTCGCTGGGCGTTTCCCACCTCGGCCGGGGCGGGCGGAACCAGGGAGGCCATAATGAGCAGGAGCAGGGTGAAATCAACGTCTCCCTGACGAAGGATATCTACGATACGGGATATGCCGGCGCGATCTTGTTCATGTGGCAGGACGAATGGTTCAAGAAAACGTGGAACACGATGCGCTTCGAAATCCCGGAGGATCGGCGAGCCTTTTGGCTGAACGTGTTGACCAACGAAAAACAGTTCGGGCTATTGTCGATGGGCCCCGGCAAAGAAGACGACCTTACGATCGACGGCAAGCTAAGCGATTGGGAGGCGTTGCCGGAGGGTGAAGTCCAAGCCTGGGATCGCCCGTCGGCCGGAATCGACCGGCTGCAGGTCACGCACGACGAAGCTTACGTCTACATCGGGCTTCGGCTGAGCGAGCCGTTCGAACCGGCCAAGCGATTGATCCGGCTAGGCGCGAATACGCAACCCGGAGGCAACCAGCCGGCGGCGGAGCTGCCTGGGCTTCAGCTGAGCGACGGCTTGGAAGCGATCGTGGAAATCGGGAGCGATGAGGAGACCGAGGTGCGGGTGGCGCCAAGCTACGACTTCCACCGCCGCCTTTACGGACGGTACGGATATTGGATGCTTGATGATCCGACGGAGAAGCAAACCGTGGAGTTTCAACCCTGGAAACTCGCGGTCAGCTTGACGATGACGCCGCCGGACACCCGATCGGCTCATCCGTTTCAGGACATGACCGTCGGCAAGCTGATTCGCGGCACGACCGATCCGGGGAGAGCGGATTTCAATTCGCTCGCTTCTTGGCAGTACAGCGGCAACGAGGTAGAATTGCGCATTCCCTGGATGCTGCTGGGCTTTGCGGATCCCAGCTCCCGGCAAGTGATTGATTACCGTCCTTTGAAGGAGGACCGTGCCTTCTCGACGACCGGGACGGACGGCTTGACCCTCGTGCCTTGGATCGTGGAGCGGGGAGAAGCAGAGGTTCTGGGCCCGGGAACGGAGAGCGGAGAAACCGGGGAAGCCGTCTCTTTGGACGCATTCCCCAAATACGTTTGGCAGCCATGGGAAACCGTGCAGTACACCGAGCGGCTCAAGTCCGGGTACTACGCCTTGCAGGCGTTCTACCAAAGCTTGCCGGACCGCCGGACCACGGGAGAATAAGTGGCGCCGAAAGGAGGAAAACATGATGGCGGGTCAGCATCTTGGCCTGGCAATTGCCTTTATTTATGTATGCCTGGGGCTGATCGGCATAGGCATGCTGCTCTTGTTTTACATGAAAATCCGGCATTTGCGCATTCAGCGTAAAACGAAGGAATACCTGCGGAAGCATCAGGACTACTTCCTGTTCCTCCAAGCCCATCTGGGCGATACCGAGGAGCTTCCGCTGCCGCCCGGCAAGCTCGGGGATCTGGAACGGCGGGTGATCCAGCAGCGAGTGACTGAGTGGATCGAGCAATTTAAGGGCGATTTGCAGCAGAAGCTGATCGATTTATGCTACAACGCCGGCTTTGTCCGGGAAGACCTGAAGCTGCTCGACAGCTTGTTTTACGGGCGGCGGATCGCCGCCGCCTACCGCCTCGGCGGAATGCGGGCGACCGAGGCGGTGCCGCGGCTGCTGGAGATGTTGAAGCATCAGAAATATAGTCCGCTGAGCATCGTGCTCGCCCGCTCGATCGCCAAAAGCGCGGAGGACGAACAGCAGCTCAGGGATATGTTGATCCATCTTCTGCGTCACGGCAAGCCGATACACCATCTCGCAGCCGATATCCTGATGGAGACGCGGCTGGATGCCAGCCTGCTTCTGCTCCGGTTGCTGAAGGAGGAGAACGAGGAT
The DNA here is from genome assembly GCF_022427145.1 of Paenibacillus timonensis. Classification (GTDB taxonomy): domain Bacteria; phylum Bacillota; class Bacilli; order Paenibacillales; family Paenibacillaceae; genus Fontibacillus; species Fontibacillus timonensis. The sequence goes on from NZ_JAKSXN010000033.1 coordinate 10,047, forward strand.
CTGGTGAAGGTGGCGCTGGCGACGATGCGGGGACAAGAGGTGCCGGGGGAGGCTCCGGCGCCGGGACGATTTGCTTTTGCGCTTGAGAGGAGGGAGACCACTGCTTAGGGATATTTTGCTGATCTATGGCCTGTTCGCGACGTATTACGTCATGACGGTCAACCTGGTTTATTTTTCGATTATGACGTTTTCGTTCCGCCAAATTCTGACGATCTTCCGCCGGGCCGCGTATTCGAAATACAACACGTTGTCCGGCTCCGAGCTGGTGCCTCCGGTTTCGCTGCTGGTGCCGGCCTTTAACGAGGAGATCACGGTGATCGAAAACGTGAAATGCCTCTTGACCCTAAATTATCCGACCTATGAGGTCATCGTGATTAACGACGGGTCCAAAGACAACACGCTGGGCGTGCTGCGGGACGAATTCGAGCTGATGCCGCTGCCGAACCCGGACATCCGTCAGACGATCGACTGCCAGCCGATTACGGCGGTATACCATAACCCGAAGTATCCGCATCTGTACGTAATCGACAAGCCGAACGGAGGGAAAGCCGATTCCTTGAATGCGGGCATCAACCTGTCGCATTATCCGCTCATCTCTTCGATCGATGCCGATTCGCTGCTGGAGAAGGACGCATTGATCCGGATGGCCCGCATGTATATGGAGAACCCGGAGGAGACGGTGGCCATCGGCGGCGACGTACGGATCGCCAACGGTTGCGTTATCGAGAACGGGGCGGTGAAGGAGGTTTCGCTGCCCCGCAAAATCTGGCCGATGTTCCAAGCCACGGAATACCTGAAGGCGTTCCTTGGGGGCCGGATCGGCTGGAGCTCGATCAACGGGCTGATCATCGTGTCGGGCGCGTTCGGCTTGTTCCGCAAGGATTACGTGATCGCCGTCGGCGGCTATCGCGGCGGGTATCCCGGCGAGGACATGAACATCATCATCAAGCTCCACCGCTATATGCTGGAGAACAAGCTGAAATACCGCATCGCGTTTTGTCCGGAGGCGGTGTGCTGGACGCAGGCGCCGGACACGTACCGGATTTTGTCCAACCAGCGCAAGCGCTGGGGCCGCGGCAATCTGAAGAACATGATCGAAAACTACGACATGGCCTTTAACCCGAGATACAAGGTGATGGGGCTCCTGACGATGCCGTACAACATTATTTTTGAAGCGCTAAACCCTTATTTCAAAATCACGGGGCTGCTCGCCCTGATCGGGTACACGCTGCTCGACATGACGCATTGGCGGGTCCTCGCGGTGTTCTGGCTGATCAATTTCCTCAGCGGTTACGTGCTCAGCATCGGGGCGCTGCTGCTCGAGGAGCTTGCGTTCAAGCGCTTTAACAAGCTGTCCGATTTGTGCAAGCTATTGTTGTTTTCGGCATTCAAGTTTTTCGGTTACGCGCAGCTCGGGGGATTGTGGCGCATCCAGGGGCATATCCAGTTTCTGCGCAACAACAATTCCTGGGGGACGATGACCCGCCAAAGCTGGCAGGACAAAGGGGAGACGGCCGCCAAAACGGCGAAACCGGCCAAATCCGCATAGCCTTTGGGCATCTCTCCTCCCCCGCTTCGCGGCCGGTGGCCGGAAAGGGGATGATAGGGCAAAGGAAAGGCTTGGATTCACGAAATCACCAAACTTAAGGATAAACTTACGGAAGAAGAAAGGCGGGAATGAATGATGTCAAACCTGACGGCACTGCAAAACCAAACGGAACGATCCGGCTTATATGCCGAAATGGAACAACGCGTGAGGGAAACGGCCAACGAGGTGAACGGGGTGCTGTTCATTTATTCCGAAGGCGGCCCCTCTTACGTGGCTTCCCAAGTGCGGGGAATTCTGGAATCCGAACCGGGAATTCAGTTTGACGTATGGGGCGGGGATGAGCCGGGGAGCGTGGCGGTACTGCTGCCGGGCCTGGCGCTGAATGCCGTCCATTATCAAGGCTTGCGCCTGAAGCAGCAGCTGCAGGAGCGCATAGCCGATTATCGTCCGCGGATGGCGCTGGCCAGCTTCTCCTCCCGGGCGGCGATTACCCCGCAACTGCTGAGTCAAATGGAGGAAAAAGCCAAACAGAACTATTCCGACGATATTCATATTTTTACGAAAGCCGACCTGCTGCTTGTCAAAAGCCGGATCCTGATCGTGGAAGGGGACCCGGCGGTTCGCGAGTTTCTGCAAATCCGGCTGAACATGCAGGGCTATGAGACGATGACGGCCGATAACGGCATCACCGCCCTGGAATTAATATCCGACTGGAAGCCGGATCTGGTCCTAACGGAGCTGAATCTATACGGCATCGACGGTCTGCCGTATATTCATCAAATCCAGCAAACCGGCGGCGAGGAGATGCCGAAAATCGTCGTCCTGACGGAACAGCGCGTCGAGAAAACGATCAGCTTGTGCTTCCAGAACGGGGTGGACGATTATATCACCAAGCCGTTTTCGCCGGTGGAACTGGACGCCCGAATTCGCCGCTGCATCCAATAACGTGACCCGATTAAATAACAGACAATAAATGGAGGTAGAAACCTGTGAATAATCATTACCAGAAGCTGATGAATGCGATTGAATCGAAAACCGCCGTATTGGGCGTTGTGGGTCTAGGCTATGTCGGACTGCCGCTGGCGGTAGAAATGGTAAAGCAGGGTTTCCGGGTCGTCGGCATCGATCTCGATGCCGCGAAAATCGATAAAATCCACCGGGGGGATTCGTATATTCACGATATCTCTTCCCAAACGCTGGCGGAAGCGATGGCGACAGGCCGTTTTCTTCCGACAACAGATTATGCGAATTTGTCCGAAATCGACGCGGTCAGCATCTGCGTACCGACGCCGCTGAGCGAGAACCAGGACCCCGATACTTCCTATATCGTCACCGTAGTGGATCAGTTGAAACGCTATATGAAAAAGGGCATGTTGATCACGCTGGAAAGCACCACCTACCCGGGGACGACCGAAGAGCTGATCCAATGGGAGCTGGAACAGCTGGGATATACGGCCGGCGAGGATTTCTTCCTCTGCTTCTCGCCGGAGCGGGTCGATCCGTCCAATTCGAAATTCAATACGTACAACACCCCGAAGGTCATCGGAGGAACCACGAAGGCTTGCCTGGATTTGGGGACGGCGCTGTATTCCCGGTATGTCCAAACGGTCGTACCGGTTTCTTCGCCGAAGGTGGCGGAGATGTCCAAGCTGCTGGAGAATACGTTCCGCAGCGTCAATATCGCCTTTGTCAACGAAATGGCCATGATGTGCGATCGCATGGGCATCGACATTTGGGAAGTGATCGACGCGGCGAAGACCAAGCCGTTCGGGTTTATGCCGTTCTACCCGGGACCCGGCATCGGGGGCCACTGCATTCCGCTGGACCCGATGTACCTGAGCTGGAAAGCGAAGGGATTCCGCTTCTACAGCCAGTTCATCGAGCTGGCGCAGTCGACCAACGACAACATGCCGTATTACGTCGTGAATAAAACGTCCAAAATCATGAACGAATACGCCAAATCGATCAAGAAGTCCCGCATCCTGATTCTCGGCATGGCTTACAAGCCCGATATCGCCGACCTGCGTGAATCGCCGGGATTGTCCGTGTACGAGCTGTTTAAGGACAGCGGAGCCAAAGTGGATTATTATGATCCGTATGCCGCAAGCTTCCGCGAAAAATCGGGCGGCGTGGTTCACAGCGTCGCTTATGAGCTTGACAAATTCAAAACCTACGACTGCATCGTTTTGGTGACCAATCACAGCAATTTCGACTACGAGGGCATCGCCCGCCTCGGCGTGCCGATCGTTGATACGCGCAATGCGTTCCGCGATTATCCGCTGCCGCATGTTTATAAAATCGGCCACTCCGTTGCGCAGGTCAACGAAGAATCCCCGGCGTTGATCGTAGGTTAAGGAAACGGCCTTGATGTTCAAATCGCCGATTTTCGTCCGCCTGCGGGCGTTTTCGGGAAGCAAGCGGCCGGCCTTGCTTGCCATCGGCGGGATGCTGATGATGGTTTTGCTTGTATTATTAGCCTTTATTCGGCCATCGGGTTCGCAAGCGAAAGCCACCTGGATCTGGGAGACGGCGGTCATCGAACAGCATCCTGCCGAGCTGCTGGACTTTGCCGGCAAGCAGGGCGTGGACACGATCTTCCTGCAAATCGGCGGCGGGGTGAAGCCGGAAAGCTATCGCAGCTTCATCCGGGCCGCCGCCCAAGAGGGCATACGGGTGCATGCCTTAGACGGCCATCCGGATTGGGCGCTGCGGGAGCACCGGAACGAGGCCGAGGCGTTTCTGAAATGGGTGATCGACTTCAACCGGGAGGCGACGGCCGAAGAGCGGTTTGCTGGCGTGCAGCTGGACGTCGAACCCTATTTGCTGGAACGTTGGCAAACGGACCAGAAAGCCGTGGTGGAGCAGTGGATGGAGGGCATTCGCGCCTGGACGGAGGAAGCGAGGTATAACGATCTCGCGATCGGCGCGGCCGTTCCGTTCTGGCTGGACCAGATCGACCACCCGAGGGAGACGCTAAAGCTGCCGCTGGGCGATTGGATGGTGGACCGGTTCGATTATTTGGCGATCATGGCCTACCGGGATGCCGCGGGCCGCATCTATGAAATCTCGCAGCGCACGCTGAATGCAGCGGATCGTCAAAAGAAACGGGTGTGGGTCGGCGTCGAGCTGGGCGAAAGCCGGGAAGGGCCCGGCGTCTCCTTTCATGAACAACCGCTTGCTTCACTGAACCGGGAGATGAAAAGGTTGGAGGAACTGGGAAGAAAACACGGCTCGTTTGCCGGAATTGCCGTTCACAGTTATGAGGCTTGGCATAGCAAACTCCGCGAGCCGTAAACCGAAGGCTGTCCCATAGACATAGACGGGACGGCCTTTGTTTTTTCGGAGGTTTTTCCGCACGAGGCCCGGGACAATTAGGACAGCCTTCTCCGTTTTTGCTATAATAAAATTAATTGCGTTTTGAGGAAATGGAGAGATTGTCATGATTTTACATAAGGGCGAAATCTTGTTCCGGCAAGGAGATGACGGTTCTTTTCTGTACCACATCAAAAGCGGGCTGTTTAAAGTGACTCGCCTGCATGAGAACGGGAACATGGTCTTGTTTAATATTTTGTACCCGGGGGAAACGGTGCCCCATCATTCCTTGATCACCCCGAAAGAGGTGCACGGGACGGCGATCGCCTTAATGCGGAGCGAGGTCGAAGCGATTCCTGCGCAGGTATGGTACCGCGAGCTTCAGGAGGATCCGAAAAAACCGCTGGAGGTCGCGCAGCTCCTTCAAGAGAAGGTACGCTTCATGCAAGAGCGGCTCGACCATTTGACGGTGGGGACGCCGGCCGAACGTCTGGAGCTGCTCACGAAATGGCTAGGCCAGCACGCCCATGGCGTGCCGTTGACCGATTACTTAACGCAGGAGGAGATCGGCCAGCTGATTGGCGTGCGGCGCGAAACGGTGAACCGCTTGCTTCGAGGCCATGGCCACGAACGGGCTTAACCGGATTACATGACAAAAGCGCGGACATTGGGAGGTTTCCCATGTCCGCGCTTTTGTGTCTCCGAGGGAGAGGAGCGTTCGTTAGTTGAGCGTATCTTCCAGGCTGTCCGCCGGCCCGAAAAATTCAAAATGAATCCGTTCGTCCGGTACGCCCCAATCCTTCAAGGCACGGCGAACCGCCTTCATGAACGGGACCGGGCCGCAGAAATAAAAGTCGCTGTCGGCAGCCGCGACCGTCTTCAGCCAAGGCAGATCAATGTAGCCGGTTTTGTCGCTGCTTTCGCCGGTATCCGGCGTTTCGTAGACGGTGTAGGCGCGCAGGTTATCATGCGTCCGCGCAAGTTCGGCAACCTGTTCCTTCAACGCATGATGCTTGGCGCTGCGGGCGGCGTGGACATAGACGATATCCCGGTTGGCTCCGCTTTGCAGCGCCGTTTCCAGCATGCTCACCATCGGCGTGAGGCCAACGCCGCCGCTCAGCAGCACGAGCGGCACGTTCCGCGATTGATCCAGCGTGAAATCGCCGGCCGGCGCGCTAAGCTCAAGCACGTCGCCTTCTCCGATTCGGGTGTGCAGATAGGTGGATACGACGCCCGCCGGGCGATCCTCGGCGGCCTCTTCCCGTTTCACCGAGATCCGGTAATACGGCTGGCCCGGTGCCGTAGACAAGCTGTAATGGCGCAAATGGGTAAACTCCTGCCCCTCCGGTTTCACGCGGACGGTAATATATTGCCCCGGTTCATAAGAGGCGATCGCTTGGCCGTCCTCCGGCTTCAGGTAAAACGAGGTGATGACATCGCTCTCCTTGACCTTACGGTCAACGACAAAGCGGCGGAATCCGCGCCAACCGCCTTTTTTCTCCTCCGCCTCACGGTACATCTCCGCCTCTACGCTGATAAATACGTCGGCAATCACGCCATACGCCTTGCCCCAGGCATCGAGAATCTCTTCGGTGGCGGCGTCGCCAAGCACGGTCTTGATGGCGGCGAGCAGGTTCTCGCCGACGATGGGGTAATGCTCGGGCAAGATCCCGAGCGCCCGGTGCTTCTGGGCAATGCCGCGAACGACCGGGAGAATCTCTTCCAGACGGTCGATGTGCGCCGCGGCGGCATAAACCGCATTGGCCAGCGCCGTAGGTTGTTTTCCTTGGCGTTGATTGGCGTGGTTGAACACGTTCAGCAACTCGGGGTGATTTTTGAACATGGTCTGATAGAAGGTTTTCGTAATTGTTTGTCCATGGACTTCCAGAACCGGTACGGTAGATTTAATGACTTCAATCGTTCTCGTGTCAAGCATAGGTGAACCCTCTTTCTCGGAAATTTCGTTCCACCTCAGTATAGGGAGCGTCCACACGCAAAAAGGTGACTTCCGTCACAATGAAAATTTCCAAAATGTGAACTGTTACTAAAATGCAATGACAAGTATCACATTATGCGCTCGAAAATAAAAAAGCTTGTCGGCGATAACGTGCAGTCATGATTCGCTTTGTGGTATAATATGAATAGAAGAAATTCTAACAAGAAAGGATCAGGATACCATGTGTCCCCGAAGGACGAAATCCCAAAGGACGATTTGGAAACGTTGTGATCTCTCTTATACTTAGCTCCTTTCGTAGCTAGTCGGTAAATCGGCGACAAACCTACGAAGGAAGCGTGAAATCATGCGAAGGATGAACTCCTCATGGACTCACTCCGTAGGGTGTTGCCGGATGGTCAACCAAACTACGATAAGAGGGATTCCAAATGAGGACAAAAGCAAGATGGCAAACGTACGGCACTCGATTATTAATGATGCTGGCAGGGTCTAGTTTATTGGCGTTCACGTATTACCACATCAATTTTCAGAACGGATTGTCGGAAGGCGGATTTGTCGGCTTGGCATTGCTTGGCAAATACCTGTTTAACCTGCCTCCGGCCTTAACCATGATCGCTTTGGATTTGCCGATCGTGGTACTCGCTTGGTGGCTGAAAGGCCATAAGTTCGTGATCAATACGGTGGTGGCTTCGCTGACGTTTTCGCTGGTTTACGAGTTGTGCGAGCAATACTCGCCGCTGACGATGAACCTGCAAGGCAATCTTCCGTTGGCTGCGTTATTATCGGGTCTCCTCACCGGATTCGGAGCGGGGCTCGTGCTTCGGGCGGGCGGGGCGAGCGGCGGGGACGATATTTTGTCGATGCTGCTAAGCCAGTGGTCCGGCATCAAAATCGGTACGATGTTTATCATCATGGATGCGGTCGTGCTGACGGTCTCCTTGTTATATTTACCGTTCAAAGAAACGATGTTTACGATATTGGCGGTGCTGATCGCCGGCAAAATGATTACCTGGACCGTCCATTACGGTCAGGGACAGCTGACGCCGATGCGTCTGCCTTACCCGATGAAAGAGAAAACGGCTCGAGCTTAAGGCTCGGGCCGTTTTTTTTGATTCTTTAGGATCTCCAGGATCCCTGCTGCCTGCGGATCAGCACGATTTGCCCCGCATGGTAGGCGTCATGCAGCAACCAGCGGGCTAGCTGGCGTCCGACCGACTCGTTCGAATTCGCGTAAGGCGCTTCCAGGTCACTCTCGGATAAGGAAGCGATCACCTCGCGCAATTCCAGCTGGATTCGCTTCGTTTCGGACTGCACGACGGCCCATGCGGCTTCTTCCTGCGACCCGCCGACTCCGGCGAAGGTTTCCTCGTTCGTTTCGACGGCCGCGCCCGGATCGATCCCTTTAAGGCGGCTGAGAATCCGCGCGTTGTAATAGTTGATGTGATTGACCGTTTGCCAGATCGTGTTGCCGCCTCCCGGCGGTGCCCATGCGGCTTGCTCGCCGGTAACGCCTGCCAATGCCGTCGACAAGGGGACGATCCATTCCTCCAGTTCCCAAGTGTTGTCCTTTTGCAATACCAGCAAATCCACGGCGCTTACGCTCATCCCAATTCCTCCTTCATCATTGTAACTGGCTAATCACGACTTAAGGGGTTACAATGGTATTGTAGCAGAAGATATAAGAAATGTAACCATCAATAAACAAATTAGATCGTTACATCCTTGGAGGCTTTTGGAGTTGGAGACATTATGGAGCGATTTTCTCAACAGCGAGTGGCATGATTGGCGCGGGAGCGGACGCAGCGAAGATCGGCTCGAGCTCCCGGTATGGCAGGAGCGTTTCCTTAGCGGCTGGCAGTTGGCGGCACTTGTACCGATGCCGGCGGAAGAAGCCTTGGCGATGCGCCGTTTTCGGGAGCGTCTGCATGCTCTTGCGGTTAAATTGGCAGAAGGCGGCGGCATGGATGATGGGGATTGGCAGCTCCTGAACGAGCATCTGGCGCCGGATGCGGTAACCCGCCGTTTGATCGGCGGACCCGGGGACGTCCGGCTGGAATATATACCGATGACGGAGGATTGGCGCCACGTGCGAGCGGAGATCGCCGCGAGCTTCGGCGAAACGCTGCTTGCGGGAGATACGGGAAGGATTCGCGTGTGCGATAACCCCGATTGCCGCTGGATCTTCTATGATGACACGCGCAACCGGACGAAGAAATACTGCGATGATAAGATGTGCGGCAACTTGATGAAGGTGCGGCGGTTTCGCGCCCGTAAGAAAGCCGGAATGGAGCGGGACGAGGATTAGGGAACAATTAGGGGAAAAGAACAAGGCTGCCGGGATACGGCAGCCTTGTTTTACGATATAACGAACGTCGTTATTCGTGCGTGTCCTCGAAAAGATAGAGATACTCCCCGTAGCCTTCCTTCTCCAGATCGGCCTTCGGCACAAAGCGGAGCGCCGCGGAATTGATGCAATATCGAAGACCCGTCGGTTCCGGTCCGTCCTCGAAGACGTGGCCGAGGTGGGAATCGCCTAGTCGGCTACGTACTTCGGTGCGGATCATGAAATGGCTGGTATCGGTTTTTTCCTTGATATGGTAGCTGCGGAGCGGGCGCGTAAAGCTGGGCCAACCGCAGCCGGCATCGTATTTGTCGCGAGAGCTGAACAGCGGCTCGCCGGAGACGACGTCGACATAAATGCCCTCTTCCTCATGATCCCAGTACTCGCCCGTAAAGGGGCGCTCGGTCGCGTTGTTTTGCGTCACCTCATATTGCATCGGCGTCAGCCGGCGTTTCAGTTCCTCCCGATCATCTGGACCGGACCAGTGACGTTCCAGGAAATCCTCGCGGCCGGAGCCTTTGCGGTACAGCTTGTAATGCCCCGGGTTTTTCTTATGGTATTGCTGATGGTATTCCTCGGCAGGATAAAAAGGCGCCGCCGGCAAAATCGGGGTGACGATCGGCTTGTCGAAGCGGCCGCTTTGCGCTAGCTCCTGCTTAGAGGATTCGGCTTCCAGGCGCTGTTGCTCGTCATGGTAAAATATCGCGGTGCGGTACGAATCGCCGCGATCATGAAATTGGCCGCCTTCGTCCGTCGGGTCGATTTGCTGCCAATAGAGCTCCAGCAGCTTGCGGTAAGGAAACACGGCCGGGTCGTACGCAATTTGCACGGCTTCGTAGTGGCCGGTATGTCCGGCGCAAACCTGCTCATAGGTAGGATTAACCGTATGACCGCCGGTATATCCGGATATAATGCCGTGAATGCCGGGCAGTTCCTCGAATGGCGATACCATGCACCAGAAGCAGCCGCCGGCAAAAGTGGCCAGTTTGACATTGGAATTTGACGCTGGACTCATTGTGATCCCTCCGTTTCGTATTTATTATAACTTGTTTTTGCACCAAATCCCAAACGCCGGCATAAAAGGCTGGTGCTCTCCCAGAGTACGTGCTATAATGATTCCATTAAACATGCATGGTTCCCAAAGGGGAGTAGCTGCTACAATAAAGTCGTCATTACGGGAGTTATACATACCCCCGGCTTTATTGGCAACGAACAGTTGTTAGCGAGACCTTTGCCCGTAGCGAGTATTGGGTAAAGGTCTTTTTTGATGCATAAATTGCGTCGTGCCCAATACGGACACGGCGCATTTTTTTTGGATCCAGATGGGGATTGTTCCCGTAGCCCCAGCCGCATCAATTGTCCGTCGGCCAGTTACACTATCCTTATCAGCCAGCGGCCGATCGCAAGGCGGTTTTCCGAAAAGAATGGGGCCGCTGCATGGAAAATGAGAAAGGGGAGAGAAAATGGAATTATTTTCGCCGGAATTTTGGATGGCCTTATTATCCATCGTCTTGATTGACCTCGTCCTCGCAGGGGACAATGCGATCGTCATCGGGCTTGCTGCCCGCAACGTGCCGCACCAGGATCAGAAGAAAGTCATTGTTTGGGGAACCGTGGGCGCGATCGTCATCCGGGTGATCATGACTTTGCTCGTCGTGCAGTTGCTCAACATCCCGGGTTTGCGTCTCGCCGGCGGCATTGCCCTAGTCTGGATCGCTTATAAATTGCTGGTCGAGGAGAAAAACCACGAGATTAAGGCAGGAAACCGGATGTGGGCGGCCATCCGCACGATCATCATCGCCGATGCCATGATGGGCCTCGACAACGTGCTTGCCGTAGCCGGCGCTGCGCACGGGGATTTTCTGCTGGTGGTGATCGGGTTGGCCGTTTCCGTACCGATCATGGTTTGGGGCAGCACGATGATCTTGAAGCTGACCGAACGTTTTCCAATTGTCATTACGATCGGGGCAGCGGTGCTGGCTTGGACTTCGGCTAAAATGATCGTCGAAGAACCGCTGATCCATGATTGGTTCGCCAGTCCTTGGATCAAATACGGTTTCGAGGTTCTCGTCGTCGTGGCGGTCGTGCTGCTTGGCACCCAAATGAAGAAGCGCAAAGCGCGTCTTCGCCAAGCCGTGCCGCAAACCAACGGCGGATAAAAGCTCAAGAATTGAATAAACAACGCCGCAGGCGGCCGATTCAACAGGCCGCCGCGGCGTTGTTTGCATTTTGGGGCATTAGCTCAAGCGCCGCCGTTATCCCGGGCGGTTTGGCGGAATTGCTTGGGAGACATGCCAAACCGTTTGCGGAACACTTTATGGAAGTAGTTATAGCTGGGAAAACCCGAGCTTTCCGCGACATGCTCGAGCGACAAGGGGCTGAAGATAATTCGTTCCCGCGCCATGTTCAGCCGCACTTCCAGCGTGTATTGTATCATGCTGGTGCCAAACGCCTGCTTGAAGAGATGCACCGCCCGCGATACGCTGATGCCGACGTGGTTGGCGGCGTCCTCCAGCTTAATGGCAGAGGACGCGTTTTCTTCAATATAATTTTTCAAGCGGTGGGCAAGATAGGTAGGATAAGCGGGCTGCGGCTGCTCCAGCAAATTCCGTTCGATCTCCAGGCAAAGGATTTTCAAATAATACCCGGATATTTCCGGCGCCGGATTGGAGATGCGGCGCTGCTCCAACATGATCTGCCGGAAAGCCCCCACGATGCCCTCGGACAAAGGGACTTTCAGGCGTTGGGGTAGCGGCCGGCGGTGCCACCAGGCTTCAATCCATTCCCCGGACAGAAATATATAATAGTCTCCGCTGGAAACCGCCGTATCTCCGGTACCGCCAGGTTCAGCCTCGATTCTCAGCTCGTAGGGATCCCCCGGAGCAAACAGCAGCAAATCCCCGGGCTCCAGCAGCTCCAGCCGCCCGTTTAACCGCGAGCGGCATTTGCCCAGCGTCTGCAGGCGAATCAGGTAATTTTCGTGCCCGTCCGGTTGCGTCGTGTGGAACGGCTTGCGGTGCAAGGCATAGCCGGCATGCAAAATTTGCAGGTTTGCATCTTCATTCATTGGTATCCTCCACAGGGTCCTCAAAAATAATGACCAGATAGTTCATGTTTCAATCATATTATTCATTTTACAATGGAGCGTTTTGAAATACCATGGTACATGGAAAGCGCTTCAATCGGTTGACAATTAGCTTGGCGTGAGCGGAGTTCCAGGTTATACCACAACGATGGATGAGGTGAACGAAAATGACGCAGGTCGGTTTGCAATTGTATACGGTAAGGGATCATTTGGAGAAAGATTTTGAGGGGACGCTGCGCAAGGTAGCGGAGCTTGGCTATAAAGGCGTGGAGTTTGCCGGTTATTACGGCCGCACGGTAGAGCAGGTGCAGGAAATTCTGCAGGAAACGGGATTAACCGCGATTGGCGCGCATACCCCGTATAACCGGCTGAAGGAAGCCTTGGAAGAGGAGTTGGCTTTCAATAAAACGATTGGCAGCCGCTATATCATCGTTCCGTATTTGGCGGAGGAAGATCGCAACCGCTGGCCGGAAATCATCGAAGATTTGAAAACATTCGGAGAACGCTGCAAAGCGGAGGGTTTGGTGCTTTGCTATCATAACCATGATTTCGAGTTGACGTTGCAGCATGACGGCAAGCCGGTGCTTGACGCGATTTACGAGCAAGTGCCCGAGTCCTTGCTGCAGGTTGAACTCGACACCTGCTGGGTTGCCTTCGCAGGGGCGAATCCGCTGGAATACATCGCTACCTATCAGGGGCGGCTGCCGCTGGTACACTGGAAGGACTTGATTAAGAAGGCGGACGGCTCGCCGGAAACGGTTGAACTGGGCAAGGGGGAAATCGCCATCACGGCCATCGGGGACGCGGCGGTCGCTGCGGGGGCCGAATGGCTGATCGTGGAGCAGGATTATTGCGCCGGAGATTCGCTGGACAGCATCAAAACCAGCATGGAATGGGTCCGTGCTTACGCGAATAAAGGAGGGAATCTTCATGTCTAAAACGTTGAAAGTCGCGATTATCGGTTGCGGCGGGATTGCGAACGGCAAACACCTGCCAAGCCTGGCGCAACAACCTGAAGTGGAAATCGTTGCGTTCTGCGATATCGTCGAGGAGCGCGCAACTAAAGCCGCAGCGCAATACGGCACGGAGGGTGCCAAGGTCTATACCGATTTCCGTCAGCTGTTGGCGGAGAGCGACGCGGAAGTCGTGCATGTCTGCACGCCGAACGATTCCCATGCCGAAATCACGGTTGCCTCGCTCGAGTCGGGCCGCCATGTGATGTGTGAGAAGCCGATGGCCAAGACGGCCGAGCAGGCCCGCCAAATGCTGGATGCCGCCAAACGCACGGGCAAAAAGCTGACGATCGCTTACCAGAACCGCTTCCGCAGCGACAGCTTGTACTTGAAGGAGCTATGCGAGAACGGCGAACTTGGCGACATTTATCTCGGCAAGGCACTGGCGCTTCGCCGTCGGGCCGTGCCGACGTGGGGCGTGTTCCTGGACGAGGAAAAGCAAGGCGGCGGTCCGTTGATCGATATCGGCACCCATGCGCTGGACTTGACCCTGTGGTTGATGAACAATTACGAGCCGAAAAGCGTGACCGGTTCCGTCTTCCATAAACTCGGAAACCGCGAAGATGCGGCTAACGCGTTTGGGCCTTGGAATCCCGAGGAATTCAAAGTGGAAGATTCCGCATTTGGTTTTATCACGATGAAGAACGGGGCGACGATCATCCTCGAGTCGAGCTGGGCGCTGAACGTCGTTGATTTTGGCGAAGCCAAAACGCTGCTGTGCGGTACGGAAGGCGGGGCGGACATGACGAACGGCCTGCGCATCAACGGCGAGAAAATGAGCCGTTTGTATGAGACGAAGATCGATCTCGGTTCGGGCGGTGTCGCTTTCTACGAAGGCAAGCAGGAAACTGATGCCACGCGCGAAGCGAGAGCCTGGGTGCAGGCGATTCTTGAGGACAAGGAGCCGCTCGTCAAGCCGGAGCAAGCGCTAGTCGTGACGGAAATTTTGGAGGCCATTTACGAGTCGGCGCGAACCGGAAAAACGGTCTATTTTGATTAATCGACGGAAGCTCCGGGAAGAAACAGGGAAGGAACTCGCTGCCGAAATGTGGTGGGTATAAGTTACAACCAGCGTAATATACTATATTAGCGGCCGCCTTGGGCGGCCGTTTTTTTAAATCACCCGGGTACCCCCTTACTTTCCAAGGACAAATGTGCTAATATGAAATATACTAACAAAATGTAAGTTTTGTGCCTTTAGGCGGGCTATGATAACGAGGTGAAATTTATGGATGAGCATTCTCATGCGATGTGTCCGCGGTTTGAATCGGCTTTTTCGTTTCTAGGCAAGCGTTGGAACGGATTGATCATCAATACGCTGATGAGCGGGCCGAAACGATTCAAGGATATTTCCAATCAGATTCCTTCCATGAGCGATAAAATGTTGTCGGAGCGGATGAAGGATTTGGAATGTGAAGGGATTTTGATCCGTCATGTTTATCCTGAGACGCCGGTTCGGATTGAATATGAGTTGACCGAGAAGGGGCGGGCGCTTCGTCCGGTCATGGATGAGGTTCAGGCCTGGGCGACCGAGTGGATCAAGTGATCGGCATGCCGTTACCGGCGAGCGGGCGGCATGAATACAATAGAAAGTGGGTGTACTTGTGGCTGAGGTAATTGTTATCGGAGCAGGACCGGCTGGAGCCAGCGCAGCGCTTTTCTTGGCCAAAGCGGGCAAAGAGACGCTCGTTCTGGACAGCAACGCCAGCATGACCAAACGGGCATGGATCGAAAATCATTACGGCGCGAAGGAGATTTCCGGACCGGATCTGTTGAAGATCGGGCGGGAGCAAGCGGAGAAATTCGGCGCGAAATTCATTGAGGAAAAAGTGACGGGCGTAGATACCAACGGCGGATCGAAAGTGACCGTCAAGACCGAATCCGGCCGCAGTTACGAAGCGTCCCATATCGTATTGGCCACCGGCGCGTTAACCGATCTTGCAAGCGCTATCGGCTTGGAGCTGAAGGAAGGCCGCGAGCCTAGAATCAAAACGGTGATCGCTACGGACGGCGAAGGCCGTACGAGCATTCCGCGCGTTTGGGCGGCGGGAACGGTAGCCGGAGTAAGCGTGCATACGATCATCACCGCCGGCGACGGCGCGAAGGTTGCGATCGAGCTCATCAGCGAGCTGAACGGCGAGCGTTACGTGGATCACGACGTACTTAAGTAATAAATATGAACATACGGTAGGCCTCCTTAGCTAGGGGGCCTTTTCATTATGACATTTACGTATGTGCATCTCGAAAATAACGTGTTATTTCCGCGTTACGCTGAACAAGGGATACTCTAACATCCTCCAGCCGTCGTCGGCATAAAATTTGAGAACCTGCGCCTTGTCCGTTATCCTAAAGATAAGGAATATTCCATTGCCCGAGTTGGGACAATGATAGGAGAAAGGCGGGGCGGCAATGCGCAAGAGATGGCGATGGCTTGTTGGATGGATGGCAGGAATAACATTAATCATGTCGGCGTGCGCCCAAGGCCAAATTACCGATCAACCGGCGCCGGCGGAAACGCTGAGAACCGAGAAAGAAGAGCCTCACGATATCACGTTGACGATCGACGGGGGTACTTTTATCCCCGACGTGACGCGCAGTCTGCATTACGATTATATGGAAGGGTTAACGGCACGTCGTGCCCTTGAGAGCAGCGGGATCGTCAGGTTCACGGAGGATCAGACCGCAATTCAATCCGTTGGGGAAGTGTCTCTGGATTCCACGCTGGAATGGGGCACCCGATTGAATGACAAAGAGCTGGTTTCAAACGGTTGGGATCAAGATTTGCAAGTCGGCGACAAGCTGCTCGTTTATGTCAAGACGATCGACAGTTATGAGGCGATCCCGCAGCAAGCTTCTTTGCTGTTGATTATCGACGGGGGCAGCCAGAAGAAATATTTCGTCAATAAATATGATGACAACACCACGGTCAGGGATCTGTTGAAACGCAGCGGGATCGTTCAGTTTACCCCCAACAATAAATCCATCGTTTCCGTCGGCGGGTATACGCCTATGGAGAATGAGCTATGGATTCTAAAGGTGAATGGGAAGAAGCTGCTGGATACCGGGCTGGACATGAGATTAAAACCGCAGGACAACGTGGAAATTGTCTTAAAACCGAAAGAGTAGGCACGATTTGCCTTCAAGGAATCCGCATTCCTGGTCATCACCGGGGTGCGGATTTTTTCGATTTCAATAGGATTATCAAAATAGTTATGACAAAAGTTTGTTCAAACTTTCACAATTAATGTGAATGTAATCACAAGTTATCTTCAATTTTAAATATATACTGGGAGCATCACTTAAAAATTGAACAATCAAACTTATCACTAAGAACGCTAAAGATCCAGGTATTTATTGGAGGAGGCATAACGAACATGGGAACTGACAGAGAGAAACTGGTCGTGATCGGAAACGGAATGGCCGGCATCAGCGCCGTGGAGCAAATCCTGAAGTTGACTACGAAATTTGACATTACGGTTTTCGGAAGCGAGCCGCATCCGAACTATAACCGGATTATGCTGTCGTATGTGCTGGAAGGCAGCAAAACGATGGACGACATCGTGCTCAATGATTTGAATTGGTATAAAGACAATGGCATTACGTTGCATATGGGGACAACGGTCGAGCGCATCGATGCCGAAGCCAAAGAGGTCGTGGCCGATAACGGGCAACGCGTTCCGTACGATAAAGTGCTGATCGCCACCGGCTCCACTTCGTTTATTCTGCCGATCCCGGGCAGCGATAAGGAGGGGGTCGTCGGCTTCCGCGATATCGCGGACTGCGAGCAGATGCTGCAGGCGGCCAAAACCTTCAAGAAAGCGGCCGTCATCGGCGGCGGGCTGCTTGGATTGGAAGCGGCGAAGGGGCTCGTGCAGCTTGGCATGGATGTGACGGTTGTTCATCTGATGGAAGACTTGATGGAACGCCAGCTGGACCATCAGGCTGCCGGCATGCTGCAGGCGGAGCTGGAGCGTCAAGGCATCAAGTTCAAGATGGGCGCGCAAACGACGGAATTGCTCGGCGATCGCCGGGTCAGCGGCCTGCGCTTTGCCGACGGCACGGAGCTGGAGGCGGAGTTCGTGGTCATGGCCGTCGGGATCAAGCCGAACGTTGCCGTCGCCAAGGCTAGCGGCATGGAAGTGAACCGCGGGATCGTAGTGAACGACTACATGCAAACCTCGCTGGAAGGTGTCTATTCGGTTGGCGAATGCACCGAGCATCGCGGGACTTGTTACGGTCTGGTAGCGCCCCTGTTCGAACAGGGGATCGTGATGGCGAAACATATCAGCGGCGTGGAGACGGCTCCTTATGAAGGTTCGGTCGTATCGACCAAGCTGAAAATTTCCGGCGTGGACGTCTTCTCCACCGGCGAGTTTATCGACGGGCCGGAGCATACGGTGATCGCCAGCAAGGACGATTGGAAACGTACGTACAAGAAAATCCTGCTGAAGGACGGCAAGCTGGTAGGGGCGGTACTTTTCGGCGACATCTCGGATTCGGCCGAGCTGCAGAAGCTGATCAAGCAAGGCGCGGAGATGACCGACGAATTGTACGAGTCGCTGATGGGCGGAGGTTGCTGCGGCGGCGGAGGCAAGAAAAAGACTTCGGTCGAAACGATGAGCGATGATGAAATCGTCTGTGGCTGCAACGGGGTTACCAAAGGCACGATCGTCGATTGCGTCGTGAATCAGGGTATGACGACGGTGGATGAGATCAAGGCTTGCACCGGAGCAACCCGTTCTTGCGGCGGCTGTAAACCGGTCGTCGAGCAAATCCTGCAATTCGTCCTTGGCGACGGCTTCACGCAAACCGCGAAACAGGGCATTTGCAGCTGTACTTCGCTAAGCCGCGACGAGATCGTAGCGGAGATTAAGGCGAAAGGGCTCCAGACAACCAAAGAAGTCATGAACGTGCTCGGATGGTCGCAGCCGGAAGGCTGCTCGAAGTGCCGGCCGGCCATCAACTACTACCTGGGGATGATTTACCCGGATACGCATGAGGATGAAAAGGCTTCGCGTTTCGTCAACGAACGGATGAATGCCAACATTCAAAAGGACGGTACGTATACGGTAGTGCCCCGGATGTACGGCGGCGTAACGACGCCGGAAGATTTGAAGAAAATCGCCGACGTTTCCTTGAAATACGATGTCAAAGTCGTAAAGGTCACGGGCGGACAACGGCTTGACCTGATCGGCGTGAAGAAAGAGGATCTGCCTAAAGTTTGGGCGGAGCTGGATATGCCGTCGGGTTATGCTTACGCGAAATCGCTGCGTACGGTGAAAACCTGCGTCGGCTCGCAGTTCTGCCGCTTCGGCACCCAGGACTCGATGGGCATGGGCGCGCTGTTGGAACGCAAGTTTGAGCGGCTTGACTTCCCGGCCAAATTCAAAATGGCCGTGAACGGCTGTCCGCGCAACTGCGCCGAATCGTGCACCAAAGATATCGGCATCGTCGGCAATGACGGTGGTTGGGAAATTTTCATCGGCGGCAACGGCGGGATCAAGGCACGTTTGGCGGATTCGCTGTGCAAAGTGAAAACCGATGAGGAACTGATCGAGCTGTGCGGCGCGATTATGCAGTATTACCGCGAAACCGGCAACTACCTAGAGAGAACATCGGAGTGGGTAGAACGGATGGGGCTTGAACACATCCGCTCGGTTGTCGTCGACGACGCCGAGAACCGCAAAGCGCTTATGGAACGGATTGAATTTGCCTTGAAACAAGTGACGGATCCATGGAAAAAGGTACTGAACGACGATGAGCAGCGCGGCAAATTGTATCATTCGTTGGAAATGAGCAACCAGTTGTAGAACCGCGTCTAAAGTGAAAGGGGTTATGGAGCATGAAATTGGAGATGAATGGCGAAACGTTCTACCCTGTCGGCGCCTTGGAGGATTTCCTGCCGCAGATCGGACGTGTCGTGGAGCTGGGCGACCTATCGATCGCCGTGTTCCGTACGTCGGATGGCCGCATTTTTGCGGCACTCAACCAGAATCCGCATCCGAAGGGCGGGCCACTAGCGGAGGGCATCGTCTCGGGTCATTATCTGTACGATCCGTTGTACGACTGGAAAATCGACCTGACCACCGGGCTCGTTCAAGCGCCGGATACCGGCCGGGTTGCGATGTTCCCGGTTAAGGTGGAGGACGGGCAAGTTTTGGTTGCCGCAGCCGAGCTGCAGCAAGTATAAACGCAACAAGCGATAGCGCGGTGATCGGAAGGTCGCCGCGCTATTTTTGGAAGGGAAGACGAAACAAGTTATTTTGGGGGAGGAACACCTATGTTTACGCCAAATGTGGAAGCAATCGTGGAAACGGCGGTCAAGAAAAAGGAAAAGATGAACGAAAGCCTGCCTAGGTATTTTGTGTCGGCGATGCTGGCAGGCGCATACGTCGGTTTGGGCATTATCTTGATCTTCAGCATCGGCGGGCCGCTGGCAGCGGTCAAATCGCCGTATCAAACGATGCTGATGGGGATGTCTTTCGGGCTGGCCCTGACGCTGGTCGTGTTTGCCGGCTCGGAGCTGTTTACCGGCAACAATATGTTTTTTACGGCAAGCACGCTTGCGAAGCGGACGACGGTCGGCGATACGGCCAAGAACTGGACGCTCGTCTTTCTTGGCAACCTGGCGGGCGCGCTGGTGCTCTGCTTGCTGATCGTCGGCAGCGGCTTGTTCAAGACGGCCGCGCCGGAGCATTTGATCTTTGCCGCCTCGGCGAAAAAGATGGGTGCCCCGGTAACGGAACTGTTCTTCCGCGGGATTCTGTGCAACTGGCTCGTTTGTCTGGCGCTGTGGATGGCGAACCGGGCCAAGGAGGATATCGCCAAGCTGGTCCTGATCTGGTGGTGTCTCTATGCGTTTATCGCGAGCGGTTACGAGCATAGCGTGGCCAATATGACCCTGCTTAGCTTGTCGCTGCTGCTGCCGAACCATCCGGATACGGTTACGGTCGCCGGTTGGCTGCACAACATGGTACCGGTCACGCTGGGCAATATGGTGGGCGGCGCCGTGTTCGTCGGCATGGCTTACTGGTTCATATCGCCCGTTCGTAAAAAAGCATAGGGCGGGTCAACGAGAATAATCCCCCAAGCTCGTCCACTACCCGACGAGCTTGGGGGATTTATTTTGCGCGAAGAAGAACAAAGCAAAAAACCGCCCACCAAAGAAGGGACGGTTCGATTAGCTAGAGCTAGGGTCTATGAGGTGGGAGCTGCCGGCGATTAGATGCGGCAAATTTCGTTCGGGCACAGCTCGCAGTGACAAATATCCTGCAGCATCACGAGGTCTTTGATCACGATCATGCCGTTCTCGTACTCCAGCGCGTCCTTCTTGCGCAGGTCGCTCAGCATGCGGTTGACGCTCTCGCGCGTTGCCCCGATCATGTTGGACAAGTCGGTGTGGGTGATCTTCTTGTTGATCAGAATGGTATCTCCGTGTTGTTCGCCGTACGTATTGCTGAGACGGATCAACGTCGAGCAAAGGGCGCCCGGTTTGCCGTACATCATCAAATCGCGGAACTTGGTCTGGGTCAAACGGTGATGGATGCCCATCCATTTCATGAAATCGATGGCGAAATCGCAATGCTGGCAAATCATGATTTCCAGATCCTTCTGCTCGATGACGCCGATTTCGCAGTCTTCGATGACTTCGGCGGTGAAGCTGTGCTTCGAGCTGAAGAACGGGTCGGCTTGACCGACCATGTCACCGCGTCCATACATGTAAAGGATCAATTCCTTGCCTTCGTCCGTCGATTTAGTCAACTTCACGCGGCCGCGTTTGATGTAGAACAGTTTATCGGAAAAGTCACCTTCCCAGAACAAATGCGTCCCCTCGGGATATGCTTTGTCTTTCATCGTAACGAGAAGGCGATTGAAGTTTTGCTCTGTAAAACAGCTCGTATTACCGCGGGGCAGGGTGGCATTTAAGATTTCACTCATCATTGATTTCCCCTTTGTACTCCAAATTTTTCTGAAAATTTTAAATTAATTATATAACGTTTTTTCGTTTTTTTGGGGGCCGTAAAGCCCGAAAAAGTGTCGAAATTTCAACATTGTGAGAAAATTCACTTTGTCGGATGATAGAAATGCGTTATGCAAGGCGCAATATCAAGGGCTTTTCCCAACAAAAATGCCTGTCGGATATTTCGCACATTGTAAAGTATATATGAAAATAAAATCATGGCAAGTGAAAACTTTCAACTTTTTTAAAGTATGTGAAAAAATTCACTATACAAAGACGAAACCCTGTGCTATGATCAAGACATAAAGAGAAGCACATAAGCTTCATAAGGGTAAGCTTGCAAGTGAAATTTTTCACGATGTAATCATCGCCCGTCATTGCAGGCAAAGCCTTAACCAATCTTAGGAGGATGAGAGAGATGGCCGTTAAAAACGAAGTGGCTCCAAAAGCGCAGGCAACCGCACAAGATTACATTCAGACCTTGATTGACAAAGCGAAGAAAGCATCCGAAGCTTTCATGAGCATGGATCAAGAGCAAATCGACAACATCGTGCAAGCCATGGCTTTGGCCGGGCTCGACAAACACATGCATCTCGCGAAACTGGCGATTGAAGAAACGGGCCGCGGGGTGTACGAGGACAAAATCATTAAAAACATGTTTGCTACCGAGTATATCTGGCACAGCATCAAGTACGACAAAACGGTAGGCGTGATCGAAGACAATCCTTACGACAGCTTCCAAAAAATCGCCGAGCCGGTTGGGATCATCATGGGGATTACCCCGGTCACGAACCCGACGTCGACCACCATCTTCAAATCTCTGATCGCCATTAAGACACGCAACCCGATCATTTTCGGTTTCCATCCATCCGCTCAAGCCTGCAGCACGGAAGCCGCTAAAATATTGCTCGAAGCCGCCGTTAAACACGGGGCACCTGCAGACTGCATCCAATGGATCGAAAATCCTTCCATGGACCGCACGAACGCGCTGATGAATCACCCTGACATCGCCTGCATCCTGGCTACCGGCGGTTCCGCCATGGTAAAAGCCGCATACAGCTGCGGCAAACCGGCCTTGGGCGTTGGCCCTGGTAACGTTCCTTGCTTCATTGAGAAGAGCGCGGACCTGGATCAAGCGGTCAACGACCTGATCCTGTCCAAAACGTTCGACAACGGCATGATTTGCGCATCCGAACAAGCCGTCATTATCGAAGAACCGATTTTCGACCAAGTGAAGAAGAAAATGATCGCGAACGGCTGTTACTTCGTGAATAAAGACGAAGCGGCCAAGCTGACCGCGGGCGCCATCATCGCCGACAAATGCGCGGTAAATCCTTCGATCGTCGGCCAACCAGCCGTGAAGATCGCAGAAATGTGCGGCATCGACGTACCGGCCGGAACGAAAATTCTGGTTGCCGAAATCGAAGGGGTGGGTCCTAAGTTCCCGTTGTCCGCTGAGAAATTGAGCCCTGTGCTCGCTTGCTACAAAGTGAAAAACGCGGAGCAAGGCATCGAACGTGCCCTGGAAGTCGTTCAATTCGGCGGCATGGGCCACTCCTCGGTAATTCACTCGAATAATGAAGAAGTCATCCAGAAATACTCGGACCGGATGCCAACCTGCCGGATCCTGGTGAATCAGCCTTCTTCGCAAGGCGGCATCGGCGACATCTACAACACGAACCTGCCGTCGCTGACGCTGGGCTGCGGATCGTACGGACGCAACTCGACTTCGTCGAACGTCACGGCCGTCAATCTGATCAACGTGAAAAGGGTGAATCGTCGTACCGTGAATATGCAATGGTTTAAAGTGCCTAACAAAATCTACTTCGAGAAAAATTCGACGCAATACCTGGCCAAAATGCCGGACATCTCCCGCGTGCTGATCGTTACCGACCCGATGATGGTTAAACTGGGCTATGTGGAAAGAGTCGAGCACTATCTGCGCCAACGCCAGACGCCGGTGGCCATCGAAGTCTTCTCGGACGTTGAGCCGGATCCATCGACAACAACGGTGGAACGCGGTACTGAGCTGATGGCCAAATTCCAACCGGACTGCATTATCGCCCTGGGCGGCGGTTCACCGATGGATGCTGCGAAAGGCATGTGGCTGTTCTACGAATATCCGGATACCGATTTCCATAACCTGAAACAAAAATTCATGGATATTCGTAAACGGATCTACAAATACCCACGATTGGGCCAAAAAGCGAAGTTTGTAGCGATTCCGACAACGTCGGGTACCGGTTCGGAAGTCACTTCGTTTGCGGTTATTACGGATAAAGTCAACGGCAACACGAAATACCCGTTGGCCGATTACGAGCTGACGCCGGACGTAGCGATCATCGATCCAGAGTTCGTTTACAGCTTGCCGAAAGTAGCGGTAGCCGATACCGGGATGGACGTACTGACGCATGCGATCGAAGCTTACGTATCGGTGATGGCTAACGACTTCACGGACGGCCTGGCGATCAAAGCCATTCAACTGGTGTTCGAGTGGCTGGAGAAATCCGCGCTGACCGGCGACAAGCTGGCCCGCGAGAAAATGCACAATGCTTCGACACTGGCTGGTATGGCGTTCGCCAACGCGTTCCTCGGCATCAACCATAGCTTGGCGCATAAATGGGGCGGTCAATACCACACGGCGCATGGACGCACGAACGCAATCCTGATGCCGCACGTTATCCGCTACAATGCGAAGAAACCAACGAAATTCGCCGCATGGCCGAAATACACGAACTTCGTGGCCGACGAGCGTTACGCGGAAATCGCCCGCATCCTGGGCTTGCCGGCACGCACGACGGAAGAAGGCGTGAAGAGCTTGATCAAAGCGATCCGCGACCTGAACAAGAAGCTGGGTATTCCGGAAACGTTCCAAGAGCTTGGCTTCGATGCGAAGGACTTTGAATCGCGCGTCGATTACCTGGCGGACCGCGCTTTCGAAGACCAATGTACGACGGCGAATCCGAAGCTGCCGCTCGTAACCGAGCTGGCTGACGTATACCGCGACGCGTTCTACGGAAGATTTGAAGAATAAGTGAACAAACCCGCTTGAAAACGTGACAAATATCACTTAATGTGATATTTGTCACAATCTTTTTAGGGCAATTAAGCTATGATTACCATATAAATGATCCCTCATAGAGATGATGGAGTGGAACCCCGGACCTGATGGCCGGGCACAATAATTGTCTAAGTTGTGAAAAGTATCACAAATTTTAGGGATCATGAGGCGCGGGATATATCCTTCAAACCGCGACCACTATATAAATGGAGGGAATAAAGATGTCGGTGATCGAAAAAGAAGTACAAGACGTGCAAAGCGCATGGAGAGGCTTCAAACCAGGCAAGTGGATGAATGAGGTTAACACCAAGGATTTCATCGATACGAACATCACGCCTTACCTCGGCAACGAATCTTTCTTGAAAGGCGCGACAGCGAACACGAAAGCCCTGTGGGAAATCGTATCGAGCCTGTCCAAGAAAGAAAGAGAAGCAGGCGGCGTACTGGATGTTGACGTAAACACGCCATCGACCATTACTTCTCATGCTCCTGGATATCTGGACAAAAACAAAGAACAAATTGTTGGTGTACAAGGTTCCGCGCCTTTCCAACGCACGATCCGTCCTAACGGCGGCATCCGGATGGTCATTACCGCTTGCAAAGCCTACGGCTTCGAGCTTCCGGAAGAAATCGTGGATCTGTACACGAACGTTCGCAAAACACATAACCAAGGCGTATTCGATGCCTATACAGCAGAAATGAGAAATGCCCGCCATACCGGGATTATCACCGGTTTGCCGGATGCTTACGGCCGCGGCCGCATCATCGGCGACTACCGCCGCGTAGCTCTGTACGGCGTGGATTTCCTGATCAACCAAAAGAAACAAGAGCTTGACGAGCTGGACGTCGATGTGATGAGCGAAGAAATCATCCGCCAACGCGAAGAGTTGTCCGAGCAAATCCGCGCTTTGGGCGAGTTGAAGCAACTGGGTCAAATGTACGGATTCGACATCGCCAGACCGGCAAACAATGCGAAAGAAGCTTTCCAATGGCTGTATTTCGGATACCTCGCAGCTGTTAAAGAACAAGATGGCGCTGCAATGTCCCTTGGCCGCGTATCTTCGTTCCTGGACGCTTACATCGAACGCGACTTGGCTGAAGGCACATTGACGGAAGAAGCGGCTCAAGAATTGGTCGACCACTTCGTCATGAAGCTGCGGATCGTGAAATTCCTGAGAACTCCGGAATATAACGAACTGTACAGCGGCGACCCGACATGGGTAACCGAATCGATCGGCGGGATGTCCGTGCAAGGCGTAACCCGCGTCACGAAGAACAGCTTCCGCTTCCTGCACACGCTCTACAACCTGGGAGCTGCTCCAGAACCTAACCTGACGGTGCTGTGGTCGGATAAATTGCCGGATGCGTTCAAGAAATATTGCGCGAAGGTATCGATCGAGACCAGCTCGATTCAATACGAGAACGACGACCTGATGCGTCCGATCTACGGTGACGACTACGGTATCGCTTGCTGCGTATCCGCGATGAGAATCGGGAAGCAAATGCAATTCTTCGGCGCCCGTGCGAACCTGGCCAAATGCTTGCTGTACGCAATCAACGGCGGCAAAGACGAAAGATACGGCACGCAAGTAGGTCCGGAATATCCGGCGATCACCTCCGAATATCTGGATTACGACGAAGTGATGAAACGCTTCACTCCGATGATGGAATGGCTGGCCAAATTGTATATCAATACGCTGAACGTCATTCACTACATGCATGACAAATACGCTTACGAACGGATCGAAATGGCGCTTCATGATCGTGACATCCTGCGTACGATGGCTTGCGGTATCGCCGGTCTGTCGGTTGTGGCCGACTCGCTCAGCGCCATCAAATACGCGAAGGTTAAACCGGTTCGCAACGAGAATGGCATCGCCGTTGACTTCGTTATCGAAGGCGAATTCCCTTGCTACGGCAACAACGACGACCGTGTTGACCAAATTGCCGTGAATCTGGTAGAAACGTTCATGAGTATGATTCGCAAACACCAAACTTACCGGAACGCATTGCCAACGCAATCGATCTTGACAATTACCTCGAACGTTGTATATGGTAAGAAAACAGGTACAACGCCTGACGGACGTAAAGCCGGCGAACCGTTCGCACCTGGTGCGAACCCAATGCACGGCCGCGATAAGAAAGGTGCCTTGGCTTCCCTGAGCTCGGTAGCGAAACTGCCTTACGAGCACAGCTTGGACGGCATCTCGAACACCTTCTCGATCGTACCTAAGGCGCTGGGCAAAGACGAAGAAAGCCGGATCTCGAACCTCGCTTCGATGATGGGCGGTTACTTCGGCAGCAACGCGCATCACCTGAACGTTAACGTATTTGACCGTGAGACGCTGCTTGACGCAATGGATCATCCGGAACAATATCCGCAGCTGACGATCCGCGTATCGGGTTATGCGGTGAACTTCATCAAGTTGACTCGTGAGCAACAGTTGGATGTCATCAACCGTACGTTCCACGGCAAAATGTAACACTTACTGCTGACAGGCAGCAATAATTGAAGCTGAACGATAGATTGGGGAGTTAGGCCATATCGCCTTTCTCCCCATTCTTTTATCGCCGGCTTAACATGGAAAGGGTGACGAAGATGCTTAAAGGTCGCATACATTCATTGGAGACTTTCGGAACGGTAGATGGACCGGGGATTCGTTTCGTCCTCTTTATGCAGGGCTGCTTGCTGCAGTGCCAGTATTGCCATAACCCGGACACCTGGAGCTTGACGGAAGGCAAGGAAATGACCGTGGATGAAGTGCTCGCCGAAATCGAGCCGTACCTGAGTTATTATCGCTCCTCGGGCGGCGGACTGACGGTATCCGGCGGGGAAGCCACGCTGCAGGCACCGTTCGTTACCGAATTGTTCCGGGAAGCGAAGAAACGCTGGAACCTTCATACGACGCTGGATACGAACGGCTACAACGAAGGGGACAAGATTCGCGACTTGCTGGACGTCACCGATTTGGTGCTGCTCGATTTGAAGCATATCGACAATGAGAAGCACATCAAGCTGACCGGCAAGCCGAATGATCGGATGTTAAAGATAGCCCGCTGGTTGTCCGACCATGGCCGGAAAATGTGGATTCGCCACGTTTACGTTCCCGGCATTCACGGTGATGAACAGGATTTGCTTGAGCTTGGGCGTTTTATCGGCAGCCTGCAAGGCGTCGAGAAGTTCGAAATCCTCCCTTACCACCAGATGGGCATTTACAAATGGCAGGAACTCGGTTGGGCTTACCCGCTCGAAGGCGTACCTTCCCCGACGGATGAAGAGATCGAGCGAGCATACCGGTTGATTCATGAAGGAGAGCAGCAAACGGCAGCTAAATCTTAACTCTACGTAAGAATACCTTACACGTAAATTAAACAATCCAACCTCAAACGGTTAAACCTTTCGATACATGTTAGGTTTAACCGTTTTCATTTTGCGATTTAGATGATATTATCCCCTTAATAGAAAAATGTCCTCCTTATCAAAGGTGGTGGCGCTTTCTATAATGAGGGTGTATCACATAAACGAGTTTGAGGAGGGTCTATAAAACATGAGGAAGAGTTTGATGCTGCTGCTGTCTCTTGTGTTTATCGCATCCGCGCTGCTTGCGGGCTGCGGCAATTCCGGCAACAACGGGAAGAATGCTGCCCCTGCCCCGGCGAACGAAAGCCAGGGGACGTCGAATGCGGGGACGGAAACGGAAAAGAATGACGATCCGTTTGAAATTACGATCCGCCACACGCAGGTCGGGGATTCCAAGAAGTTCCGCCTGGCGATGCTTGAAGACGTCGTCAAACAAACGGAAGCCGCCGTACCGGGCTTAACCATCAAGCTGGATGCGGTCGACTCCGAAGTGAACCGCAAAGAGAAGCTGCGCGGCGAAATGGCTGCCGGCAAACCGCCGGAAGTATTTGACGTATTCGGTAGTCCGGACGCTCAGCTGTACGCCAAGGAAGGCTTGATGCTGGACTTGACGCCGATCATCGAGGAATTGGGCATTAAAGATAAATTTACGACGCTGGATCCGTTTACCCTTGACGGCAAAGTGTACGGCCTGCCGATCGGAGGCTCGATCGAAGGTTACTTCTACAATAAAGAATATTTCGAGTCCAAGGGATTGACGGTACCGAAGACGCTTGCGGAACTGGAGCAAATCGCCGAGAAAATCAAGGCGGACGGAAAGATTCCGTTTGCCCAGTCCTCTAAGGATGCCTGGATCCCGTTGATGACGACCAACAACCTGTGGTCGTATTATGCCGGACCGGAAATCACTTACGGATTCAAAACAGGGACGACGAAATGGACCGACGAGAATATGGTCAAAGCGATCGCCAAACATCAGGAATGGGTGAAAAAGGGGTACTACAAAAAAGGCGAGCTTGGTTTCGAATACGCGGATATGAGAAACCAAGTCATTACGGGCGAAGCGATCATGATGATGGACGGCTCCTGGGCCAACTCCGTCTTCCGTGATCCGGCTCAAGCCGGCGATATGGTCGGCAAAATCGGGTTCTTCAACATGCCTCCGGTGAATGCAGGAGATCCGGTCGTCGTGATGCAGGACGCCAACAACGGCTACGGCTTCTCCAGCGCCGTCGCTGAAGATCCGCGCAAGCTTGCGGCTGTCAAGGAGTTCATCAAGAACATGTGGACGGATGAAATGCAATTGCGCGGCCTGAAGGAAGACGGCGTGCTGCCGGCCATGAAGATGGATCTGGAACAGATGAAAACGGCGTCCGATGATGCGCTGATGCAGGATATTTTCAAAGCGGTGAGCGAAATCGGCACTTCCTTCCCGGCGTTCGACGCCCTGGTGCAAGCGGAAGTCAACACGGCGCTTAGCATGGGCATCCAACAAATCATCGGCGGCGAAATCGAACCGGCGAAGATGCTGGAAAATGTGCAGGCGGCGCAAGATGCGGCTAATGCCGCAGCGGAATAATCGTTAAGGTTTGATCATCGAGCAAGGGCGTCACCCGCCGGCAGCGGTTCTGGGGACGCCCTTGCTTCCAACTACGGAGGTATTGGCATGAACAAAGCGCTCAGAAGTCCTCTGATTTATGGTTTGTTTGTTCTCCCGGCATTGATCTTGTTTCTTGCCTTTTTCATCTATCCGATCTTTACGGCCATCAACAACAGCTTTACCAGCTGGAACGGCATTTCCAAGCATATGACCTACATCGGATTGGATAATTACGTGATGGCTTTCGAGGACCAGGCGTTTTGGAAATCGGTGCGGAACAACGTCTATTTCATTTTGTTTTCCTGCCTGATCCAAGTCCCGCTGATCGTTTTTTTCTCCTTATTGATCGCAAACGTTAAGAAGCTCAAAGGATTGTACAAGACGGCCGTCTTTATGCCTTCGATTATGTCGACCGCCGTCATCGGCATTTTGTGGGGCTTCATCTATAATCCCGATTTCGGGCTGATGAACCAAGTGCTTGGGGTGTTCGGTATTTCCCCGGTGTATTGGCTGTCCGACAAGAATTGGGCTATGATCTCCATCCTGATTACGAATGCCTGGCAGTGGACGGGGTTCTATATCGTCATGGTGTTAGCGGCGATTCTGGCGATTCCGCGCGAACTTGACGAAGCTGCGGCGATCGACGGGGCGAACGGCATCCAACGGGCGATCAAAATCACGATCCCGTTGATCATGCCCATTATTAGCGTCGTAGTCATGCTGTCGGTAGCCGGTGCCATGAAAGCGGCCGATATCGTGCTGGTTATGACCAAGGGGGGGCCGGCCGGGTCGACGGACGTCATGGCGACCTATATGATCCGCTACGCGATCACCAGCTTCCGCCATGGATTCGGCAATGCCATCGCCGTGCTCATTTTTGCGTTTACAATTATCATCACCGCCTTGTACCAGATCCTCGTGGTTCGACGCACAGAAAGGATTGAATACTGATGAGAGTGCTGAAAAAGACGATCCCGCATCTGTTTCTGATGGCTTATCTGCTCCTCATTTTGTATCCGTTTCTGTTCGTGTTGTTCTCTTCGGTCAAAACCGATAACCAGGCGATCGCGTCCAATCCGTTTGGACTGCCGTCGTCGATCATTTTCGAGAACTACGTTAATGCTTGGGTTAACGCCAAGATCAGCACGTATTTCTTTAATAGCTTGTACATCGGCGTCTTGTCGGCTTGTCTTTCCATCCTGTTTGCAGCGATGCTGGCGTTTGCCGTCACGCGCATGCGGTACAACCGGATCAGCGCGATCGTATTCCAGTTGATCCTGCTGGGGATGTTGATCCCGAACAACTCGCTGCTGCTGCCGATCTACGGCATGATGCGCAACCTGAACGTACTTGACACGCATATGGCCTTGATTTTGCCATATGTCGCCAACGCCATCCCGTTTTCGGTCATCATTCTGGCGGCGTTTATGCGCTCCATCCCCGGGGAAATCGAGGAAGCCGCCGTCATGGATGGCCTGAGCTCGGCCGGGATGTTCTTCAAAGTCATGCTGCCGCTGACGGTACCGGCGATCGTAACGGTGTTCATCATCAATTTTCTCGGCAACTGGAACGAATTTTTGCTGGCGAACTATTTTCTGTCCAGCGAAGAACTGCGTACGCTCCCGGTAGGCATGGTCGGCTTCCGCGACGCTTACAACACGAACTATGCGCAGATGTCGGCAGGCATCGTGTTCAGCGTGTTGCCGGTCATGATCATCTATGCGGTGCTCCAGGAAAAAATAATTGAAGGCGTTACGGCCGGCAGCGTTAAAGGATAGACGGAGGCGTGTTAAAATAAGGTTAGTCTTGCCAATTGGGAGCTGCCGCCGATGAATTTACGCATCAAGCTGTTTACCGCTTTTTTGAGTTTGGTCATTATTCCTTTGTTTGTGCTTGGCATTATTACGTTTCTGGTCACGTTTAACTCGATCGAGAAGAAATACAGCCAGCAGGCGGAATATTCGCTGAAGGCGATCGGCTACAGCATCAAGAACGTCTTCCAGGAAATGGACAACGTCACGGATAACGGCATCGCCAAAGGGGTATTCCAAGCCGCTTTATCGGCCAAGGACCCGGACGCCCAGGATTTGACGGCCACCACCCAACTGGAGCTGAACGCCAATCAGCGAAATTTCCGTTCCTTGCTATACAGTCACCCGGCCATCGACTACGCTTTTTTGTACAACATTCACGGAGGCCGGAAATCCAATGTCATCGCCATTTTCAATAAGGAAAATTTTGAGACGCTGCCCTACGAGAAATTCAAGGAGCATCCTTTATATAACGAAGTGATGGCCCTCAACGGCCAACCCAAATGGATCGCTCCGCACGAATATCCGGAATTGACCGGATCGGACAACGTGTTTACGCAAATCCGCCTGATTAAGGAGCTTAGCAATCTGGAGCGGGTCGGCGTACTGGTCGTGCAGATCAAGAACTGGGAGTTCGAGAAGATTTTCCAGAACTTGAAGCTGGGCAGCGAGATGCGGGATACCCGGTTCATGCTGGTCAACGACAAGGGCCTGATTTTGTATGATTATCAATCCGAGTTGGACGGTCAGCAAATCGGGGCATACCTGCCGAAGGACTGGGAGCTGGGCGAGGGGTACCGGAGCTTTAAAGGCAAATTTAACGAGAAAGAGAGCGTCATCTCGATTTACAAATTGCAGGATTACCCGTGGAGTCTCGTATCGGTCACCTCGTGGAGTTATTTGTCGCAGGAGGTCACGACTTTTGCGAAATGGTTTGTCGCGATTATCTGCGTATGCGTATTGACGGCGATGTTGTTTAACTTGCTCTTTATGAACCGGATTACGGGAACGATCGGCGTGATCGTGAGATTCATGCGCAAGGTCGAGAGCGGCGACCTGAACGCGCGCGTGGACGAGAAAGGCGATGACGAGCTGCTCCTGCTGCAAAAGGGCTTCAACAATCAGATGGATAAAATCAATGAGCTGTTCGAGCAAGTCAAACGGGAACAGTTGCAGAAGGCCAACGCCGAGCTGCGCGTTCTTCAGGCCCAGATTAAGCCGCATTTCCTGTTTAATACGCTGGAATCGATCAACGTGCTGGCCGTTCAGAACGAAGGGCGCAAGGTCAGCGAAATGGTGCTTCGTCTGGCCAGCATTTTGCGGATCAGCATCCAAGATAAAGAAGAAATCAAGCTGAGCTTGGAAATCGAGCATCTGCGCAGTTATTTGGAAATTCAAAAATTCCGGTTCGATGAGCTGTTCGAATACGCGATCGAGATTCCGGACGAAATGATGGGTTGCCTGCTGCTGAAATTGACGCTGCAGCCGCTGGTGGAGAACAGCATCCAGCACGGGTTTGAGGGGATCGATTATAAAGGCAGGATCACGGTCACGGGGAGAATGGAACAAGACCGCATCCTGCTAAGGATTGAAGATAACGGAATTGGGATGACGAACGAGCAACTGGCGAGTATCCAATACGCGGATTTGGACGATCCGGCATACCGTTCCTTGGCGCCGTACCCGAATCATGAACGCCGGGGCCTGGGACTCCGCAGCGTTTATGACCGGTTGAGGTTCCAATACGGGACCCGGTATGGGTTGTTCATTTGTTCGCAGCCCGGGCACGGGACGACGATTCAGTGCGTGATACCAAGATATGGGGCGGGTGATAACGTATGAGATTAAAAGCGTTGCTGGTTGACGATGAAATTCATATTCTCACGAACTTGTCGAAGGTATTGCCTTGGGAAGAAATGGGATTCGAAAACGTCTTGTTGGCCAAGAACGGCAAGGAAGCGTTAGAGATGGCCTCCATGCATCGTCCCGACTTGATCTTAAGCGATATCCGCATGCCGGTGATGGACGGCATCCAATTGCTGCGGGAAGTCCGGGAACGGGAGATTCCCTGCGAAATCTTGCTGTTGACCGGGTATCAGGAATTTGAGTATGCTCGAACTGCAATCCGCTTTGGAGTAAAGGATTACATTTGCAAGCCGATCAATTATTTCGAGTTGGAGGAGACGGTTCGCGGCGTCACCAAACAAATCCGCGAGAAGCGCAAAAACCTGAACAAGGAGCAACGGCTGAATCAGGTGGTCGACCTGGCCAATGAAAACTTTTTATTGCATTCCTTGCTTGGTCAGGAGGCAGAGGGAGAAGGGCTGTTATGGGACGACGAGGACGGCAGTCCGGAGCATCGTCGTTACGCCATGCTTCTCTTGGATTTGGAAGGATATTCGCATCGTTCGATCATTTGGACGCTGCATGAACGGAAAGCTTGGAACCTCCACATTAAGCATGCACTAAAAGACGTATTCGGCAAGGTGCTGTCCGGCTTGACTGTGCTGCAGATTCGCGAGGGCGAATGGTGTCTGGTGTTCCCATCCTCCGAAACGGATCGGCTGGCCGGCGAAGAGGCGCTGATGCCGGGATTCGAACGTATCCGGCAGTTGATCCGCAGCAAGGAGGAACTGCCGGTACGCATGTGCATGACCGCACAGCCCCATTGTTTGCAGGAATTATCGGATTTGTACCATCGTTTGCAACATCGGTTGATTCTAGGTTCGGTACCAGAAGGGTTCGTCATCGCCGACGCTACTCCGACGGACGATTCCCGCCCGGGGAGCGACGCCGTGGAGCTGCAATGGGGCTGGATCGAACAGTTAGGAACTGGATTGCGCAACGGAAGCCAAGAGGTCTTGGACCGCATCGCCGGGGAATTGAAATCGTACATCGGCTGCTTGGATGAACAGCGGGCCGGTGCGGCGGAGAAATTGATGCATTACCTATTCATCCATCTGCTGCGCGAGATGCGCGAGTTGCAAATGCTGCCGCGGGAACAGGAAGAGGCGTTATGGCAGCGGCTGCGAGAGCCCATGAGCCTGAAGGAGCTGCTGTCGCTGATCGTCTCGCTGATCGAACAATCGCGCAGTTGCCTCTCGGCGAAGAAGTCCACGGAGCTGTTGATGATGTCCGCGCAAAATTATATCCAGAACCATCTTGGCCATGATTTCGGGATCGAGGATATCGCCGACTATCTCGGCATCAGCAGCAGTTACTTCTGCCTGCTCTTCAAAAACCATTTTGGCGAAACGTTCGTGGAGTATTTAACGAAACAGCGGATGGAGATGGCCAAATGCCTGCTGCGCAGCAGCGAACGATCGATCGCGCAGATCGGGACCTCCATCGGTTATCAGGAACGGCGTTATTTCACCAAGGTCTTTCAGAAGTATACCGGCATGACGCCGTCGGATTTCCGGCAGAAGGAGTCAAACGTATCTTAGAACTGATTGAAGTACGATTTACGCTTTTACGAAGAGGGGGACGGCTCGTGGATTTGAAGGCATGGACGTTGGAGGAGAAGATCGGGCAGCTGTTTATTTGCGGTTTTCATAGCTTGGTGCCGGACGAACAGATTCGGACGTTGGTGGAGCGTTATCATGTAGGCGGCGTAGTCTATTTCCGGCGCAATATCGCCTCGGTGGAGCAGCTCGCCGAATTATCGCGGAGTTTGCAAGGGTTGCCTCGCAGCAAGCCGGAGCTTCCGCTATTCGTTTCGATCGATCAGGAGGGCGGCATGGTGGCTCGGCTGGATCATGAAGGGATGAGCCGCATTCCCGGCAATATGGCGCTTGGGGCGGCAGACGATCCGGCGTTGACGGAGGAAGTGGCCAGGCTGGCGGCGAAGGAGATGCTGCAGTTAGGCATCAACTTCAACTTTGCGCCATGCGTCGACGTCAACAACAATCCGGCGAATCCCGTGATCGGCGTGCGTTCGTTCGGGGAACGTCCGGAACGGGTGGCCGTGCAGGGGGCCGCGGCGGTACGCGGCTACCAAAGCCAAGGCGTGATCGCGACGGCCAAGCATTTTCCCGGCCACGGGGATACGGCGGTGGACTCCCATCGCGGCTTGGCGAGCGTCCCGCACGGGAAGGAACGGCTGCACCAGGTCGAGCTGGCGCCGTTCCGCGAAGCGATTGCGGCAGGCGTCGATGCGATTATGACGGCGCATGTGATCTTCCCGGCGTTCGAGCCGGAAGGGATCCCAGCGACGTTATCACGTCGCGTGCTGACTGGCTTGCTACGCGAAGAGTTGGGCTTCGGCGGGCTGATCGTCACCGATTGCCTGGAGATGCAGGCCATTGCGGGGCACTACGGCATCGCCGAAGGGGCGGTGCAGGCGATCGAAGCCGGCGCGGACCTGGTGCTCGTGAGCCATACGCTGGCCGACCAACGCGCGGCGATCGAGCGGGTGGCCGAAGCGGTGCGGAGCGGCCGGATCAGCGAAGCGCGGATCGACCGCTCGTTGGAGCGCATTCTGGCGCTCAAGGCGAAGCGGATCGGCAGCGCGTTGCAGGCGGTGACCGCCGCGACCGCGGCGGCTGGGCCGCTGACGCCGGAGGCGGAGAGCGGCGCGCTGTTGCGGCGGGCGGCGGAGCGCAGCGTGACGCTCGTGAAGGGCGCGGGCAGCCTGCCGCTCGAGAGCGAGCAGCCGGTGCTGGTCGTGTGGCCGGAGCTGCGGCACCGTACGGAAGTCGACGAGCCGGCAGTCCATCAGTATACGCTGGCGGAAGCCTTGCGGCCGCTTCATGGCCAGGTGGCTTCAGCGGTAATCGGCACCCAGCCAAGCGATGAGGAGATAACCACGGTGATGGAACGAAGCAAAGAGTTCGACCA
This sequence comes from Paenibacillus timonensis, assembly GCF_022427145.1. Taxonomy (GTDB): domain Bacteria; phylum Bacillota; class Bacilli; order Paenibacillales; family Paenibacillaceae; genus Fontibacillus; species Fontibacillus timonensis. The sequence goes on from NZ_JAKSXN010000033.1 coordinate 45,933, forward strand.
GATCGTTGTGACGACCTACACGGCGGAAGGAGGCATCCCCGAAGGCCAGCAATCGTTGGTACGGCAGCTTCAGAAGCTCCCGGGCAAACGGCTGATCGTTGTGTCTACCCGCAACCCCTACGACTTGAACGCGTTTCCGGAGATCGAGACGTATCTCTGCTTGTATGAGAACCGTCCGTTTTCGTTGGATGCGGCGGCCAAGGTCCTGGTCGGCGAACTGGAGCCGCAGGGGGTCTTGCCCGTCAACTTGGATGCAGTTTAAACAGAAGATCTTTACGGCAACGCCCGGGAGTGATTTCCGGGCGTTTTTTGCGGGGATTTGTCAAAAAAATAAAGGAAAATGCGGCAGCATCCGACTGCATTTTCCAATTTATTGTTGTTCGTGTCAGCAACTTTTCGTTTTTACTTGCGTTTAATACATTGTGAGTAAAGAGGAGCTATACAAAATGGGAGAGTAAAGGGAGTTTAGGCATGAATTTAAAGAGATTGTTGATCACCACGATGTTGGCAGCATCGCAAATTGCCATGGTGCTTCCGGCCAGCGCGGAGGAGATGGGACAAGGAAACGGCGTAGATCCGTCGACCGTGACCCAGCAACCGGCGGATAACGGGACATTAACCAATCCAACCGATCCAGCGCAGCCGGGCGATACGTCCATGGATCCAGGAACGAACGATGGAACGGGGGGAACGGTTCCGGGAGAGAATCAGGAAGGAACGGAAACCGGTGATGAATCGGCACCGCCAACCAGCCCGGTAACGCCGCCGGCAGATCAAGGCGCGCAAAACCAAGGCAACTCCGGCCAATTGATCTTGATGGTGAACAGCAAGAAAATGTACCAGAACGGGAAAGAATACCTTGCCGGTTATCCGATGGAAGTGAAGGACGGCGTATCTTACATATCGATCCGGGCGATCGTGGAACGTGCAGGATTCCAGCTGTCTTTTGACAATAAAACCAAGGAAACGATCATCAAGCGGGGCAGCGACGAGCTTCGGTTCAAGGTGAATACGACCTACTACAAGGTCAACGGCGTGACGCAAACCATGCGGGGGAAATCCTATTCCGTCAAAAACAACTTCATGGTCCCGTTGACGGCGATCACGAAGGCCTTAAATATCACGTATTCCTATGATTCGGTAGGCAAACGGGTCATCGTCAATTTGACCACGCTGCCGACGGCATCTTTTACGATCGGCAACAAGGAAGTGGTCGCGGGCGAAACGCAGGTTCAGTATGTAACCAGTGCTTCCTCGCCAATTGGACTTCCCATCGTGAACGAGGAATGGATCGGGCGCCAGGATATGTTCATGACGCCGGGGGATTACACCGTTACCTACCGGGTTCAGGATTCCAGCGGCCAGTGGAGTAATCCGTATACGCTGACGATTCATGTCAGCAAGCCGCATACGCCGCCGGTGGCGAATTTTACGACGGACAAAGACACCTATAAAATGGGTGAAATGATCACTTACACCGACCTCAGTACGGACGAAGTGGGCATCACCGAGCGAATTTGGGAAAACAAGCAACTCGCGTTCTTTACGCCGGGGCAAATGACGATCCGCCTGAAGGTCGTCAATAAATTCGGTTTGTATTCGACCGTGGAGAAGACGATTACGATCACGAACGAAACTCTGTACACGCAGGATGAATTCAATAAGCTGTTCATGCCGGTCGGTGAAAAATATACGTTCGACGGCACGCAAGTCCCGAGCTGGGAACGGCTCAAATACGCATTCACTTCCGAAGCGGTGACGTTGATCCGCAGCAATAGCCCGGAAACGGTCTATTCCAAAGGGATCGTGTATAAGGAAGCGGCGATCGGGAATACGCGCTTCATGATTCACCATGCCAATGCCACGGGGAAACCGGTCAAAATGTACGTGATCGCCACGAACAACAATGGCGAAACGACACGTCTGACGCAAAGCAACCTGGGCTTTGGCGGACCAAGCACTTATGCAACCGCGGCGGGGAAAGCTTCGGTGCAACGGTATTACGAATCGATGCAAACCGGCAGCAAATACAAGGATACGTGGTTTGCTCCGGGGGAAAGCAAGATCATTCTGAACGAGCTCAGCGCGACCGCGATGAAGCAAGGGGATGTCATTTCGTTGTTTGCGGACTTGTACAGCGATCATACGTTGAATTATACGGTTATTATGGTGGATCAGGATCCGTTTAACACTTTGCCTTATCTGAGTGCTTTAACACCTGATATTCATAACCGCGGCACCTACATGGAGGCCAACCGCAATATCGAAGTGACCGATCTGATCGGCAATACGCCGTCCCGGTTGCTGATCGGCGACAACTCCAGCGACCCGTTCCTGATCGGATACGACGGCCCGACAGGGGAATACCGCATGAATGCCGGCAACTTCGGCGTCTTGTACCGGATTAAGCTGTACCGCGTCGCGCCAAACACGCTTATCACATTTAACCCGCGCGGCGGGAACTATTCGGGATCCGTGATGGTCAACGGGGATATCGTTGGTTTGCCGAATGTCGGAGGAATCAGCGCGCCGAACGAGAACGCCGTGCTGTTCCGCACCGGCGAGCGCGAGCAAACCGTGGATCTGATTTTCACGGCTGCTCCGGGCAGTAACTTGTCCGTCAACCTGCTGTTCCAGCAGATGCCGGAGAAGAAAAGCGAATAAGAGGTAGGCAAAGGCACGGCGCTGAGGCGCCGTGCCTTTTTGATTAACTAGACACTTGTTGCCTCTAGGCCTTGCGTGTCTTGCGAATCCGAGCTCATTGACGGAGCTTTTGATTTGGGGCATTATTAGAGAAGACGCATGGAGGAAGGTTTAGACGGGAGGAATGTCACATGCTGTCGACCGAGGAAATTATTAAAGTGATGTCCAGCCGGGGGCTGCGGATTACCGACCAACGCAAAAGCTTGGCCAAGCTGTTCGCCCAGCGGGACGGTTATTTGACCCCGAAGGATGTCTATGAATATATGGGCAAGGAGTACAGCGGCCTTAGCTTTGATACCGTATACCGTAATCTCCGGGTCATGGAGGAGCTGGGCGTGCTGGAGCAGGTCGTATTTGAAGACGGCTTAAAGTTCAGAGCCAGCTGCAGCAGCGAAGGGCATCATCACCATCATATGATCTGCCTGCAATGTGAGAAGACGTATCCGATCCATTTCTGCCCGATGCCGCTGACGGACGCGCCGGAGCAGTTCCAGGTCGTGAAACATAAATTCGAGGTTTTCGGGTATTGTAAAAACTGCCGGCCGGACGGCAAGCCGCAGGATGCCGTGCCGGATACCAACGAGGTGTCCTAATATGGGCGTGGTTCGCAAAACATTCCAGGCGCCGATCCATGTCTATCGCAAGTTTATTTCACCTCTTAAGCCGCCGACCTGCCGATTCTATCCGACCTGTTCGGCTTACGCCTTGGAGGCGATCGAGGTGCATGGCCCGCTGAAAGGGTCGTGGCTGGCGGCCAAACGGATCGTCAAATGCCAACCGTTCCATCCGGGCGGATATGACCCGGTTCCGCCTAAGGCGGAGAAGAAACGCGGGGGCGAGCAAGGAACGCCGCCGCTGAACGGCGGACAAGCCTGAGCGCATCAGGGGAATAACCGCCTCCGATGCGGCTTGACACGGTTTGGAAATTTTTTTAATATAAAATGGAATGAAGCTACGGAAGGCCCGGTTGAATTCAAAATTCGACGCCGAGTTTACTTCTTGAACTGCTTCGTGATCGAAAGTTGATTTTTTGAACAACCTCTATAGTTTCCAGTGAACGGATGAGTACAGGGATAAGATCCAGCCACAGAGAGCCGGGGGAGCTGCAAACCGGTCTGGAGCGTCTTTGGAATATGGTCCGGGAGGAACCGTTTTCGAGCCAAGCGGCATACGTTTATCACGATGCGATGGTGAGGGAACGGCGTGCGGTCCGGCGTTAACGGACGGTCGGTTTCGACCAATGGAGCCTGTAGCCTGCGAAGGTACGGGGAATTTGGGTGGTAACGCGTGAGAACTCTCTCGCCCCATGATGGGGCGGGAGTTTTTTTGTTGTATTTGCAATTGGTGGAAAGATGATTTTTGGAGCAACTTCTAAAGGAGATGAAGAGGACCATGTCCAAACCAACGTTCTACATTACGACGCCGATCTATTATCCCAGCGATAAGCTGCATATCGGCCATGCCTACACGACGGTGGCCGGGGATGCCATGGCGCGCTACAAACGTCTGCGCGGTTTTGATGTCCGCTATTTGACGGGGACCGATGAGCACGGGCAGAAGATTGAGCAGAAAGCGAAGGAAAAAGGCCAAACCCCGCAGCAGTTCGTGGACGGCATCGTGGCGGGGATCAAGCAGTTGTGGGAGAAGCTGGACATTTCCTACGACGACTTTATCCGCACGACGGAACCGCGGCATAAGGTGGTTGTAGAAGAGATTTTCGACCGTTTGCTGAAGCAAGGCGACATATACAAAGGGGAATACGAAGGCTGGTACAGCATCCCTGACGAGACGTATTATACGGAATCGCAGCTGGTGGACGTAGTCCGCAACGACAAAGGCGAAGTGATCGGCGGGAAAAGCCCGGAGAGCGGCCATGCGGTGGAGTTGGTGAAGGAAGAGTGTTATTTCTTCCGGATGAGCCACTACGTGGATCGTTTGCTGAAGTATTATGAGGAGAACCCGGAGTTCATCCAGCCGGAGTCGCGCAAAAATGAAATGATCAACAATTTCATCAAGCCAGGCCTGGAAGATTTGGCCGTGTCCCGGACGACGTTCGACTGGGGCGTGAAGGTGAAAGGCGATCCGAAGCACGTCGTGTACGTATGGATCGATGCTTTGTCCAACTACATCACAGCGCTGGGTTACGGCATGGACCATCCGGAGCTGTATGAGCGCTATTGGCCGGCAGATGTACATCTGGTTGGTAAGGAGATCGTCCGCTTCCACACAATCTATTGGCCGATTATGCTGATGGCGTTGGGGCTGCCGCTGCCGAAGAAGGTGTTCGGTCACGGCTGGCTGTTGATGAAAGGCGGCAAAATGTCCAAATCGAAAGGCAACGTTGTGGATCCCAATATGCTGATCGACCGCTATGGGCTTGACGCTACCCGTTACTATTTGCTGCGTGAGGTGCCGTTCGGCTCGGACGGTTCGTTTACGCCGGAAAGCTTCGTGCAGCGGGTCAATTCCGATCTCGCCAATGACCTGGGCAACCTGTTGAACCGCACGGTGGCGATGGTTGAGAAGTATTTTGGCGGCGAAGTGCCGGCTTATCAGCCGAACGCCACGGCGTTTGACGCCGAGCTGGAGCAAGCGGCGTTGGACACGGTTCGCAAAGTGGAAGACGTGATGGAGAACATGGAATTCTCCGTGGCGCTGACCCATATCGGGGCGTTCATCAGCCGCACGAACAAGTACATCGACGAGACGCAGCCTTGGGTGCTGGCCAAAGACGAAGCGAAGAAAAGTGAGCTCGCTTCGGTGATGGCGCATTTGGCCGAGTCGCTGCGGATCGCATCGATTCTGCTGCAGCCGTTCCTGACGCAGGCGCCGGTGAAGATTTGGGCGCAGCTCGGGATCGCTCCCGGGGAGCTCACGACCTGGGAGAGCACCAAGACGTTTGGCCGGATCCCGGCCGGAACGAAGCTCGTCAAAGGCGAGCCGATTTTCCCGCGGCTCGACGCGGAGCAGGAAATCGAGTTCATTTCGAACTCGATGAGCGGAGGAGCACCGGCAGCTGATGCTGCAGCCCCGGCTGCGGCGTCAACGCCGGCACCGATGGCGGAACAGCCGGAGCCGAAGGACGAAATCGGCATCGATGATTTCGCCAAGGTGGAGCTGCGCGTGGCGCAGGTACTGGCTTGCGAGCCGGTACCGAAGGCCGACAAGCTGCTGAAGCTACAACTGGATCTTGGTTACGAGCAACGCCAGGTTGTATCCGGCATCGCCAAGTTTTACAAGCCGGAGGAGCTGGTCGGACGCAAGGTCATTTGCGTCACCAACCTGAAGCCGGTGAAGCTGCGTGGCGAGTTGTCGCAAGGGATGATCCTGGCCGCCTCGCAAGGCGACCAGTTGACGCTGGCGACGGTGCCGGATACGATGCCGAACGGCGCTATCGTGAAATAAGCGATTGATCAGAATACACGTCGCGGCTCAGATGCCGTCTGCACCTACCGTCAGGGGACTCTCCCTTGGCGGTTTTGTTTGTTGAACCGAAATATAGGAAGAATAATAGAGGTTGACAATCGTTCTAGAAAGGCCCTATAATCCTTGTTGGTAATCATTACGATTAAGAGAGGGAGTTATTGATGTTTATACATAGATTCAAGCGGGGTCTTGTCATCGCGGCGGGAGTACTTACCGTTATGTTGGTTTTATCGGGTTGCGGAAAGAATACGGGCGGCGCAACGATCGTGGAAGGCAAGGTGAACGTCATCACCAGCTTTTATCCGATTTATGAATTCGCCAAGGCGATCGGCGGCGAAGAAGCGAACGTCATCAATCTGCTGCCGACAGGCGTCGAGCCGCATGATTGGACGCCGCGCAGCCAGGATATTCTGAATGCATCCAAAGCTCAGTTGTTTTTGTATAACGGCGCGGGGCTGGAGGGGTGGGTCCCGAACTTTCTGAAAGGCTTGGGCGGCGATGCCAAAGTCGAAACCGTGGAGGTTAGCCAGGGCATCGATTTGATCGAAGCGGAAGGCGACGACGGTCATGGGCATGGCGAAGAGACGGAGACGAATGGGGATCATGAAGGGGAGACGGCCGATCATCACGTCGATCCGCACACCTGGGTAAGCCCGAAATCCGCGATCGTGATGGCCGAGAACATCAAGAACAGCTATATCGATGTAGATCCGAAACACCAGGCGGCCTATGAAGCCCGGTATCAGCAGCTGCTAGGCCAACTGCAGGCGCTGGACGCCAAGTTTACCGAACAATTATCCGCGCTTCCGAACCAAGAGATCGTCGTGTCCCATCAGGCCTTTGGTTATCTGTGCCGGGATTATGGGTTAACCCAACATGCGATCATGGGCCTTTCGCCGGAAGCCGAGCCGCGGGCCCAGGATCTGGTGGCGTTGTCGAAGCTGGTGAAGGAAGAAGGGATCCGTTATATTTTCTTCGAAGAGCTCGTATCGGATAAACTAGCTAAAACGCTAGCTTCCGAGGCCGGGGTGGAGACGCTGGTGCTGAATCCGGTGGAAGGTTTGACGAAAAGCCAAGAGCAAGCCGGGGACAATTACTTTACGTTGATGGAGAAAAATTTGCAAAATCTGATCCAAGCTCTACAATAAAAAGAAAACTATATGTACCGGAAGGACGCAAAATAAATGAATACCGACGCAAAACCGGCACTGGATGCCGTTTGTCATGATAGTGTAATCGAGCTCGACCACGTCTCCTTCTCGTACCAGGAGCAGAAAGTCATCTCCGACTTCAGCTTTAGGGTGCGCGAGCGGGATTTCGTCGGAGTGATCGGTTCCAATGGCGCGGGGAAAACGACGCTGCTGCGGATGATGGTAGGTTTGCTGCAGCCAACGGAGGGACAAATCCGCTTGTTCGGCGAGCCGATCCGGCGCTTCCGCGATTGGGAGCGGATCGGCTACGTGCCGCAGAAGAACGCGTTTAACCCGCTGTTTCCGGCTACGGTTCGCGAAGTCGTGTTGTCCGGCCTTTATAACAACAAGAAGCTGTTCCGCCGCATCGGCCGCGAGGAACAGCGCAAATGCGACGATGCGCTGGAAGTGATGCGGATCAGCGAAATCCAGGATAAACGAATCGGCCAGCTTTCAGGCGGTCAGCAGCAGCGGGTATTTTTGGCACGCGCGCTCGTGAACAAACCCGATCTGCTCGTTTTGGACGAACCGACGGTGGGGATCGACGCCCAGACGCAAGCCGACTTCTTTGAACTCATCTTTCATATGCATGCCCACCATCATATGACATTTCTGATGGTCTCCCATGATATCGGCATGATTGAAGGGAAGCTGGGCCAGGAACCTCGCGAGCATTGCGGGGCGATCAAATTTTACGTGCGCCACTCGCACGAGCAGGACTGCGCGATCCCGGATCTGCAGCATTCGTTGGTTTAGCCTGCGCTTTCGAAGCCGTTTTGCTTCGCAAAACTTTTAGGAGTGGTTTATTTTGGAGATATTATCCGCTGATTTTTTTCAAAGAGCGCTGGCTGGAGGTCTGCTAATCGGGCTCACGGCACCGCTGATCGGGATCTTTCTGGTGCTGCGCCGCTTATCGATGATCGGAGATACCTTGGCGCATGTTACTATCGCCGGGGTGGCCTTAGGTTTTTTGATCGGCGTATATCCCGTTGGCGTCGGATTGGCTTTTGCCGTCGTCGCCTCGTTTGCGATTGAGAAGCTGCGCAAAGCATATAAAGGCTACGCCGAGCTGTCGATTGCCATCATCATGTCCGGCGGCGTTGCATTAGCATCCCTGTTCTTCACGTTGGGGATGGGTTACAATACGGATGTGGTCAGCTATCTGTTCGGCAGCATCTATACGCTGGATACGACGGATTTGTACGTGGCGTTTGGCGTCACCTTGGTGGTGGTTATCGTCGTGGCCGCCTTTTTCAAGGAGTTCTTCCTGCTGACCTTTGAGGAGGATGCCGCTTCAGTGAGCGGCCTTCCGGTCAAGCTGCTGAACTTGCTGCTGACGGTCATGACGGCGCTGGTAATCAGTACGGCCATCAAAATCGTCGGCGCTTTGCTGGTCTCGGCCCTGCTGACGATTCCGGCCGCCTGCAGCCTGCTGATCGCCCGAAGCTTTAAATCCTCCGTTATCTTTTCCGTCATCATTGCCGAAATCGCGGTTGTGGCGGGACTGATCGTGGCGGGCATCTGGAATCTGGCGCCAGGCGCCACGATCGTACTGCTGCTGATCTGCATGCTGATACTAACTTTGCTGGGCAAACGGGGATTTTCCACCTAGCCCGCAAGGGTACATAGGGGGTTCTTATGGCCGATATCCATCTTGGGATCGCCTTTGGCGCGGGGGTTGCTTCCTTTATTTCACCCTGCTGCTTGCCGTTATATCCGTCTTATTTGTCGTATATCACCGGGATGTCCGTGCAGCAATTGAAGACGGAGCAAAGCAAACGCGACGTCCGGTTCCGGACGATGACGCATACGCTGGCGTTTATCCTCGGCTTCTCCGTGGTCTTCTACACGCTGGGCTTCGGCGCCGGTTTGTTCGGCGAATTTTTTAATCAATATCGCGGATTAATCCGGCAATTGTCCGCTATTTTGATCATTTTAATGGGCTTGTTTTTGATGGGAATTTTCCAGCCGCAGTTCTTGCTGAAGGAACGGAAAATGGACTTGAAGTTCAAACCGGCCGGTTATGTCGGTTCGTTTATCTTCGGCATCGGCTTCTCGGCGGGCTGGTCGCCTTGCGTCGGCCCGATCCTGGCGGCGATTATCGCATTGGCCGTGACGGAGCCGGGAACCTGGATCGGACTCATCACCGCCTATACGCTTGGATTCGCGTTGCCCTTTTTCGCGCTGGCCTTTTTTATCGGCTCGACCAAATGGATTCTCCGGTATTCCGCGATCATGATGAAAATCGGGGGTGCCTTGATGCTGCTGATGGGGGGGCTGCTGTTTACGAACCGCATGGCCCAAATCACGATTTGGCTGCAGCAAATCACGCCCGAATGGCTGAAGTTCTAGGAGGGGACACAAGGAAAGTGTGCCGCCTTGCACTTGCCAACGGACAATCAGAACATGTATCATTAACAGAGTAATGTTAACCTGCGTACATGTTTGTCCGCGTCAACTCATGGAAAAGAGGGAATCGATAGATGCCAACGCCCAGTATGGAGGACTATTTGGAGCGTATTTACAAACTGATCGACGAGAAAGGATACGCGCGTGTGTCCGATATCGCGGAAGGTTTGGAGGTTCATCCTTCCTCCGTCACGAAAATGATTCAAAAATTGGACAAGGATGAATATCTGATTTACGAGAAATACCGGGGCCTTGTCCTGACCAACAAAGGGAAAAAAATCGGCAAACGGCTCGTGGACCGGCATCAGCTGCTGGAGGAGTTCCTCGGCATGATCGGCGTCGATCACGAGAACATTTATAAAGACGTCGAAGGCATTGAGCATCATTTAAGTTGGGATTCCATCACACGTATCGCAACGCTGGTGGAATATTTCAAACGCGATAGCTCCCGGATCCAGGATCTGGAGAATGTCCACCAAGAACTAATCAGCGAATCTTAGAAGAAGCATCTGTCTTAGGATAAGGCAGATGCTTTTTTCTTTTTTGCCCTCGGAAGCGCAACTCTTGGCCTTCGCCGGACGTTAAAGAAAGTAGCGCGGTTTGTCCGTACATAACGATGATGTGGAGGATTCTGATGAAATTTCGCAAATGGTTTATTCCTTTCCTAGTGTTGCTCTTCCTATGGCCTTATTCCGGGAATACGCCGGCGGCCGCTGCCGCAACCGACATTCGGATCATTCTCGACGGAGAAGCGTTATCCACCGATGCTTCGCCATACATTAAACCCGGGGTGAACGTCACCATGGTACCGCTCCGGGTGATCAGCGAAAACCTGGGGGCCCAGGTTGCCTGGTCCCAAGCCGATAAAACGGCGACGATTCAGAAAGACGGCAGCACCCTCGTATTGACGTTAGGTTCGCCCGCGGTTCAAGTGGGTGGGAGCACCGTCAATCTTGAAGCTTCGGTGGAAATCAGTTCCGGCCGGACGATGGTGCCGCTCCGCTTTGTCAGCGAGCAGCTCGGAATCACCGTCGATTGGAACGGGAAGAACCGTACCATTACGCTGACAAGCGGTTCCGTTGAGGCTCCTTCGGATCCCGGTTCAGGCGGTGAAGTTCCGCAAGGCGAGTTGCCTCAGCCTCCGGCAGCGGGGGGGACGGCTAGCGGGCTGCGCGGCGTTTGGGTATCCACCGTTTCCAACCTCGATTGGCCAAGCAAAAGCTCGTATGGTAAGGTGGAAGCTCAAAAAGCCGAATACGTGCAGCTGCTGGATGAAGTGCAAGCGATGGGCATGAACGCGGTGTTCGTTCAGGTACGCCCGTCTGCGGACGCGATCTATCCGTCCTCGTTGGTGCCGTGGACCTCTTATTTGACGGGAACCGCCGGTAAGGATCCCGGATACGATCCGCTGCAGTTCCTGATCGAGGAGACGCACCGCCGCGGCATGGAATTCCACGCCTGGTTTAACCCGTTTCGTGCCAGCACGGGCGGCGACGCCAGCAAACTACCGGCCAATCATGTCGCGAACCAACATCCGGAATGGATCGTGAAGTTCGATGGCAAGCTGTACATCAATCCGGGAATTCCGGAAGCCCGCGATCACGTGATCCGCGCGATCATGGAAGTCGTAAACGGATACGATATCGACGGCGTTCATTTGGACGATTATTTCTATCCGACCGGGGAATCGGCAGCGAAGCCATTTGCGGATGACGCCGCGTTTAAAGCTTATAACGCCAACAAGATCGCAAACAAAGGCGATTGGCGGCGAGACAACATCAATCAATTCGTGCAGAAGCTGGGCCAAGGCGTCGCACAGGCCAAACCTAACTTGTCTTTTGGCATCAGCCCGTACGGAGTATGGCGGAACAAATCAAATGATTTGACCGGTTCCGATACGAAAGCGAGCGTTACGGCTTACGATAGCACCTACGCCGACGTTCGCACCTGGATCAAAAACGAATGGATCGATTACGTGGCTCCGCAAATCTATTGGAGCTTGTCGCGGAAAGAGGTTCGCTACGACCTGTTGGTCGATTGGTGGGCCGGAGAGGTTAGAGGGACCAACGTGAAACTTTACATCGGCCATGCCCCCTATAAGCTGGGTACGCCGGAAATCGGCTGGTCCAGCGCACAGGAAATCATCGATCAGCTGGAATATAATCGGCAAGTTCCCGAGATCGGCGGCAGCATTTTCTTTAGCGCCAAGGATTTGCGCAAGAACCCGCTTGGTTTGATCCCGCTGCTGCAGTCTTATTACGGAATGTAAACAAACGAAAGGCATACGTACAGCCCCTCCCGACATACATAAGCAGTAGACTGAATGTGGTTGGGGGGAAGGCGCCTGATGCTGATGAACGGGGTGTTTGAGGGCGGCGGGGTTAAAGGAATTTCGTTGGCCGGCGCAGTCAGGGCGGCCGAGAAATACGGAGCGCGGTTTCATCGCGTCGCCGGAACCTCTTCCGGCTCGATCATCGCTTCCATGATCGCTGCAGGTTATACCGCGGACGAAATGAGAGAACTTATATTGACCACGTCATTCTCGAAATTTCTGAAGAGAGCACCGATTTTTAATCTGGCGCTGATCGGACCGGCTCTTCGGGTACTTCTCAAAAAAGGCTTGTATGCAGGCGAGGCGCTGGAGGAGTGGATCCGCCAGATTCTGCTGGCGAAAGGCATTCGCACCTTCGGCGATCTGGCCCCGGGGAAGCTGACCATCATCGCCTCGGACATCACGAGCGGCAAAATCATGGTGCTACCGGATGATTTGGATAAGATCGGCATCAACCCGGCCACGTTCGAGGTAGCCCGAGCGGTTCGCATGAGCTGCAGCATCCCTTATTTCTTTGATCCGGTGCTTCTCAGGCTGCCGCCGAAGCTGGCCAAAGGCAAACCGTTCGCGGAGCAGTTTCTGCATATTGTCGATGGCGGTTTGCTCAGCAACTTTCCGCTATGGTTGTTTGACCGCGAAGAGCCGCGGCAAGGGGAGAAGCGTATTCCAACCGTTGGCTTTCAGATGGTGGGCAGATACACGAATAAGCCGCATGGCATTACCGGGCCGTTTTCGATGCTGCAGGCGATCGTAGAGACGATGTTGTCGGCGCATGACGAGCGGTACATCGAGCAATCCAACCGGTACCGCACGGTGAAGATCCCGACACTAGGCATCGGCACGACGCAATTCGATATCAGCGAGGAGGAAAGCCTGCTGTTGTTCGAATCGGGATTTCTGGCGGGGGACCGGTTCTTCGGCAGTTGGAACGTGCAGCTTTACGAGGATCAGTTCAAGAAGTATCAGCAAGCTTTTGCCGCGCTAAAATAAACCCAAAAGGACGGTACCGCATCATGCGGCGCCGTCCTTTTGCTATTTAATGATATTTAGGCAAATCGTCGTCGTTTTTGCCTTTTTGTCCTTCGATGACCTGAAACGGATACGCTTTGCGTTTCTCGTTCCGGACAGGCTTGCGTTCCGCGGCGACTTTGGCCATCGTGCGCGCCGAAGGTTTGATTTTCGGCTGAGCCTTTCGGTATTTCCGCGGCGGAAATTTATACAGCAGAAAGACGATGCCGATGACGGCGACCGGAACGAGGATGCTGCTCAAAGGGATGTGATGGCTGACAAAAAGACTGTCGATGATGCCGATGGCGACCAGAAGGACGATGACCCAGAACATGATGCCTTGTTTTTTCATGTACCTCATCCTTTCAAGGGATCCAAAGTCGAACCGACTGGCGTCTCGATGACGCCGACTTGCTCCAATTGGGCATCCAGCTCACGCATGCGGTTAAACGACGCGATGGATACTTCGACTTGATCATCGGAAGGTTCCTTTGTCGTTAACAGCTGCAGCCAAAGTCCCGGGTATCCAAGGAATCGCAGCACCGGAATGTCGCGAACCGCATTGGTGAACCGCAGCAATTCGAACGAGAGGCCGATGACGAGCGGGAGCAGCAGCACCCGGATATAGACGCGTTCCCAAATCGAATCCCAACTGAAGATAGGTAAAGAATAGATGATAACCCCGACAATGACCGTCAAAATGATAAAGCTGCTGCCGCAGCGGTAATGCAGGCGGCTGTATTTTTGCACATTGGCCGGGGTCAATTCTTCACCCGCTTCATACGCGGAGATGACTTTATGCTCTGCCCCGTGATATTGGAACAACCGTTTAATGACGGGCGTCTGGGACATGAGCCATAGGTACCCGAGCAACAGGATGATTTTAATGACACCTTCAATGAGCGAGTGCAGCGTTTGGTTAGCAAAAGCGTGTTGGAATAAGTATTGCTCCAAGAGTGCCGGAACTAATGTGAAAATCAGCTTGCCCACGATAAAGGACAAGACTCCGACCACGGCTACGCCCAGCAGCATCGTAAGGGAAAAGCCGGATTCCTCTTTTTCCTTCTGTTTGGCGCGTTCTTCCGGATCCATTTCGTCATCGGCCATCGCTTCTGCCGAATAGTTGAGGTGCTTGGAGCCTTTGGCGCTGGAGTCGACAATGCTGACGATTCCGCGAACCAGCGGAATTTTACGCAGCTTTTTGACCCATTGCTTATCTTCCTTAGGGACCTCCAAAAAGCTGATTTCCCCGGTCTTTCGGCGAACGGCGGTTACGTTGACATATTTTCCACCGAACATGACGCCTTCTATAACGGCTTGGCCGCCGTAAATCGTCGGTGCAGATTGTTCAGGCAAAACTTTCACCTTCCTACAATTGTTAAGTTTAGTGTGGCGTAAGCGGCGTGGTTCTAAAGATTTGTAATGATTCCATTGTAACGGACTTTGCGGGCAAATTCTAGTTGGTTTAGTCTTTTTGGAAATGCGCATACTAACCTTCAAAAAATGGAATGAAAATATTGCTATGGAAGGGATAGATGCGAATGAAAGCGAACAAGGAGAAATCAAGGGCGCGGGTTCAGCCTTGGCGTCAGCAGCGGCGGGAAAACACCAACATTTGGATATTCTCGCTGGAAATCGGATTGTTTGCCGGACTCATCTGGGGAGGCGTCAAAGGGGTGTTTTTCTATATGGGCTTTACCTCGGTGCTGCCCGGCTATCTGGTGGAGCCTTTTTTTAAAAATTCGTTCTTGCATAGTCAGGCCGGGTATTACGTCGGGTGGTTATCGTTTATCGTCTTCTCCATTCTGGCGACGATCCTCTATGTGCTGGCGTTCCGTAAACTCCGGGGCCCAGGCCCGGGCATCCTGTACGGCATCGCCTGGTGGGGCATTTTATTCGGGGTGCTTGGCCCGTTGCTCGACCTGATCCCTCCGTTGCGCCAGTTGTCGCGGACCACGATTATCAGCGAATTCTGCCTGTATTTGTTGTGGGGATTGTTCATTGGCTATACGACGGCAGAGGAATACACGGATGAACGTTCCCGCGAACCCAACAAAGCCCGCGAGCACGCGCTTCAATAATAGTCGAGCCGAAAAGTTATAGCTTCTCAAGCGACTCCCTCCTATGTTAAAATTATTTTTGGTTATTTTTCGGAAAGGGGGAGCCGCCATGTATCGCATCTTGGTGTTGAACGGACCGAACTTGAACATGCTTGGCGTGCGCGAGCCCGGAGTTTACGGATCCGAGAGTCTCGGTGACATCGAAGACAAGCTGAAGGAACTGGCTGCGCCGAACGGGCTGGAGCTTTCCTTCTTTCAGTCCAACCATGAGGGCGAGCTGATCGATCGAATTCATGCCGCCTACGGAAATACGGACGGGATTCTATTGAATCCGGGCGCGCTGACGCATTATAGCTATGCGTTGCGGGATGCATTAACCTCGGTAAGCATCCCCGTGGTCGAAATCCACTTGTCCAACATCCACGCCCGTGAGGCATTCCGTCATACCTCGGTCATCGCGCCGATTGCCGTCGGACAAATCTCCGGATTTGGTTCGTATGGCTATGAAATGGGATTGCTGGCGTTGAAGCGTCGTTTGGAGCGGGGATAAGCGGAAGATTCTTAACCAAGTGACCTCGGATTCGACCGGTTGGGTTGAGACGAATAACTGCAAAAGTGCAGGAATTTCGGGTGATTTTGAAGCTTTGGGCGAAAAAGATGCAATAATGCAGGAATTTTGGGTTGAATGAGCGTTATGCTCGCTTTCCGCGAATAAAAACTGTATTTTTGCAGGTATTCGCGAGAGGTTGCCTTTTTTCAAGAGAATAACTGTATTTTTGCAGGTATTCCTTGGATTAATGTGGCAGATTCGACGCCG
>NZ_JAKSXN010000034.1 GCF_022427145.1 Paenibacillus timonensis
TCCGGCTGAATTCAAGATTCGACGCCGACTCTGCTTCAGTTTACCGCTTCGTGATCCGAAGACGCCTTTTTGAGTTACCGCTGCTCCTCCAGATGGGAGGGGGCGAAGGCGTAGGGGAGCAGCTCCCGCACCGTAGTTTGGCGGATGTCGCCCTTCAGATTGCCCAGGATCACGGGCATGTCCGGGCCACAAAGCTCCAGCAGGACCTGGCGGCAAACGCCGCAAGGCGCGACCGGCTCCTCCGTGTCGCCAACGACGGCGATCGCCTGGAATGTTCCTGGTTGATGGCCGTCGGCAATCGCCCGGAACATCGCGGTACGTTCGGCGCAGTTCCCTGGGGTGTAGGCCGCATTCTCCACGTTGCATCCACGGTGAACATGGCCTTGGCTATCGAGCAGAGCTGCCCCGACGCCGAATCCCGAATACGGGATGTAAGCCGTTTTGCGGGCTTCGATGGCTTCTTGCATTAATTGTCCGTAATCCATATCCCTATCATCTCCTTAACGAAGGCAAAATAAGTACGGGTAAAGCAGTTCGAATCGGCCGGCCTGAACCACCTTTAAGGCAACCCCAGCCACCTCATTACCGGATCGTAAAAGATCAAAATTCCGATCGCTACGGCAAAAACCGCTGCGACCAGTACGGCCCCGGCCGCGGCATCCTTGGCGATCTTGCCAAGACGATGCCACTCCGGGGCTGCGAGATCAACGACGGCTTCGATCGCCGTGTTGACGAGTTCGAGCGAAATAACCAAGGCGATAACCAACAGCAGCAAGGCTACGTCCCTCACGGGAAGGGACAACGCCATCGCCGCAGCAATCACGACCACGGCCGCAACGCAATGGAACCGCACATGGCGCTGGGTTTTAAACGAAGTGGCAATTCCCTCCAGCGCATAACGAAAAGACGAGCTCCAGCGGCGCGACGGTTTCATCAGCGGACAAGCCCTACCTCGGCCAGCGCCGCCTCTTGTTTGCCCATCATTTCCGCTTCGCTGGCAGCGTCCTGATGGTCGTAGCCTAGCAAATGCAAAAAGCCGTGCACAAACAGGAAACCGATTTCCCGTTCGAGCGAATGGCCGTATTCCTCGCTTTGGGCTTTGGCCCGGTCGACGGAGATGATAATATCCCCGAGCACGTCGGTCAAATCGTCCAAATCCTCGTCTTCTTCGAGCTCATAGACGATTTCCATTTCTGGTTCTTCCTCCAGCGATTCGTTCATCGCGAACGACAGCACATCCGTCGGCCGGTCGATCCCGCGATAATCGCGGTTCAACTCGTGGATCGCCTCGTCGTCCACGAACGTGAGCGCCACCTCGCCTTCGGTAATGCCCTCCGCTTGTCCGGCGATCTGTAGCACCCGATCCAAAAGATCGATCAACTCCTGCCCGATCTCCATTTTATCCTGCTCATTGCTCCAAGCCAGCTGTAGGCCCATTTACGTTTTGCCCCCTGTCCTTCTCCTCGTTCTCTTTACTCTTCTTGACTTCCTCCGGATATTCGATCCGCGAGTGGAAGATTCCCATGACCGTTTCCTTCAACGTCTGCGCGATCAAATCCAGCTCCCGCATCGTCAGATCGCATTCGTTAAACTGGTGATCGTCCAGCCGGCTTTTGATGATCTTCTCGATCATCGACTCGACCTGATCCACCGTCGGTTTACGCAGCGAACGCACGGCCGCCTCGACGCTGTCGGCTATACCGACCACGGCGGCCTCCTTCGATTGGGCTTTAGGCCCCGGATAGCGGAAATCGTCTTCGGTGAAATCCGGCTCCACCCCTTGTTCTTCCGCCAAACGCAACGCCTTGTGATAAAAATAATGCAAAAACGTCGTTCCATGATGCTGCTCGGCGATATCCCGAATCGGCTTCGGCAGCTTATATTCCTTCTGCATTTCCACCCCGTCCCGGGCATGGGCGATAATGATCGATTTGCTTAGCTTCGGATCGATAAAATCATGGGGGTTTTCCATGTTGTTCTGGTTTTCGATAAAATAACTCGGCCGCTTGGTCTTCCCGATGTCATGGTAATAGGAACCGACGCGGCATAGCAGCCCGTTTGCGCCAATCGCTTCGGCCGCCGCTTCCGATAGATTGCCCACCATGACGCTGTGATGGTAAGTACCCGGCGTCTCCGTCAGCAGTTTGCGCAGCAGCGGATGGTTCGGGTTCGAAAGCTCTACAAGCTTGAGCGCCGAGAGAATCCCGAAGGTGACCTCGAAGAAAGGCATCAAGCCGATGACCAAAATCGTCGTCACCAACCCCCCGGCCACGGAAAATCCAAGCGCATACAACGTGCTGTTTTGCGTCCAGTCCTGATGATCGATTAGCTGCAGCGTGAAGATCGACAAGGCGCCAAACAAACAGATCATGATCCCCGCTTTCAGCAGCGTGGAACGCTGGCTGGCCCGGTGAATGGCGAAAATCGCCGCAAACGATGTCACCAAGGCGAAGAAACCAAACTGAAAGTCAAAGATTTCGCTTTGTCGCTGATTCAAAATGATGCTGGCCAGGATGCCAAACAGGATCGAGCAGATGTAAGCCAGCGGCAAGTCCAGCAACAACGTAATCAGCATTGCACCGGTAGCGATTGGGGCCAAATAACCGAGATACGACTGCTGTTCCGTTTGCAAAATATTAATGACATGCATCGATACGATCGTGATGAAAATAATCAAAAGCAGCATAACGAACTGCGCGTTGTTATACTTAAACCGGCTGGCGCCTTCCGACTGGCGGATAAACATAATCAGCCCGGTCGCCATCAGCAGGGACAGCAAAACGAGCCCGAACTGCGGCGAATAATCGACCTCGTCTTTCAGCAGGCCGTTTTTCTCCAGCAGGGTGTACATTTCCTGGGTAATTCTCTCGCCTTTTTGGACGAGAACATCCCCTTGCTTGATATATACGGTAGGCGTATTCTCGCGCGCTTCTACCTTCGCTGCCTTGGTCGCTTCTTCATCGTAAAACTTGTTGGCGGTAATCGACAAGCGGGCCAGCTCCTGGACGACCTCGCGTGCGGTTCGTTTGCTCAGGGAACTGGTGCTGACCATCTCGGCGACTTTCGCGCGTGCAGCCTGCGCCTCGACGATCGGGTCCGCCGTCAACCGGGCGACGATATCGGCGGCGACCGGCTTCATTTCGTTGATATCCTCCGCCGTTAAGCGAGGGATCTTGATAAACGTCTCCTCCGAGATATGATACTGTTGCTCGTCAACGCGCTGGGTCACTTCCTCAAACAACGTTGCCGAATAGACGCTGGAGTTCCGGTTATTCATAATGAAGTTCTGCACGTAATCCTTGACGCGCTGCGGCAGTTCTTCCCTGTAGATCTTGATTTTATCGTCTGCCGACACCTGATCGTCCTGATTCAAACGGAAAATCCGGTCGAGCATTTGCGCAACCAACGTTTCATTACGGAGCGGGAGAATGGTGTAAACTTGTCCCACCTTCTCGGCCGCCTCTTCCTGCGCCTTCAGCGTAGCTTTGGTATCGGGAATGTCCATCGGCGCCATAATTTCCTTATCGCTGGGCAAACCTACCGCAATATCATACGTTTCGGGAAGCAGTTTGGGCGCCAAGCTGACGTAAAACATAACGACAAGCAGCGCGAACAGAACATAACGCACGCCGGTGCTATGTTTCCATCCCGTAATTCTGGATTGAAACGCGCTTCTCTTTTGCTGATCGTTATTTGTCATAATAGACAGCCCTCCTGAACATGGTAAACCCTGAAGCGGCTGGGAAGCTTACCCTTGGTTTTCGGCAGCGCGGTCGTACGCCACAATAATTTTCTGCACGAGCGAGTGACGAACGACATCGGACTCGGCGAATTGGACGAACCCGATCTCCTCGATTCCGCTCAAAATCGTTTTCGCTTCCACCAGCCCGGACTTTTTCCCTTTCGGGAGATCGATTTGCGTCACGTCCCCGGTGATCACCATCTTGGACCCAAAGCCAAGCCGGGTCAGAAACATCTTCATTTGCTCCGGCGTCGTGTTCTGCGCTTCGTCCAAGATGATAAACGAATCATCCAATGTCCGCCCCCGCATGTAGGCGAGCGGCGCGATCTCGATCAACCCGCGCTCCAGCGCCTTGGCGGTTTGCTCCGGGCCCATGACATCGTACAAGGCATCGTATAACGGACGCAGATAAGGATCCACTTTCTCTTGCAAGTCACCTGGCAAAAACCCGAGGCTTTCCCCGGCTTCAACGGCCGGACGGGTCAGAACAATCCGTTTGACCGATCCTTCCTTCAGCGCCGTGATCGCGAGGACGACGGCCAAATACGTTTTGCCCGTCCCGGCCGGACCGACGCCAAAGACGACGTCCCGTTTCTTGATCGTCGTGACATAGTGCTTCTGGCCGATGGTTTTCACCCGAATCGGCTTGCCCCGATAGGTCATGGCAATTTCGCCTTTATATAAATCAAGCAGCTGATCGGCACGGAAGTCCTTGGCCAAATCGATGGCGTAAAGCACGTCCCGTTCGGTCAATATGTATCCGTTCCGGATCAGTTCAAGCAATACTTCAAACAACTGCTCTACCTTCTCCGCCTCACGTTGTTCCCCGCGGATGGTTATCTCCGATTCCCGCAATACAATGCTTGCTGGCAAATGCTGTTCAATCAGTTTCAGAAACGCGTCTTGAGGGCCGAATAGCGAAAGCCCTTCAGCCGCACTGTGCAGCGGTAATTTGATGTTCACCAGTTGTTCCGACAAATAGCCTCATTCTCCTTGATCTTGTACTATCGGCACTTCTTCCGCAATGTTCTGCTCTACTTCGAAATGCACTTTTATATAAACTTTACCATTGTCCGCCTTCTCATGCAAAATTTTTTGATCCATAATGACGCTGTCCGTGCCGTATTTCGCCAGAATATCGCGTTTGGCCCGTTCGATTCCCTCCTGTTTGGCTTCTTCCTCGGTCCGTTTCAGCTCGAGCTCCGTCGTTTCCATGACCTTCTCCGTCATCCAGCCGATCGGCAGCTTCCAACCGCGCCACGTCAACGGATCCTGATCGGTCATCGTCTCCGACTCGGCGTATTCGACTTTGCCGTATCCGGTCAGTTGAATGGCCGTATTGCCGAAAAACAAATATCCCCGTTGCTTGCGCTCTCCCGTGTACACTTTCTGCTTATACACTAGAGGCACCTGGATGTTATACTCGTGCCAAACGATGCCGCGAATATTCGCCTCAGGCACGATCGGTTTGCCGCCTTGATATCCCGAAACCAGCACTTGTCCCTTTTTCACCCGGTCGTTCTTACCGACCTCCGGCTGACCTTTTTCCGCGTAAATATGCGTGATTACGGCGTCATGTTTGCTCACCAGATGGCTTGGACTGACCAGCTTCCGGTCCTTGGGCTTGGTCGCCTCCACCACTTGGATCGTGATTCGAGTCCCCGTGCGGGTGACCCCCACCCAGGACGTACCCGGCAGTTTGCGGGTTAATACCGCGGAAAGCTTGTCCTGATCCGGCAAACGAAAAATCCATTGAAACGGATAAATGCCCTCTTGTTTCGCCGCCTGCAGCACGTCTTGAGAGGCGATCTCCTCGTTGCCTTTCACCTCAACATCCCAAACCAGCGAGCTTAAGCAAAATATTGCCGCGACAAATATGGCGAATCCGGCGATGAACCCCTTTCGCTTCCAAACCCGGGCCAACACGAACGGCAGTCCGGAACGCCCCCGGATCGACATTCGGCAGCCTGTCCGCTTCAACAGCGGCCGCAGGCGAAAGAAATCGGCCAACGCGATTTTCATATTCATTTTCCCTCCGGGCAAGGGCTGGACATCCCAGATGTCGATGCCCTGACGGGACAGCTCGTTCACGAGCTGTTCGATCGATCCTCCGCGGACCGTGATCGTAACGATGCCTCTCAACTGGCTTAAGGCCGGTGATCTCACGCTTCATTCCTCCGTTCCACGATATTTAATGCCGAAAATCCGGCCTTCCACGACCACTTCTTCCGGCATGATCGCTTTAATGACCAGTCCGCTTCCCTCAACTTCCAGCGTTCCTTGACTTAGCGCCAAATGCAGCGCCTCGGGAGAGAAGTGGACAACGCCCCGATGATTTTCTATATACAGCTGCTGACCTCCAATTAAGGTGAGCCTCGGCAAATCGAATACAAGGTCGCTGGGCAGGTCGAGCGCATCGACCGTCCATTTGCGAATTTTGCGGACAAACCGGCTCATATGAGGCAATCCTCCTTCCCCTACTGTACAAATTATGCGGCCCTGCTTGGATTTATGAGAAAGGAAAAGGAGAACAAAAAGCCAAGGCTGCTACGGCAAGCAGCCTTGGCTTTCAAGGGGCGGAATAAATGAAAAAACACCCTCTACGATTCGTAGAAGGTGTTTGTCTCTCGAAGTTATGGCAAAAGCTGTTGAACCGTCTGGTTTACGAGTTTGCCGTCTGCCCGGCCTTTCACCTTAGGCATCAGCGCGCTCATCACTTTCCCGATTTCGGCTTTCGAAGAAGCACCGGTTTCCTGGATGGTCTGCTGTACAATGACTTTAATTTCTTCTTCGCTTAGCTGTTCGGGAAGGTACTCAGCAAGGATCTCTGCTTCCGCTTTCACTTGCGCGGCAAGATCGTCACGACCCGCTTTCTCAAATTCTTGGAGGGCATCTTTGCGCTGTTTGATTTCACGACTTAGGATATCAAGCACTTCATTATCGTTCAAAGTTCTTTTCAAATCTATTTCAAGATTTTTCATCGTAGCACGAACCATTCGAATGGTGGAGAGCTTGAACTTGTCTTGACTCTTCATCGCTTGCTTCATATCTTCGTTCAATCGCTCGCTAAGATTCATCGCTGATTAAATCCTCCTAAAACTTTCTCTTACGAGCAGCCTCGGACTTTTTCTTGCGCTTTACGCTTGGCTTTTCATAATGCTTACGTTTCTTCACCTCAGCCAATACTCCATCTTTCGCGATGGAACGTTTAAAGCGACGAAGTGCAGCATCAATTGTCTCGTTTTTGCGAACTTTAGTTTCAGACACCAGTTTTCCCTCCCTCCGACCAGACCGTCCAAGAGCATAACACGGTTCATCAAACTTCATTATAGGGGAAAGAGAAATAGGGTGTCAACCTGAGCACCCGCTTTTTTCTCTTCCAATTTCTAAAAGGAGTTTTATAGCGCATGCGAGCCCGAGGCTTGCACCAACGCGCCCAGCTTTGCGCCTCCGATCAGATGGTAGTGCAAATGCGCAACCGCTTGTCCGCTGTCGGGTCCGCAGTTGTTGATCAGCCGGTACCCGCTCTCGGCAACGCCCAGTTGTTTCGCGGTTTCCTGAGCGATGCGGTGCATCTCTCCGATCAAAGCCAAATCCTCGGAATCGACCTCATTCATGGAAGCGATGTGCTTCTTGGGAATGATCAGCACATGCACCGGCGCTGCCGGTTGGATATCGTGAAAAACGAGAACATTTTCATCCTCGTACACCTTGTTCGACGGAATCGAACCTTCGACGATTTTGCAAAACAAACAGTTATCCATCGTAAAGCCCCCTCATCATTTTCTTTGCTAAATCTCATGATACCGAAAATAGGCAAAAAAAAGAAGCACCCTGCCGCCTCAATAATGAGTTGGCTGGTCGCACGGACGTATTGGACGGAAAAAATGTGTAACGCTCTCTCTGTCACCAATACGTCCGGCGGGGTGCTTGCAAATATGATGTCGGCTAACTGTAGTATAACAGCAGGGTGGTACTGTATCTGTGATGTACATCACGACTTGAAAAGTTATTTTTTCCAGCTATGTGAGCAACGGAAGGCCCGGTTGAATTAAGATTCGATGTCGAATTCGCTTCATCGTTAAAGCTTCATGATCAAAAGACGACTTTTGAACTTCCTTCAAATGAAATTGCGTGTGTCGTTGTTGCGTCCGATCTTGTAGGCTGCGAGCAGGAAGAAAACCAGGGCGAACGCGGCAAGTACGGACAGGTTAAACCAGATCTGTCCAAAGCCTTCGCCTTGCTGCAGCTTTTCGATCGACTGCAGCACCCAGTGCTGCGGCATGAATTCGGAAATCCGCCGCACCGCCGCCGGCATGATTTCGCTCGGGAAGAAGCAGCCCGCCAGCAGGCAAGTCGGCGTAATGATGATGTTTTGCAAAGACCCGGAGACGCCGCTGTTCTTGGAGAAGGCGACGATGACGAGCGACAGGCTGATCGATACGAGGGAAAACAGCATCAGGAGCAGCGCCATCCGCCCGAACGCAATGCCGGTGTCGATTCGGAACACGACTTCCAGGAAGAACAGGGTCACGACGATCTGCACCGCCATCACGACGAAATTGACGAAAATGTTGGCAATCACGAAATTCCTGGCGTGGATCGGCGAGGAAATCACCCGGAAAAAGGTACGGTCCTCCCTGCTTTTCAGAATCAATTCCGACAAATTGACCGCCGACATCATCATGAACATGATCAGGAAACCGATCGTTTGATAGGTCATCGCCTGTTTTTTCTGAGCGGAGCCATCGACCGACTGGACGGTCAGCTTCATGCCGGGGTTCTGGTAATCCGCGTAAAGCTGGGCAAACTTCGCCTCGTCTCCCTGAGCCGCCCGGCTAAGCGCCGCCAGATTCCCTGTATAATTGTACAGCATCGCTTTCATATAGGCTGTGACCTGCGCGCCCTTGACCGATTGGATGCCGATATGATCAGGCTTCCCGGCAAGCACGCTTTGCGAATAGCCGGCTCCCAGCACAAGACCACTGTCCAGCTTTCCGGACGCGAGTTGCTCGCGGAGCTCCGACTCCGTCACTTTCGTCAGCCGAATCTGGTCCAGTCCCTCCAGAAACCGAACCGTATCCGCCGCAATCGTCTCCTTCCCGTCCTGGTTCACAACGCCGACCCGCAGCCCGGCCTCTCCCGCGTTGCCGTAAATCATCATCGTTAACAGAACCCCAGCCAACGGCAAACCTAAATAAAGAATCAAATTATTGCGTTTTCGAAACGTTGTCCGAAGAATATGGGAAGCGAGCCACCAAATGTCCTTCATCATGCTACAGTCCCTCCTTGCGCCGCATCATCCATGCTGCCGCTGCCAACAAAACGACGGCGAGGCTTAAGTTTAAAGCCATGACCGGCCACGCCGCCGACACCTGATCATTATAAATGATCCGCGTAATCGCTACGTTAGCCCATCGGACCGGCGACAAGCCGGCCGCGTAACCAAGCAGGCCCAGGTCCTCATCCGTTCCCATCGGAAAATACGCCCCACCGAAAAATGCCGCAACCTGAGTAATGATCAGGAGCACGCCTTGCGTAGCCGCCTCTTTCAAAACGTAGCTAACGGCCAACCCAAGGCTCACGCCCATAACGACTTCCGAACCCAATACGGCAAGCACCGCAATAGGATGCTCTCCCCAATAAGCTTGAAAAGCGAATTTGCTGAAAAGAATGAGGATGAGCACGCACAGCATGTTAATCACCAGGTTGCCGAGTACTTTGCCGGCGAAAATCTCGCCTTTGCCGACCGGAGACGCCGCGAGCCGCGTGCCGGTCCCCTGCCGAATCTCCCCTGAGATCAGCCGGCTGGCGGATATCGCGCTCCAAAAGGCGATCATGGAGGTCATGGCCAGCGCGTAATAATCGAGCGAACCTGGCTGGCGGTCGGCTGCAATCGAAGTTTCCTTGATATACTCAGGATTCGCCGCCCCCGCGGCCATGGCTCGTGCCGCCTGACCGGGAGCGTTCTTCTCTATGGCCAATATCGCATTGTATTGCTCGGCAAATGCCGTCAGCATGCCTTGCACGACATTGCTCTGGATGGCATCCCGCCCGCTTAAATAGAGGGATATGCCTTGGTCTCCCAATTCGACGTATTCGTCGTAACGGCCGGTTTCAACCTCTTTCCGGCCATCTTCTTCCGTGGTTAGCGGCTCGAAGGAGAGCCCCATGCCGGCGGTTTCCTTGGCAAAGGCCCCGAACGCTTGCGTCAAGGCCGGATTCGCCCCCTGATCCTTGACCAGCACGCGAATGTCCCCGACCTGGGCCGTACCGCCAAACGCGTTCGACAGGGCTGTGCCCAGGATCAAGATAAGCACGATCGGAAACGCGAGCATGAACACCAGCGTCCAACGGTTTCGCGTCTCCCTTCTGATCTCCTTGAGCGCAATCGATAATGTATTCATTCTGATCTCCTCCCTTAGCGA
Organism: Paenibacillus timonensis; assembly: GCF_022427145.1. Classification (GTDB taxonomy): domain Bacteria; phylum Bacillota; class Bacilli; order Paenibacillales; family Paenibacillaceae; genus Fontibacillus; species Fontibacillus timonensis. The sequence goes on from NZ_JAKSXN010000034.1 coordinate 10,171, forward strand.
TCCGTATGCCGACCGCCGTCCTAATCCCGCAAATTCCGTCCGGTCAGCGTCAGGAACACCGTCTCCAGATTCGGCTCCTGCTCCTCGACGGAGCGGATGACCGCCCCGCCGTCGATCAGCTGCTTCAGGATGCCGCTAAGGTTATCGACCGACAGATCACTGTGAATTCGGATCGCTTCTTCATGAGCGGTAACGCTTCGGACCCCGGGTAACGTCTGGATCAGGCCCAGAAAGCCATCCCCCGCCTGTTTCAGCTCGATGCGCACTTCCTTCACGTCGGTTATCGTCGCGATCAATTGCTCTTTCGTGCCGTCGGCGATGATCTTCCCGTGATCGATGATGGCGATCCGGGAGCAGATTTCTTCGACTTCCTCCATGTAATGGCTGGTGTAAATAATCGTGCAGCCCATTTCATTCAGCTTCCGGACGGAGGTCAAAATGTAGTTCCGCGATTGCGGGTCAATGCCAACCGTCGGTTCGTCCATGATGATCAGCTTAGGCCGGTGCGCGATCGCGCAGGCGATGTTCAACCGGCGTTTCATCCCGCCGGAGAAATTCTTCGGAAAGCTCTTTGCTTTATCTTCCAAACCGACGAACCGCAGCGCTTCCTCCGCCCGGTCTTGGAGCTCCGCCCCCCGCAAGCCGTACAGCCCGGCGAAAAACTTCACGTTTTCGTAGGCGGTCATGTCCTGGTAAATCGCCAAATCCTGCGGTACGATCCCCAGGTTCATTTTGGCGAACCGGCTGTGCTTGACGATGTCTTTGTCGAGGATCCGGATTTCCCCGCTCGTCGGGCGAAGCAACGAGGCGACCAGATGGATCGTCGTGCTTTTGCCAGCGCCGTTGGAGCCGAGGAACCCGAAAATTTCCCCTTCCTTGACGGATAATGACATGTTGTCAACCGCGATAAAGTCGCCGAATTTTTTCGTCAGTCCGTGGATCTCCAATACATTCATTGCAACCTCTCCATTCCTGCTTGGTTCTTGACCCTATTGTAGAAAAAAAGGATGCCCTTATGTCAGTGCATAAGTTCATCCTTTGCGCATGAAAATGTTCATGTTGTCGCCAGGGCTGGACAAAGACGGGTGAGGTTCTTCATTCCTTGGACGGGACGTACGGAATCAACGTCGTCACCTTGAACCCCTGCGTGCCATCCGCGATCACCGTACCGTTGACCGCGGCCGTTCGCTCTTCCATGCCGAGCAGGCCCATGCCTTTGACGATTTTGGCCTGTCCCCGCCCATTATCCGTCACGACGGCTTGAATCCATTTGCCGAGTACCCGTACTTCGACCTGCACGGTGGTGGCACTCCCGTATTTGGCCGTATTGGTCAGCGCCTCCGTCACGTTATCGTGAATGACCTTCCAGTAAAGCGGCGTGATCTTCTCTAGATCCCCGCTGTGAACGACCGAGGTCTGGAGCCCGGAACGGCTGCCGAAGGCCTCGACGGCGTTTCTTAGCCGGTGAATCCCCAGTTGCTCCACCGGAGGTTTCATGTTCTTGAGCGTTTGCCGAATCCGCTCGATCGATTCCTGGGAGATGCCGATCGCATTTTGCAGCAGCTTCTCCGCCCCTGCCGGGTCGGTATGCAGCACCCGTTTGGCCGCTTCCATCTGGATCAGAGCCCCCGTCATCGAATGGCCGATGCCGTCGTGAATTTCCTGGGAGAGGCGGTTTCGCTCCTCCAGCTTATAGGCGTATTCCGAAGCCCGGATGAATTCCCGGTTGCCGTTCAGTTGCTTTCGCATTTTTTCTTGATCCAGGCGCAGTTTGTCGAGCTGTTCCTCCTGCCGAGTTAACCGCAGTAAAAGGCGCCGGACGTGGATTCCGTTAAATAGGCTGAGCGCCGCAATAAACGCATACACCGTCGCTAGCATCCCCTCCAGGAACAGCAGCGGGATTACCAGCAAAGCCGTAACGACGACGCGCGGACCGGTCCCCCGGACCGTTTCATAGGCGATCGGCGGCAGCAGCAGCGCGAATTCGGGGTTGACGTATCCCGCGCAAACGGCGCAGTAAACGATCAACAACCCGTGCATTACGTTCCGAAAAACCGTTTTCTGAAGCAAGAGCGCCGTGAGATCCATGGCGAGATAAAGCAGAATAAACAAAATCAGCCTAGGGGACGGGGCCGTCTCCATCGCATAAACCAAGGCGATTGCCAGGCCAAGCACGAGCCATTTGTTGCCGATGCTCCACCGCTCCATAGGTTAACGGATCCTTCCGGTCAGATAATATATCGCGATTTGCGTACGATGCTCCAGCCCGGTTTTGTTCAGGATGGAAGTAATGTAGTTCGCCACGGTTCCCTCGGAAATGAAAATTTCCTTGGCGATTTCCTTGTTGGATAATCCCTTGGCGATACGCGACATGACCTCGAGCTCCCGTTCGGTGAACGGCTCCAGATCGATAGGCGGACGGGAGCCTTCCGAGGCCGGAGCGGCGGGAGAATGGAGAGCAGGTGCGGGGAAGTCAACCCGGGCGCCGGCAGATTCCGGCTTAGGCTGCGCGCCTTCCTCCTTAGAAGCTCCACCTGCGGTAAGCGACTGCTTCAGCTTGTCCAACACAACGTCTTGCAGGACGTTATGCCCGTAATGGACGCTTTTGATTGCGTCGCGGATCCGTTCCGGATCGTTGTTTTTCAGCAAGTACCCTTTGGCTCCGAAACGGATGGCGTCCATGATGTATTCATCGTCGTCGAAGGTGGTCAGGATCAGCGGCTTCGCCAGCCCTTCCTCCGTCAGCAGCCGAGTCGCTTCCACGCCGTTCAGGTTCGGCATTCGCACGTCCAGCAGCGCAACGTCCACCGGGTGTTGGCGGCAATAATCCACCGCTTCCTGACCGTCCTGCACCGTCTCCGCCACCTCGAATTCCTCGAAGCTGTTCAAAATGATCCGCATTCCCTCGCGGATAAATGAGTTATCGTCTGCGATCAGCACGCGTATTTTCATGCCGCTCCTCCGTTTCGTATCCGTACTTCGCCAGCGGGCTAATCCACGCCTGACTAACGGCCTATACCCGCTGTTTCATTACAGCCGTTCCAGTTCGATGCGGGAACCGGCGCCGCCGCTTTCCGCGGGAATGACCACCAGCTTGCGGGCCAGCCGGGACCGCAGCTCGGCGACATGGCTGATAATCCCCACCGAGAGATGGTCGTGATGCAAATGCTCCAGCGAGGTGATCACCGTGTCGAGCAGCTCGGGATCCAGCGTTCCAAAACCTTCGTCCAGGAAGAAGAACTGCAGCGGATATTGGCCGCGCAGTTGAATCTGCGCCGACAAGGCCAGCGCCAGCGCCAAGGAAGCCAGGAAAGTCTCCCCTCCCGACAGCGTGGCCACCGGGCGCTTCACGCCGCCGCTCGCATCGTCTCGGATCACGAAGCCTCCGCCGGAATCGGTCTCCAGCGCATACCGCTGCTTCGTCAAGAACCGCAGGCGTTGGGAAGCGGCGTGGCTGACGTTCATCAACTGCTCCTCCGCCACGTATTCGACAAACGCATTGCCGCGCAGCGCCGACTGCAGTTTGGCGAGTAAACCTGCTTCCTGCTCCAGTTGGGCGCGGACCGTCTCCAGCTCCTGCCAGCGGACGTGACGGACCTGCAGGTCCTCCCAATCCCGCTCGGCGCGGGCCTTCCGCTGCAGGGCGGCCTCGTCCTGCTCCTTTGCTGCGATTAGCGCCGCCTCGCTAACTTTCCATTCCTCGTCACCGACCGTTTGTCCCGCCAGCTTGGCGTCCAGCTCGCTAAGGCCGATCACCAGCTCCTGTTCGCGGCTGCGGTGGTTTTGCACGGTACCGGCGATCGCGTCCGCTTCTCCCGGGGCGAGCAGATTGTCCAGCACGGAGGTTTCCTCCTCAAAAGGCGAATCCGTCAACGCCTGGAACCAGCGGGCCTGCAGCTCCGCTTCCTGCTCCCGGGCAGCCGTAGCCGCTTGACCGGCGAGTGCCTCGGCTTTGGCCAGCTCGTGGCTTCGGGCCGCGGTTTCCGCTTGCAGCGCCCGGCTGCTCTCCGCTTGTTGGCGAAGGACCGCCAGCTTCTCCCGGGTCTCCGCGAGCAGCGCATCGACCGGACGTTCTCCAGCCACGGCATGCAGTCTTTCCTGTTTTTCGCGAAGCAGCTCCTGTTTCCCTTGCTCCTGAACTTCCCACTGCACCAGCGTTTTATCCAGCTCGATCATTTCTCCGGCCAATGCCTGTAGCTTGGCCGTCTTTTCCTCGATGAACGGCACGCTGAGCGCCAGCCGGCCCCGCAGGTCTTCCGCCTGCCGATCCTTGGCGGCAAAAGACTCCATTTGCCGGGCGGCTTCCTCCGGCGTAATGCCCGGGTACAGCTCCGCCCACTCGCGCCGTTTCGCGGCGAGGGCTTCGCGATGTTGCGCGCTGCGCGCGGCCGCTTGCTCCAGCAGCCCGGAGGCGGCAGCCGCGGCCGCTTCGGCGGCGGCACGCTGCGGCTGCAAAGCCGCCAGCGCGGTTTGCGCCGCGCGGCCGTCCTGCTGCAGCGCCTCCAGCCGGCGGCGGCAAGCGGCGTGCCGCTCGCCCAGCGCCAAGGCCTGCTGCTGCAGGGCAGCCATGCCCGCGATGCCCGCAGGGGCCGGCGCGGGGGCGTCCGGCGCGGCCATCTCGGCGCCGGCGGCCGCTTCGCGAGCGGCGAACGTGGCCGCCGCAGAACCCGCGGCCTCGCCGTCATGGCCCAGCGCTTGCAGCAGCGCATCGCAAGCGTCCCGGTCGCGGGAAACCGCGAACTGCAGCTCGCGGGCCTCTGCGATCCGGGCGGCGAGCGTTTCAAGCTCCGCTTCGCCGCCATCGGCGTCGCCGTCCTCGGCCTGCACCGGTGCCGGATGATGCACAGACCCGCACACGGGGCAAGGTTCGCCGCTTTGCAGCTGCTCGGCTAGCCGGGCCGCCCAATGATGGCGTTCGCGGGCCTTCAGCGCCTGGCGCAGCGAGGTTTCGTGCGCTGCCAGCTCGCCGGCATAAAGCCGCAAGTCTTCCTCCAGCCCAACCAGTTGCCCAGCGGTTTCCGCGAGCTGCACGGCCAGCGCTTGCCCGGATTGCTGCGCCGCGGCAAGCTCGGCGGAGATATGCTCCAGCTTGGACGTTGCTTGCTGCAGGTTCGTCCGCCCCGCCGCCTCCTCCCGCTCCGCCCCGGCGAGCTGCTCTTGGAATGCGGTCAACTGCTGTGCGAGCTGCACGGCGGTTTGAACCAGCTGACGCTCCTCGGCCTTGACCTCCGCTTCCTTCAACTGCTGCTCCAGCTCACGTTGCCGCGTCTGCGCCTTCGCCAGCAGCTGCTCCTCCTTCGTCGTCTGCTCGGCGAGCTGTTGCTTCCGTTGCGCACCCTCCGCGCGTTGCGCCGCTAGCCGCTGCAGCTCGTCGACGAGGCGCGCGGCCTCTTCCTGCAGGCCGCGCGCCTGCTCCAGCTGCTCAAGCCGCACGAGCAGCGTCGGCTCCTCGCGGCCAAGCGCCGCCGCAGCAGTTTCGGCGGCCGCATGGGCCTCGGCGGCAGCCGCAGCAGCGGCCCGAGCCGCCTGCTCGGCCTCGGCCGCCAGTCGCGCGCGCTCCGCGGCGGCGCGCTGCGCCTCTTGCCAGGCCGTCAGCACCGGCCTGAGCGCCTCGGCGGCGCTCCCGCGAGCCAGCTTCGCTTCCAGCGCGGCGATCTCGCCGCTTTGCGCGCGCAGCGCCTCCAGCTGCGCCGCACGCCCGGCGCGCTCCACCGCGAGCTCGCGCACCTTGGCGAGCTGGTCGTAGCGCTGCTGCGCGAGCAGCAACTCGCGGCGCCGCTCGGCCGCGTGCTCCGCAGCTTCGCGCGCCGCAGCCGCCGCTTGCTCCAGCGCCTCCGCGGACGCGTTGCCGAGCCCTTGCTGCTCGGCGGCCACCTCGGCGCGGCGCTGCTCGTTGGCCCGCACCTTGCGCGTCAGCTTCTGCCCCAGCAGGTCGCCGTATTTCTCCAGATGGAACAGCCGCTGCAGCATGGCTCGGCGGTCCGCCCCTTTCAGGGACAGAAATTCGGCGAATTTGCCTTGGGGCAGCACGACCGCGCGGGTGAAATCGTCCATCTTGAGGCCAAGCTTTTGCTCCACATAGCGCGTCACGTCGGCAAGCTTGTCGGCGACGACCTTTTCCCCTTCGGGCAGAATTTCGATAAACCGGCTGATCGTATTGCTGACCGACAGCTCGCCTTGGCGTTTAAAACGCCGCTCCACCCGATAACGCTCCGTTCCGGCGGCGGAGTTCAGCTCGAAGGTGAACGCCACGAACAATGAATCCTCCGAATGGTTCATGATGCCCTGGGTCCCGCCGGATGCACGCCCGACCTTGCCGTAAAGGGCCAGCGTAATCGCGTCCAAAATCGTCGATTTCCCGCTGCCCGTCGGTCCAAAGATGCCAAACAAGCCCGTCTCGCACAGCTCGGTGAAATCGATCGTCTGTGGCTCGCGGTAACTCTGCAGCCCGGCTAATTTCAGCGTAATCGGCTTCATCGGCTTTCCCCCTCCCCCATTCCCTCATCGCCCGCCGCCTCGTCCTCTTCCTCAGAGACGAGCGACATAAACAGCTCGACCATCGCTTCCTCCGGCTCGGCCCCGCCGGTTTGTCGCTGGTAAAACTTGCGGAACAGCTCATGCACCGGCACGCTCGCGCGGGACGTTAGCTCATCCTCCTCCAGCTCCCGTCCGGGATACACCGGCCGGATATGCACGATGCCTTCATGGGCTTTGCGCAGCGCCTGGATATCGCCCAGTGACATCGCTTCGCTTAGGCTGATTTCGAGGTCGATGAACGCATTCGCGTCTCGGCCCTCCTCCAGCCAGCGATACGCTTCCGCGAGACCGCCCCGGCAGCTCCAACGCACCAACGGCCGACCGCTGCTCAGAAACAGCTCTTCCAGGACCGGCTCCTTGCCAGGTGCCACGTCCAGCAGCATCACCGACTTGGCTTGTCCCGCCTCGGAAAAAGAATACGCCAGCGGCGACCCGCTGTACCGGGTCAGTCCGCCGCCCTTCACCGCTTGAGGCCGGTGGAGGTGGCCCAGCGCCGTGTATTGCGCGCCAACGTCGAGCGCCGACGGATCCACGGTATAGGCGCCGCCAACCTGGATCGGACGTTCGGAGTCGGACTCGAGTCCGCCAAGCACATATATATGGCTCATCGCGAGGTTGATGGTGTCCGGGCGAAATGCACCGGCCAGCTGGCGCATGAGCAGCCCCACCTTGGCGCTGTAGGCGAGCCGCAGCTCGGATTCGTCCGCATCGCCGGCCAGCAGCTCGGACAGCCGGGCCTCCGACGGATACGGAAGCGCGGCGATGACCGCCGTTTCCCCGGTGCGGGCAACGGGGACGGCGATCGCTTCCGGCACCGGCAGCCCCACCAACGAGATGCCCCGGCGCGCGACCAGCGGCGATACGGCGGCCACCCGCTCCGGCTGGTCATGGTTGCCGGCGATCACCGCCAGATGGCAGCCGGTCTCCATCAGCCGTGCCGCCGCTTCGTAGAACATCCCCTCCGCCGCAGCCGGCGGGTTCACGCTGTCATAGACGTCGCCGGCCATCAGGATGAGATCGACCTGCTGCTCCTTGACCATCCGCACCAGCTCGTCCAGGAACGCCTCCTGCTCCGCGAGCCGGCTGCGTCCCTCCAGCGTGCGACCCAAATGCCAATCGCCCGTATGTAATATGCGCATCCGTTCCTCCCCCTCTAACTCCGGCGATCCGCCGGCTTTCCACATGGTTAAATCACAAACTACTCACCAGGCTCTCTTTCGTCAGCCAGTCTAACGTTTTTACGATCTGCCTGAGAGTTACCCCAGAAAATTCCTGCAATAATACAGTTAATTCTGTGGAATATGGCCAATCTATCGAATATTCCTGCAAAATACAGTTATTTCTACGAAAATAGGCTAATACCTCAAATTTCCGTAAAATACCTGCATTTTTGCATCAATTTCACCAGAAACTCCAACTTTGTCCCAAATAACTGCACTTTTGCAGTTTCTCGTTACCGAAAACGCTAAGGGTATCGCAGAACGACGTATCGAACCGCACACGAATCTAGCACGGACCTTGCACGTTCTGTACACCGACCTTGCACGAACTGTGCACGAACTTCGGGCGGATCTTGCGCGGACCCTGCACGGATCTTGCGCGGACCTTGCGCTGATCTTGGCGAACCTTGCACAAACCCTTGCCCCGATCTTGCACCTAGCTTGAACGAACCTTGAGCAAACCGTGTATGACCCTATCCGCGTTCCCGAAGCCCACAATTTCACCGTTACATAGTTACACTGTTAACTATTTACAAACTTCATAGTTCATAGTTCATAGTTTCTCAGTTTCATAGTTTCTAAATATTTGCAGTTTCGCAGTTTCATAGTTTCGCAGTCTCACAGCTTGACCGCTTGGCCGCCATCGAAGAAATACAGCCACTTCTCGTCAACCGCCGTGCCGGTGATTGCTTCGACCGCTTTGGCGTACAGCTCCAGTTGGAACCGGTACGATTCCGTCAGCGCCGCCGTGCCGCCGCGATGCTCCAGCACCCGGTCGCTTTTGTAGTCGAGCAGGTACACTTTGCCGCCCGCCGCGAACAGGCAGTCCACGATTCCCTGGATCAGCACGGTTTCCCCGTCCAACTCCTGGATCGTTGCCGTGCCAGTCGGATCGGTATCCAACGTTTCCAGGCCGCCAAGCTGCGGCGAGGCTTCCGCCGCGGGCAGCCCATAACTGAACGGCATTTCCCGCTTCACCCAGTCCGCCTGCCGAAGCAGCTCGCCAAGCGGGCTTATCAACAGCCGCGCGATGTTCTCCGCGTCGATCGCGGCCGCCTGCTCGGCGGTCATGATCCGCCGCTCGACCAGCCCGGACAACGTCGCTTGAACCACCGCGATGTCCGGCTCCGCGTCAAACGGCAGATGCTGCATCAGCGTATGGTATGCCACCCCTCTTTCGGTTGGGGTCAGCTTGCGCTGCTCCATAAACCGCGGCCTCCGCAAATGCAGCTTCAACTCCGGCAGCTCTTCCGCCTCCGCTTGCTCCCGTTCGCGCGCCAGCTCCGCTTCGGCGAAGATGTCGCGCGCCGGTTCCTCCTGCAGGGCCAACAGCGCCTTCATCTCCGTCACTGACGTTTTGGCCGCGATCCGGCTCGCCAACGCGTAAGGATACGTCCAGCTGAGCCGGGACTCCACCGCGGTTTTCAACGCAGCGGCCTCCGCATCGTCCGCCTGCTTCCGCAGGACCGCTACCGGCCGCCCCGCCAGCAGCGCTTTGATTTGCGCCGGGTCCACCGCCGCAGATTCCGCAGTCGCTGCGGCTTCCGCTCCGCCGGTCTGTCCTGCCGCACGCGCGGACATAAACGCGATGCGCCACTCGGACGGGCTGTCCGCTAACACGGCGGGCCCTGTTTCCGGCAGCCCGGCAAATTGCCGCAGCTCCCGCATGCTCGGGTGGCGGATCAACGCCGGGCCGATCCAGTCGAGATAGCAGCGACCGCGCGCCAGCAAGTAATCCGGCAACTGCGGGTCGCTTGCCTCGAGCGCACCGCCCCAGGCTTCGACGGACTTGGCGAGGTTCTTCACCGAAGAAACGAGCACAAGCTTGTCCTTCGGGCGGGTTAACGCCACGTACAACACGCGCATCTCCTCCGCGAGCAGCTCCATTTGCGCCCGCCGCCGGATCGCCAGATTCGGCAGCGTCGGATAGCTGACGCGGGTCTCCGCATCGACGTATTTCGGACCAAAGCCCATTTCTTTATGCATCAGAAACGGCGCGTTCAAATCCTGCCGGTTAAATTGCTTCGATAACCCGGCAACGAACACGACTGGAAACTCCAAGCCTTTGCTCTTGTGGATCGTCATGATGCGGACGCCGTCGCCCTGCTCCCCGGCATCCCCGGGTGCGCCGAGGTCGCCGCCGTTTTCGCGCAGACGGGTGACGTAACGCAGGAAGCGGAACAAACCGGGCGCGGAAGACGACACCTCGTATTGCCTAGCGCGGTCCAGCAACGCTTGCAGGTTGCTTTGACGTTGGGTTCCGCCCGGCAAGCCGCCGACCCATTCCAAATAACCGGTTTCCCGGTAGATCTCCCGGATCAGGTCGCCCAGCTGTCCGACTCGGGCCATGCTGCGCCAAGCCTCCAGCTGCCGCAAGAAGGCCTGCAGTTTCATCGCCAAAGCATCCTTGGCCGTTGGACTAACCGTCCCTACCGCCAAGTTAATTGCCGGGGCTTCCCCTGCACCGCCAACGCTACGGTCCTCCGAAGACGCCTCCGCGTTCCCGGCGGCAGCCCTTGCCCGTGCGAGCACCGCCTCATAGTAACGGCCTCCCGGGAAAGCGAGCCGAATGTCCGCCAGCTCCTCCTCGGAGAAATCGTACAGCGGGGAACGCAGCACCGCCGCCAGCGGAATGTCCTGCAGCGGATTATCGATCACTTGCAGGAGCGACAGCATCGTCTCGACCTCGGACGCCTGAAAATACCCCTGGCTCAGTTCCCCATAAGCCGGGATCCCTTCCACCCGAAGCTCCTCGATCATGGCCGGGGCCCAGGTCAACGTCGAGCGCAGCAAAATCACCATATCCCGGAATGCGACCGGGCGCATGGCCTGCAGCTGTTTGTCGTAGATGCGCAGCGGTTGGCCGCCTTCGCCCAGCATGCCGCGGATGCGGGCAGCGATCGCGCGGGCTTCCAGCCGCACGGCCTCGATCAACGCTGCCTCATCTTCCTCGTCACCGCCTTCGCTCTCTGTCGTCTCGCTATCCCCGCGGTCCGCGAAATCCGAACTTCCGCCTGAGCCGGTGTCGCGGTCGATCAGCAAAAGCTCCGGCCGGTAATCCTCCGCCTCCTCCGGCGGAAATCCTTCCCCGTACACCAGCTCGGCGCGCGGATCGTACGAAATTTCCGCCACGCTTTCGTTCATGATTTGCCGGAACAACAAATTAACCGCATCGACGACCTCGCGACGGCTGCGGAAGTTCCGCGCCAAATCGATGCGCAGACCAGTCCCGTCAAAATCGTCGCCATAGGTCCGGTATTTCTCCAAGAACAACCCCGGTTCGGCCAAACGAAAGCGGTAGATGCTCTGCTTCACGTCGCCGACCATAAACCGGTTGCCCGGGTTCTCCCGGGCGATCAACCGCACGATCGTCTCCTGTACCGTATTGGTATCCTGGTATTCGTCCAGCAACACCTCATCGAATTGCAGCCGGTATTCCAGGGCGGCGTCGGACGGCCGAAGCTCGCCCGGCTCCGAATCCGGATGCCGTAAAATCTGCAGGCAATAATGCTCCAGGTCGGAGAAATCGAGCCAGCCTTTGGACACTTTTTGCTGCCGATACCGTTCCCCGAAGTCGCTGACGAGACCGGAAAGCGCGCCAAGCAGCGGAGCCATGTCATGCATCTCCCGCAAAAACGCCTCCGCCGGCCGGCCGTATAGCTGCGTTCGCAAGTCGGTGACCGTCTTCTTCGCTTCCTCGCGCAGCGCTTTGACCCGCTCCTGCACCTCCGGATCGGTCTGGTCTTTCTTAACCGGCTTCAGCTTGCCGAAGCTCGTGCCCTGAAACACGTCGTACAGCGAAGCCCAGGCTCCGCGGTTCACCGCTTCCTGCAACGAACGAACCACGTTCAGATCGTCCTCCAGCGTCACGGCGTAAGGCTCGGGTCCCCCCGGAGACAACGCCAGCGCCTTCGCTTGCGACAACAAGCTGATCGCGCCTCCCAGCGCCAACGTCGTATCGGCCAATAGGCTTTGAACCCATGCGCTCTTCTCTAAGGCTCCTAGATCCGGAGCCATAAAGGCCGAGGACGCTTCCTGCAGCCAATGATCCGGCCAAGGATGGCTGCGCGAGAAATCGTAAAGGCGTTGGACCAAGGTGAACACCGCGGCATCGCTGCGTTCCCCGCCAAACCGATCAACCAGTTTCAGAAACGGGCTGTCCGCCGGTTCGCTGCCGTACTTTTCCTCGAGCAGCTCCTCCAGTACCTCCTGCCGCAACAGCGCCGTTTCGCTTTCGGAAGCGATCCGAAAGACCGGATCGAGCGGGATCAACGTGTAATAACGCTGGATGACCTCCATGCAGAACGAGTGGAGCGTCGTAATCGAAGCGCGCCCCAGCATGGCCAATTGACGGTTCAAGTATTCGTTGTTCGGATCCTTGGCAAGCTCCTTCTCCAGCGCTTCCGTGATCCGCCCCCGCATCTCCGCGGCGGCCGCTTTGGTGAACGTGGCCACCAGCAGCCGGTCCACGCCTAGCGGTTGATCGCGGTCCGTCAGCTTGCGGATGATCCGCTCGACGAGCACCGCCGTCTTGCCGGAGCCGGCTGCCGCCGCCACCAGCATGTCGCCGCCGGACAGGGCGATCGCCCGCCATTGGTCGTCGCTCCAATAACTGCCGGCCGGTTTGGGTTTCATCGTGGTCGTCATGATGGATTCGCTTCCTTTCCGCTCTCCTGTCCCAGGAGCTGCCAAATCTCGTTTTTGCCCGGCTTGCCGAGCACGTGATACGAATTGCCGTCCAGCGATTCCTCGAACCGGCACACCGGTTTGTATGGACAAAACGTACAAGCCGTCTCCATGCCAAGCCGGTAGGGGGCAATCTGCACGTCACCTTCCGTGATGCGCGTACCGATCTCGGCGATCGTCTGCCGAACGGAACCCAGCAGCGTATCCCACTGCTCTGGCGTCGCTACGGACGCGCTGCTGTAAAAACCGCCGTCCGCCTTGATCGCCACGGGGATAATCTCCGAATAGCCTTTTTCCAGTTGGCCGTCCATTTTCGCGATCACATCCCGATCCGCCAGCAGCAAGCCTTTCATTTTGAACCGTTTCAACAGCTCCTGCTGCGCCTGCTCCGCACTCATCCCGTTGGTGCTCTGAAGCAACGGATTGTGCACGTGGAAGTACAAGGTGCCTGCAGGGAGCGCAGGTTGGCCTAGCCAAGCCTCCGCCGAAGACAACAAGACGTCCAGGTAGGTGAGCATTTGCAGCGATAAGCCGTAATAGACTTCGTGCAGCTTCAGGTCGGTCTGGCTCGACTTGTAGTCGATGACCCGCAGCAGCAAACCATGTTCGCCTTCCGCCATATCGACCCGGTCGATCCGGCCGACGATCTCCATGACGCAGCCGTTCGGCAGCTCGAACGTCAGCGGAGGCAGCGGCCGACCCGGCCCGAAATCCAGCTCCAGGCCGACCGGTTCGAAGCTGCCGCGGCGCGCTTGCTCGCCAAGGATCAGCGAAGCTCGGCCAACGATGGCTTTGAGCTTGCGGGAAATATAACCGTAGCGCTTGGAGCTTAACAGGATTTCTCCCTGCAGCTTCGGCGCCAACTCGTCAACGGCCGAATTCGCCGCTTGTATCGCTTCCTCCGGCGTGAGGCTGCCCCAGCTCCGGTTTTGCGCTTTGAAAGTGATCGCCATCTGGCTGAGCGCGGCATGGAACAGCTGCCCGATATCCGGCGCTTGCAGCCGATAGAGTTGTCTTTCCTTCAGTTTCAGTCCGTGGGAAGCGAAGTGCGCGAACGGACAAGCCGAGAACTGCTCCATCCGCGACACGCTCGTCCGCAGCCGCTTGCCGTAGAGCCGCCGGCTGGTCGCCGGCGTCAAGCCGCGCACCCGGTTGCGGTAATCCAGCGACGTGAGCAGCCGCGAGGCTTTGTGATCCCATTCCGGCCGGTCCTTGTACCATTCCAGCACGCGCCACCACAGCGGGGAAATGGGCTCCCCCGCCTTCCATAGCCGCAACTGACCGATCAAAACGTTGAGCGCGGGCCCCGGGCGCGAGACAAAATCAAGCTGCGAGGCCGTCAGATCGGCAGAGCCGTTGGCCGGCCCGGGTGCTAAAGCAAGCGGGCGCTCCTGCAGGCCCGGGAAAATCCGCTTCACGTGCCGGATCACCTCGGATGGCAAAAGCGCGCCGCCTTCTCCATCCGCGGCCGGGTAGCTCAGCCACAGCGAACGGCTTGCCCCCGACAGCGCCTCGTACACGAGGAACCGCTCATCCAGCAGCTTCCGGGCAAGCCCCGGCGCCAATTCCAGGCCGAGCTCCGCCAGGCGCTGCCGCTCCTGCTCGCTGAGCACGCCTTCCTCCTGCAGATTGGCCGGCATGATCCCTTCGTTAATGCCCAGCAGGAACAGGTGTTTGACCTGCCCCGAACGCGTCCGTTCGGTGCTCCCGATCAGCACCTGGTCGAGCGAAGGCGGCACCAGGGCCAACTTCAGTTCCTGCAGACCGGTCTCCAGCACGCCGGCAAACAGCTCCAGCTCCAGAGGCTCGTCCCCCATCATTTCCACGATCTGGTCTAGTACGTCCAGTACCGCGCCCCATAATTGGCGATGTTCCATCGCCTGGCGCGGCTTGCCTTCGCGCACCATCCGGTGCGCCAGCACATCAAGGCGCTGGGCCGCTTCCACGCTCTCCAGCAGGTGATACACCGCGGCACACATGTCTGCGGCGTTCTTCGCCTTCCGGATCTCTTTCTCGAACGTCGACAAAGGCTCTGCCACCGCAGCGCGGCACCGTTCCAGAAGCTTCAACTGCTCCAAGGCTTTTGCCGAAGCCGCCGTTTGGTCCTCCTGCTCGAGCGACAGGCTTGGCGCCGACTTCCATGGCCGCCCGTCAAACCAACGGTAGCCTTGAATGCCGCTGGCCAAGGCGTAGTTCTCCAGCATATCCATATGTCCGCGCGTCAGGCTGCCGTCCAGCGGCAGAAGAAACTCGCTTTTCACGCAGCGGAATACGTCTTCGTATTTCCAAAAGCCGAGCACCACGTCCAGCGCCGCCCGGATAAAATCGATCATCGGGTGATACAGCATGCTTGCCTTCTGGTCTAGAAAATAAGGAATCCCGTAAGCTTCCATCGTCGGAGCAAGCAATTCTTCGTAATCCCCCAGATTACGCACCAGCAATGCCATGTCGCGCCAGCGTGCTCCTTCTTCCCGTGCCAGGCGCACCATCTCGCGCGCCGCGCCTTCGACTTCGGCCCGCCGGCTGGCGGCCCGGTGCAAAGACAAGGCTTGCTCCAAATCTTTCGGCGGCATGGCCTGCGGCCACGGCAAACGCCGTTCGTAAGCCGACTCCAGGTACGAAAGCGTCTCGCTCTCCCTGAAACGGGGAAACGGACGTTCCTCCAGCAGCTCCGCCGGCTGCACATCGATTCCGGCCTCCACGGCCAGTTGGCTCAATGTAATGTAAGCGGACGCCGGAGTATGGAATAGATTTAATTCGTGCGGCACCGTTCCGTCGCGGTAGATCCGGTCCATCGTCAACGAGACGGTGACGTTCGCGGCTGCCTTGAGCAGCGCGAGAATCGCCGTATATTCCTGCGGCGTGAACGTGTGAAACCCGTCGATCCAAATCTCCGCTCCCCGCAAATAAGCCGATTCCGCAGCCCCTTGCGCCAGCTTGACGACATGGTCCTCGTTGTCGATGTACAAGCGGGACAGCTCTTCGTCGAATTCGGCGAACAACAGGCTGAGGTCGTGCATTTTATCCTTCAATAAAGGGGACTCCCCTTCGGTCTGCTCCAAGAGCCGGTAGTGCTCCTGCAATGCCGGGAAATCCACGTTATATTTCTTCATTTCCGTATATAGTCCGGCGATCCGGTCGATCAATCCCAGCTGATCCCCGCCGTGCCCGAACAGCTTCAGATCGTCCTTACGGCGGCGCATGAGCTTGTACAGCAGCATTTTTTTGCCTTCGTCATCGATCGGGACCAGCGCCGCTCCGCCGGTTTCCTGCATGACGCGCAGCGCCAGACGGCGGAACCCCAGCACTTGGGTGCGGACGGTACCGCGTAGGCCCGGGGCCGTGGCGATCCGCTGTTCGATTTGGAACGTGCCTTGTTCCGGAGTTAAGAGGATCAGCGGCGGACCGGTGGGATCCTCGCGCAGCGCGGCGGTAACCCGGTCGAGAATGAGGCTGGTTTTGCCGCTGCCGGAGCGGCCGAGTATGAACCGTAAAGACATGGAAATACCTCCTACGACGGACAATTCGTTAGTCTCCAGTATAGCATAAATACGATCAAACATTCGCATATAAAAAACCAGCCCCGCTCCGCGCTAGTCCGCGAAACGAGGCTGTTGTACCGTCATTTTCCACTTACATCGTTGCCTGTTGCCTATTTTTCCTGTAGCTCTCC
The DNA here is from genome assembly GCF_022427145.1 of Paenibacillus timonensis. Taxonomy (GTDB): domain Bacteria; phylum Bacillota; class Bacilli; order Paenibacillales; family Paenibacillaceae; genus Fontibacillus; species Fontibacillus timonensis. The sequence goes on from NZ_JAKSXN010000034.1 coordinate 26,287, forward strand.
ATCCATTCCGGGTGAGCCGGGATGTTTCGAACGAAATCGAGCAACAGGCTTAAGCCCGATTTGGCATCCCCTTGCGTAAAAGCTTCGGTCATCTTCCCATAGGTTTCGGGATGGACAAACTCCATCAGTTTATCCGCTGCCACGTAGTCCTCCGGAGCTCCCACGGGACGATCCGGGATCGCGACTTTGACCGCTTCATGCGTAACATCGGCCGCGATCCGGCGAGCCTCATCGCTGATTTCCAGCAAATCCCGGCGAACTTCCAGGCGGGGCAAAGGTCCCTCCGCTTGGACCCAACCCGGTTTTTCCGTCGTCTTGGCGGAGGTGTAGAGATTCGGATAAGATGTGGCGATCCTCCCGTTGATCACGTTCATTTCAGCATCTCCCTAGTATTTTTCTCTTATCCTTACTTATCGGCAGAAATCAGGAAAAATGTTACATCCTTGCCCCATCGTTGCTAATCTTAAAACACGTCTTTGCTGCGGACCTCGAAAATGGCGAATTTCAGGTAATGCCCTTCGTCCACCCCAAGGATTTGCGGATGGTCTTTTCCGGCCGCCCGCCATTCGACCAGGCGCAGCACTTTGCCCGCATCCTCCGCCGCCTCCAGGATCGTCTCCAAGAACAGATCCGGACGCATGTGATAGGAGCAGCTGGCCGTTACCAAATAACCGCCTTCGTTGACCAGCTTCATGCCGTGCAGGTTTATGTCCTTGTAGCCGCGGCAGGCGCCTTTGACCGCTGATTTCGTCTTCGCGAACGCCGGCGGATCGAGGATCACGACGTCCCAGGTCCGTCCCCCTCCGGCCGTCAGCGGCAAGGAGGTATCGACCTTCGCATCCTGCTCCGCCCGGCGCGCCCGCTCCTCCAAGCCCTTCACTTGGCTCCGCAAATAGTCGAACGCATCGGCCACGACAAATTCGACGCGATCGGTGAACCCGTTTAACTCGACGTTCCGTTTCGCGCTTTCGATCGCATGCTCGGAGATGTCGAGGCAGGTGACCTTTTTGGCTCCGTATTGGCAGGCATGCAGGGTGAAGCTACCGGTGTGCGAGAAGCATTCCAGCACGGTCGCCCCGTCCCAGTACGGGAAGGTGACCTCTTTGCCGTTCCGGTTGACCGGCGCTAGCCGTACGCCGCCGTCTTCCGCCGGCAGCTCCTGCAGCGCAATGCCGCTGCGTCCGCCCCAGCCCGTCATCAGCGGCTTAATAGACGCCCGGTTTTCCCGCTGGTCGAAGAAATACCCCGTTTTTTGCCCCTGCTCGATATCCACCTCGATCCGGAGCCCGTTCTCAGACACGATGACATGGCGCGGCGGCTGACCGAACATCGGCCCCTTCACCTGCTCCAAGCCTTCCATTTCGCGTACGGATACGTCGCTTCGCTCATAGATGCCGACGGGATGCAGCACTTCCGACAACGCCTCCACGATCTGCTCCCGGCAGCGATCCATGCCGAGCGTCAACAGTTGCACGACCAGCACATCCCCGAACTTGTCCACGATCAGCCCCGGCAGAAAGTCGGCTTCTCCGTATACCAAGCGGTAGGAATCCTCTTTCACGAACCTTTCCCGGTGCTTTAGGCATTCCGTAAACCGCCGGACAAAAAAGGCCGTGTCCATCGCCGCCAACGGTGCATACGACACGACGCGGACGGTAATTTGCGAGGCCGGGTTGTAGTAGCCCGTGGCCAAGTAACGCTGCCGGTGATCAACGACCTCGACCAAAGCGCCCGGCTCCACTTCCCCTTCTATGCCCTCGATTTCGTTTTTGAAGATCCAGGGATGTCCTTTCTCTAACCGTTTCTTACGGCTGCGCTGCAGTATGACCCTTGCCACTTGATACTTCACTCCTCATGAAAAAAAATAAACCCCGGGCGTCATGCGCCCCTTACGGTTCGGACGTTGCGCCGGCTTTGCTAGCATGGAAGTTGTCCGTCCGTCATATATGTAACTTGTACGAATGTAGCCTTGTTTGCATTTACTGATTATGCGGGAAAGGGGGCTGCCAAAATGTATCAAGACATCTTGTTCCCGGTGACGTTTGGGTTCGCCCTGTTCCTGTTCGGCATGAAAGTGATGGAGGCTGCCCTGCACGCTTGGGCCGGCCCCAGGCTGGTCGGCTTTCTTCACCGAACGACGCGGACGCCTTGGACCGGCCTGCTGTCGAGCACGCTGATCACGGCGGTCCTGCAGAGCAGCACGGCCGTAACGGTGATGACCATCGGTCTCGTTAATGCCGGCCTGTTGTCCTACGCGCGAACGCTGGGGATCATCCTGGGAGGCAATATCGGGACCTGCCTGACCACGGAGCTGCTTGCCCTTAATATAGCCAAGCTGGGCGTTCCCATGCTCGTCGTTTCGTTAGGGCTTTGGGCGGCCGCCGTGCTTGGCGGCGAAATGCTGCCCGAATATGTTAAACGCCGCATGCCTTGGCTGTTGCCCTTGCAGTTTGGCGCCTTGGCCTTGGCCGGCTTCAGCCTGGTGATGGTCGCGATACGCTTCATGCAATCCATCGGTCCGGCGCTGGAAGAGCGCGGCGTGATCTCCTGGCTGCTGGAGCATGCCACCGGCAGCCTGCTGTGGGGCGCCTTCGCCGGCGCGATCCTGACGGCGCTTATTCACAGCAGCGCCGCGGTCGTCGCCATGACGATGGGGCTTGCGGCCAGCGGCGCTCTGCCGGTGGAGTTCGGGATCGCCATGGTCATCGGCTCCAACGTCGGCACCTGCGTGACGGCGGTCATCGCCGCGATCGGCGGCACCCGGCCGGGCCGGTTCGTCGCCTGGTCGCACGTGACGCTCAACGTGCTGGGGGCGGCGTTGTTCTTGCCGCTAGTTCCGCTGCTGCAAGCGGCAGCGACTTGGTTGACGGGCGATCCTTCGGCGCAAATCGCCCACACGCAAACGATTTTTAACGTCGTTTGCTCCTTGCTCGCGCTGCCGTTTTGCTATTTGCCGGTCTGGTCCCGGCTGGACCGGTCCGATAGCGATCTCACCGGCCCTCTCCTTCCGAACACGAAGGCTTAGGAAGAACTGCGAGAATGCAGTTATTCCTAAGTCAAAGGCGGCTCTTCTCCTACATACAGCTGCAAAAATGCAGTTATTTTCGCCGATATCCTTCGATTTCTCAAATACCGTAAAAAATAACTGCACTCTTGCATTTATTCGAGCGTATTAGACGATTTCGGCGGAAATAACTGTATATTGGCATCTATTTCCGCTCGCCTCCACATTTTCTAACTTTTCGGTTCGACGCCAAGCATTTGCAACGCTTTTTCTAAAATGAAATCGTTGTTGTCGTACCCCGCCTTGAGCTGCTGACGCCAAGCCTCCTGCGGCTCGTACCAGGACACGCTGCGGATCTCCTCCAACTGAGGGCGAAGGGCTCCGCTCTGCCATTCTACCAGGTAATAATGGACTTCTTTATCGACGTTCCCCAGTTTGGGATGATGGTAAGTATAAGCGATGATATCGATCAATTTATCGATCCGGCCCACAATGCCGGTTTCCTCCAAAATTTCGCGCAGTGCCGTTTGCTCTACCGTTTCCCCCGGTTCTCTCTTCCCTTTCGGAAACGATATTTTGCCGTAACGGTCGGTAATCAGCTGCACTTGCAGCCGCCCGTCTTGGATGCGATAGACGACGCCTCCAGCAGAGATTTCTTTGAATGGCATTCTGGCTGTACCTCCTTTAAGTTACTCAACCCTCCCAAACCGGGACTCAACCCTCCCAAACCGGGACTCAACCCTCCCAAACCCTCCCTTACCGTAAGGGAGGGCCCCCAAGGGCCCGCTGCCCTTGGGGATCCCGCAAACTGGAAGAACATGGGATCGACTGAGGCGCTCCTGCCGCTGTTCCCTTCGGGAATGCGCTTAACGTTGGCCCGTGGAACGCTTTTCCCCCTTCGGGTTCGTCTTACTTCTTTGGCTCCTGGGTTACCTGCTCAAACCGGAAGAACGTGGGATCGACTGAGGCGCTCCTGCGCTGTTCCCTTCGGGAATGCGCTTGACGTTGGCTCGTGGAACGCTTTTCCCCCTTCGGGTTCGTCTTACTTCTTTGGCTCCTGGGCTACCTGACTCAAACCGGAAGAACGCGGGATCGACTGAGGCGCTCCTGACTCGCTGTTCCCTTCGGGAATGCGCTTAACGTTGGCTCGTGGAACGCTTTTCCCCCTTCGGGTTCGTCTTACTTTCTTGGCTCCTGGGTTACCTGCTCAAACCGGAAGAACGTGGGATCGACTGAGGCGCTCCTGCGCTGTTCCCTTCGGGAATGCGCTTGACGTTGGCTCGTGGAACGCTTTTCCCCCTTCGGGAATGCGCGGTCTCCGGTGCTGGGGAGAATACGATGACGCCTGATGTTACTTGTTAATTATAGGCGCATCGTACTCATCCTTCCAATTTGCCCTTATGTAACAACAAGGATTTCAACCCTATCCGGGTGAAATCCTTGGCTAATGCCCGGTGGCGGGCGGTAGTATTAGGCTAGGGCTTGCGACGCTTCGTCCAGGACGCGGACCAACTGGCCTTCGCTGGTGTTGACGTCGGCTCGGGTCAGCTTGACGCGGCACATTTTGCCGGTCAGGTCCGGAGTGCCCGGGAAGCGAATTTGCAGATAGTTGTCGCTGAAGCCGGTCACGAAACCATCTCCGGCGGTGCCCTTCTCATCCTTCTCCGGGATGACGTCCAGCACCTGGCCGACGAATTTCTCGGCATAAGCGAGCTGCATTTGTTCGGACAAATCGATCAGCTCATGCACGCGGGCATGCTTCACGTCCCCGTCGACCTGATCCTCCATCCGCGCGGCCGGCGTACCGCTCCGCTTGGAATAAGGGAACACGTGCATTTCCGAGAAGCCGATGCGTTTGATCGCTTCGAAGCCTTCGCGGAACAGCTCGTCGGTTTCCCCCGGGAAGCCCACGATGACGTCGGTCGTAATCGCAACGTCCGGCATGAAATCGCGGATCATTTTGATTTTATGCTCAAACTCTTCGATAGTGTACTTTCTTCTCATGCGCTTCAGCACTTCGTTGCTGCCCGCTTGCAGCGGGATATGGAAATGGCGGCACATTTTCGAGGAGTTCTTCAACACCTCCAGCATGCGCTCGTCGATCTGGCTCGCTTCGATCGAACTGATGCGGATGCGGCCCAGCCCTTCCACTTTATCCAGATCCCATAACAGATCGGACAAACGGTAGTTTTCCAGGTCGTCCCCGTACCCGCCGGTATGGATGCCGGTCAGGACAATCTCCTTGTAACCCGCGGCGACCAATTGGCGCGCTTGCTGAATGACGCTTTGCGGGTCACGGCTGCGCGACAAGCCGCGCGACCATGGGATAATGCAGAAGGTGCAGAAATTGTTGCAGCCTTCCTGGATTTTCAAGAAAGCCCGGGTATGGTCGGCGAAACTCGGAACGTCCAGTTCTTCAAACTCCCGCGTCTTCATGATGTTGCGCACCGCGTTAATCGGCTTGCGCTGCTCCTGAAGCTGCTTTACGTAAGGGATAATTTTGTCCCGGTCCTGCGTTCCGATGACCAGATCCACGCCGGGGATGTCCAAAATCTCCGCAGGCGACGTCTGCGCATAGCAGCCGGTCACCGCAACGATGGCGTCCGGATTGCGGCGAACGGCACGCCGAATGATCTGGCGGCTCTTCTTGTCGCCGGTGTTCGTCACGGTGCAGGTATTGATCAAATAAACGTCGGCAGCCGATTGCTCGAAATCAACCTGCTCGTAGCCTTCGTTTTTAAATAACTGCCAAATGGCTTCGGTATCATAGAAATTCACTTTACAGCCCAAGGTGTAAAAGGCGACGGTTGGCATCGCTCAAATCCCCCCCATTTCTCCGGTTTCATACATGATGCAGGTCAGGGCGGCCATGGCGGCCGTCTCGGTGCGCAAGATGCGCCGGCCCAAACCGACGGATACCGCGCCCGCAGCTTCGGCTTCCTTTACCTCCGCTTCGCTGAAGCCGCCTTCCGGCCCGACCACGACGGCGACGTTCACCGTCTTTTCGGGCGTTAGCCCCGCAGCGAAAGGCTGCAGCACATCCCTCAGTTGCTGGCCGTCCTCTTTTTCATAACATAAGCATACCAAATCGTAGCCCGGCAGCGCAGCAAGCAGTTCGTCCCACTTGACCGGAAGCTCGACAGCCGGGATTTTGCTGCGATGCGCTTGCTCGGCGGCTTCCTTGGCGATTTTTTGCCAGCGGGCGAGCCGCTTCTCTTCCTTCTTGCTATCGTATTGCACGACCGTACGTTCCGATAGGAATGGAAGGAAAGAGGCCGCTCCAATCTCCGTGCACTTCTGGATGACGGTTTCCATCTTGTCGCCTTTCGGCAAGCTCTGGGCCACGGTCACCTGCAGCCACGGTTCTCCGGACGCCGCCAGTTCCTCTATAATAGCCGCAGTTACCTGCTGCGGCTCGATGAATGTAATCTCCGCGAGGACTTCCCGGGAAACCCCGTCACTCACGATCAGCTTGTCGCCGGGTTTGGAACGCATCACCCTGCCGATATGACGGGCATCCTCGCCGACAATCATCACTTCCCGATCGCCGAATTGCACGGGCTCCACAAAATAACGCTGCATGCTTATCATCCTCATCGTTCAATCAAGGTTCAAAATCACCAAACTACATCATACAACTTTTGAAACCCCGTTTCCAGTCCTACTTCCGGCCTTATGCACCGAACATCGCCAGGAAAAGATGGGCGAACTGGAAATAGATCGCCTCGGCCGCGTTATACAACGGCGTGATCGTATACCGCTGCATTCCCGGGACGATCAGGATCACCAGAAAAATCAGCACCGACCACTGCTCGTATTGCTGCAGCTTGCCCAACATGCGACGCGGCACGACATCCTCCAGGATCCGATAGCCGTCGAGCGGCGGCAAAGGAATCAGGTTAAATAAGAATAGGAAGAAGTTCATGATGGTAAACAGATTAAAAAAGATCAGTACGGCTTGAAACAACTTCTCGTTCGTAATGGAGTCCAAAACGCCAAACTGGGCCAGCATCACGTAAACCAAGGTTCCGAGAACGCCCAGTAACAAGTTGCTGAGCGGTCCCGCTGCCGATACGATCACGCCCATCAGGCGCGGTTTGCTGAAGTTGTCGCGATTGACCGGTACCGGCCGGGCCCAGCCGAAGCCGGCGATCATCAAGAGGATGATGCCCAGCAAATCGAAGTGTACCGCTGGATTTAGCGTCACGCGGCCAAGCAGTTTGGCGGTCGGATCCCCAAATTTATTGGCAAAATAAGCGTGCGAAAATTCATGCAAGGTAAACGCGATCACCAACGTGATCAAATAAAAGGGAAGCTGATCCAACGGGTAAATCAAAATTCGGTTCAAAAAATCCATGCAAAGTTACCTCTTTCTAGCCACAAAAGCGACCCAATCTTCATCCCGGGCCGTCCGTTCCAGTTCGAAACCCGCGGCTATCAGCGCTTCTTGTACGGCTTGTTCTTTGTTCTTATAAATGCCCGATGCGATATAATAACCGCCGGACGCTAGTGCTTGGTAAACATCCTCGATAAACAGCAAAATGATCTCCGCCAAAATATTGGCCACGACGACCCGCACGGGCAGCTTGACCTGAACGTTGGTACTGCCTTCGCCTTTAAGGACGGACAGCAGATCGCTTTCCACTACCTGGATCTGGTTCTCCAGGCCGTTCAGGCGCGTGTTCTCCGTTGCGCTGGACACGGCTACCGGATCCAGATCCAGAGCCAGCACCTTGGAAGCGCCAAGCCGGCAGGCGCCGATGGCCAGGATCCCCGAACCGGTGCCAACGTCGATGACTTCGTCCCCTTCGCGGATAATGCTCTCGAGGGTTCTCAAGCATAATGACGTCGTCGGATGCGTGCCCGTTCCAAACGCCATTCCGGGATCCAGCTCGATGATTTGCTCCTCCGGAGATTGAGGTTGATATTCCTCCCATGTCGGTTTAATCGTCAGCTTCTCCGACACCCGCAGCGGCTTAAAGTATTGCTTCCAGTTATTGGCCCAGTCGTCTTCGCTTACGTCCCGGACGGTAATGTCGGCATTCCCCGGGTCGATATCGTAGCCCTTGAGCTCCTCGATGCGCGTCCGGACTTCGGCAATCACTTCATCGATATTCAGACCCTCCGGAAAATAACCGCTGATTTTGGCTTCCCCTTCAGGAATATCATTGGGCGGAATTTCAAACCATTGCCCAAGCGAAGTATCCCGAGGTTTATCGTTATCGACGTGCTCTTCGATGGTTACACCGCCTGCACCTGCTTCATGCAGGAAATTGGAAACCATCTCCACCGCTTCCTCCGTCGTATGTATAGTTATTTCCTTCCAAATCATCGTATGATTTCCTCCTTGACTTACATGCATAAGTTTTATTGTACTATAGAATAAAGAACGTGACAAAACAAAACAGGGGACCCCGTTAAGGTTCCCCCGCCTGCCATGGCGTTACAACTTAAATTGTCCCTGCTGGCGAGCATCCGCCCGTTCGCTGCGTTCCAACGCTTCCCAATCCTCTTGATCGGCCAGATCCTCAGAAAACTCCACGTCGTTATTATGTCCGATCGGCAGATTTTTTCCGTTGGCCGAAATCCGCTTCGTTCGCCGGTCCTCCTGGCTTTGACTCATCTCCATGCTCATCTCCTTCAGGTTTGATCTCCAGTATCGGTAAGATTCTGGATCGTCCTTCATCGCTAAATCATGCCGCCTGCTTCTTCAATAATACGCAGCGCCTGATGGTGAATCGATTCGTCGACGACGGCGGTCAGCAAGATATCATGGCCGGTCGGCCCGCCTTGTCCCCCGTGGCTGAGTCCGCTGGCTGCCGGATCTGCCGCCGCCAGAATCCCCGCTGAACGGTTCGTGATTGCCGCATCCTGGGTCATGGCCGCCAGGCTGGATATGCTTCCCGTAACCGGGTTCATCGGATCGTATCCCTCGCCCGCATAACGGCTGAAACGGTCGATCGACATATCCGCAACCCGCAGCGCGCTTAACTTACGGGCGACCCCTTCGGCTTCCTCCGGGCTTTTGAAATAGGCCAAAATGTTCTTTTCAGCCATTCTTCCTCCCTGCCTTTCGTTTTACGCTTCAATGAAGCTGTACCCTTCACAGCCCATTATGTCGTAGGATGTAATCTTGGGCTTCGCTTTATGCAAACTTTGCTCCGGGGCGCTGTATTTTAAATTTGAAACGTCCGGCAGGGGTTGTCCGTATTACTTGCGAGGGAACAGAACATACTTACTTGCATAGGAGGGGTTCAAGCAACATGTTAAAAAGAGTGATGCTTCTCATGATGGCCTTTACCGTATTTTTCACCTTCACCGCCCCTGATTTTGCCGACGCGAGACGCGGCGGAGGTTTTAAATCCGGCCCTCGCACCTACAAGCCTGCTCCGAAGAAACCGGCGCAAAGCGAATACCAGAATACGACGGGGAATCGAACGGGAGCTACGACAGGTACCCCGACGACGAACCGGGGATTTTTTAGCGGCGGCAGCTTTATGCGCGGGATGATGATCGGCGGATTTGCCGGCCTGCTATTCGGCGGCTTGTTTGGGAATATGGGCTTCTTCGGCAATTTGCTGGGTTTAGCCGTTAACCTGTTGGCCATTTATGTCATTATTCTCGCGGTCATGGCCTTGTATCGCCGATTCAAAAAGCGGCCGAGCCACGATGATTACCGCGGCGGAGGCCGGTATTAAACCATGATCCTCGGGATGGACGAAATCATAAACGCGATTTGCCTGCATACCGCCGAGCGGACGGGCGTTCGTCCCACCGATGTGACGGTGGAGCTCAGCTGGGATGAGGATACCGGATATACCGGAGAAGTTTGGGTCAACGGCCGCAGCCGGTATATCGTCGAATCGAACATCATGGAAGCGATCATGGTGTACGTTCACCGGGAATACGGGATGCGGGTGTTCCGCGAGGATATCCGGCTTATGCTGGAGGAAGAAATTCTCGCGGAGATTCAGACGAACGGTTAATCTCCGCGGACTGCATCCCATAAGTAAAAAAGAAGCGCGAGCCAGGATGATTCCTCGGCTCGCGCTTTTTTTATCGGGGATCAATCAATCCCCGCGAAATGCCCGTTTCATACGGTCAAAAAACGATTGCTCATGTTCGTGCGTCTGTTCGCCGTCCAGAGAAGCAAATTGGCGCAACAGTTCCTTCTGCTCGTCGCTCAGCTTGCTTGGGGTGACGACAACCACTTTGACATGCTGGTCCCCTTGGCCGATCCCGCGCAGGCGCGGAACCCCTTTTCCTTTTAAGCGGAAGTAGGTCCCGGTTTGCGTTCCGGCCGGAATTTTCAGCTTCACTTTCTCCGTTAGCGTCGGAATTTCAATTTCATCTCCGAGCGCGGCTTGGGCGAACGTCAACGGTACTTCGCAATAGATATCGTCGCCTTCGCGGTCGAAGAAATCATGCGATTTCACGCGGATGACGATGTAGAGGTCACCGGCAGGACCGCCACGCAATCCGCCTTCGCCTTCGCCGGTCATCCGCAGCTGCGCCCCATCGTCCACCCCTGCCGGAATGCGGACATGAATTTTGCGCTGCTTCTTCACCTTGCCGCTGCCGGCGCAGGTCGGACATTTCTCCTTGATGATTTGCCCTTTGCCGCCGCAGTTGCTGCAAGCCCGCCGGTTGACCATTCGGCCAAACGGCGTGTTCTGCACAACCTCCTGTTGCCCTGTGCCGTGGCACACGGAGCAGGTGACCGGCTTCGTTCCGGGTTTGGCCCCAGTCCCAAAGCAAGTGTCGCAGTTTTCCGTACGCGGAATCGTGATATCCGTTTCCTTGCCGAACACCGCTTCCTTGAATTCGATCGTCATCGTATATTGCAAATCGTTGCCGCGCTGCGGAGCGTTAGGGTCACGCCGTCCGCCACCGCCGCCGAAGAACATGTCGAAGATATCTCCGAAACCGCCGAAATCCCCGCCGGAGAAACCGCCGCCCATTCCCTGATTCGGATCGACATGGCCGTATTGGTCATAACGCGAGCGTTTCGCCGAATCGCTCAGAACGTCATAAGCTTCCTTTACTTCCTTGAATTTCGCTTCCGCATCCTCCGCTTTATTGACGTCCGGGTGATATTGCCGGGCCAGCTTGCGGTAAGCTTTTTTGATTTCTTCGTCGGATGCGTTTTTACCGAGGCCCAGCACCTCGTAGTAATCGCGTTTTTCTGCCATTCTTCCACCCCCGTCTATCGTCTTTTGATCACGAAGCAAATCGAGAAGCTGATTCGACATCGAATCTTGAATTCAGCCGAGCCAAAGCGTATGCTTCCGAAGCATGTTTCCCACGGAAACATTTCAGTTGCTCACGTACCCCTATGTACGCTCCGCTACTCAGTCCCAGCTTCATCCAACCTTCTCGGTGCTCAAAACCCGACAAATAGTCATCTTATGATCACGGCAAAAGGAAAGTCAAAGCGCGGAAGCCTCCCGCACTTTGACCTTCCCGGTTGCCAAAGTCTATTCCCAAGACTCTACTGCTCTGTGAGTCATCTTAGCTTTGTTTCTTGTCTTCGTCAACCACTTCATAGTCGGCGTCCACGACGTTATCGCGGGTTTGGCCGCCGGCAGCATCGGCTGCGCCTTCCGCTCCCGCCGCCTGCGAAGCCTGCTCATACAGCTTCACGGACAATTGCTGAACGATTTCGGTCAATTTCTCCGAAGCCGCTTTGATTTGCTCCAGATCGTCGCTTTCCAGCGCTTTCTTCAGCTCTTCCTTGACCGCGTTCGCTTTGTCGGTTTCGGATGCGTCGACTTTGTCGCCCAGCTCTTTCAACGTCTTGTCAACGCTGTAGATCAATTGGTCGCCGTTGTTCTTCGCTTCAACCAGCTCTTTGCGTTTCTTGTCTTCTTCCGCATGCAGCTCGGCGTCCTTCATCATCCGCTCGACTTCCTCGTCGCTCAAGCCGCTGGAAGAAGTGATCGTGATTTTTTGACTTTTGCCGGTTCCTTTGTCCGTTGCGGACACGTTCACGATCCCGTTCGCGTCGATGTCGAAGGTGACTTCGATTTGCGGTACGCCGCGCGGAGCCAACGGAATGTCGCCCAACATAAAGCGTCCCAGCGTTTTGTTGCCGGCCGCCATCTCCCGTTCACCTTGCAGCACGTGGATCTCTACGCTTGGCTGATTATCGGCATAGGTGGAGAAAATTTGCGATTTGCTGGTCGGAATCGTTGTATTCCGTTCAATCATCTTCGTAAATACGCCGCCGGCGGTTTCGATCCCCAGGGAAAGCGGAGTCACGTCGAGCAATACGACGTCTTTGACGTCGCCTGTCAGCACGCCCGCTTGCACCGCTGCGCCAAGCGCAACGACTTCGTCCGGGTTTACGCCTTTGTGCGGTTCTTTACCGGTCAGTTTCTTGATGGCTTCTTGCACGGCCGGAATCCGCGTGGATCCGCCGACAAGAACGATGCGGTCGATATCCGCCGGCGTTAAGCCAGCATCGCTAAGCGCACGGCGAGTCGGGCCGAGCGTACGCTCTACGAGATCCGCGGTCAATTCTTCGAATTTCGCGCGGGTAAGGTTGACCTCAAGGTGCTGAGGCACGCCGTCCACTACGGTGATGAACGGCAAGGAGATCGTCGTGGTCAGCACGCCGGACAATTCCTTTTTCGCTTTCTCGGCAGCATCCTTCAAACGTTGCACGGCCGCTTTATCCTTGCTCAAATCAATCCCTTGATCTTTCTTGAATTCAGCCACCAGGTAATCGATGATCTTCTGGTCGAAGTCGTCGCCGCCGAGATGGTTGTCCCCGCTGGTCGCTTTCACTTCGAAGAACCCGTCGCCCAGCTCGAGGATCGAAACGTCGAACGTCCCGCCGCCGAGGTCATAGACCAGAATCGTTTGATCTTCGGCTTTTTCCAGACCGTAAGCCAGGGCAGCCGCCGTTGGTTCGTTGACGATCCGCAGCACATCCAGACCCGCGATCTTACCGGCGTCTTTGGTTGCTTGACGTTGGCTATCGTTAAAATAAGCCGGAACCGTGATCACCGCTTGCGTGACCGGTTGGCCCAGGTACGCTTCCGCGTCGGCTTTCAGTTTCTGCAAAATGATCGCGGAAATTTCCTGCGGCGTAAATTCCTTGCCGTCGATCGATTCTTTATGGTTGGTCCCCATATGCCGTTTGATCGAAATGATCGTCCGGTCCGGATTGGTGATCGCTTGACGTTTCGCCGTTTCCCCGACGATCCGTTCGCCATCTTTCTTAAAGCCTACGACGGATGGAGTCGTACGCGCCCCTTCGGGGTTCGGGATGACGACCGCTTCGCCGCCCTCCATAACTGCTACGCAGGAGTTGGTTGTTCCTAAGTCAATACCGATTACTTTGCTCATTACGTTATGTCCTCCTTAATAGGTTAAATCATCTAAGATCCCAAAGCTGGCCAGAGAAATTAGCCGCTAACTTTGACCATCGCCGGGCGCAGCACCTTATCCTTCAAAAGATAACCCTTCTGCACGACTTCAACGACGACGCCCTCTTCATGCTCATCGGATTCCACCTGCATAATCGCCTGGTGGAACTCCGGATTAAACGGCTGACCTTCCGCTTCCATCGGCGTCAGCCCTTCTGCCTTAAGCACGCCTTCCAGCTGGCGGAAAATCATTTCTACGCCCTTCGTGTAGGAAGAAGCGTCCGTGCTCTCCCCAGCCGAGCTGAGAGCCCGTTCAAAGTTATCGATGACCGGCAACAGCTCGGTAATCAACTTGGCGGAAGCGTATTTTCCCAGTTCTTCCTTCTCTTTGACCGTACGGCGCCGGAAATTATCGAAATCGGCCTGCGTTCTTAGCAGCCGCTGCTGGTACTCCTCGCTCTCCGCACGCAGCTTCTCCAGTTCGGCGGAAGCTCCGGCATCGTTCCCGGATTCAGCTATCTCTTCTGCAGCGCCCTGGGGTTCCTCGACGATTTCTTCCTGCCTCGTTTCCGGTTCCTGCGTTTGTTGCAAGTCCTCTTGCATGTTATCGTTCATGTTCGTTTCTTCCTCTACATTAGGATTGATGTTGTCTTGAATCGGCTGTGATTCCTTCAAGATGCTCGCCTCCTTAACATGCAGCTAGACGAATCGTTCATGCATGTTATTACATCCGGGTCAGGAATTTGCTCAAATCCCTGGACAATATCTCCAAAATTCGGATAACCCGGGCGTACTCCATCCGTGTCGGTCCCAAAATGCCTATCGTTCCAACCGCTTCGCCTTCCAATTGATAAGTCGCCGTGATAAGACTGCAATTGGCGAAGGCTTCATGACCGTTCTCGGTACCGATGCGCACTTGAATCCCGGAACCGGCGGCCGAGGAGATCATCTTCGTCAAGGTTGGCGTCTGTTCCAGCAAATCCAGAATGCTCTTCACCTTGTCGACATCGCGGAACTCCGGCTGCGTCAGCATGTTCGTCGCCCCGCTCAAGAAGAGGCGTTGCCCCTCCGAGCCAGCGTCGAGCGCTTGATCCAACACCTTCATCAGCTCTTCGAAATGCTCGATATGCCGCTGCATCTCCCGGCCAATTTCGTTGTACAAGGCAGACTTCAGCTTGTATATCGGCACGCCCGCGAGCCTGCGGTTCAACAGGTTGACCACCTGCTCCATATCCGAAACGGACAAGCCGGCCGGAACGGTCACCGTCTTATTCTCCACTTGCCCCGTATTCGTCACGACGATGGCCACCGCCGTCGTCTCGTTCAGCGGCAATAGCTGAAAATGGCGCAAAGACGTATGAAAAACTTCCGGACCCAGCAGGATGGAAGTGTAGTTGGTCATTTGGGATAGAATCGTCCCGGCATGTTGAATCACTTGTTCGGTTGCGTTCAGCTTCTCGGCGAAAAACGCTTTTAACGTCGTCAATTCATCGTTGGTTAGCAAATTCAGCGGTGTCAGGTGATCCACATAGTAGCGATAGCCTTTATTGGAAGGAATCCGCCCCGCCGACGTATGCGGCTGCTCCAAAAAACCAAGCTCCTCCAAATCGGCCATTTCATTTCGGATCGTCGCCGGGCTGTACCCGACATCGCCCCGTTTCGAAATGCTTCGGGATCCCACAGGCTCCGCCGAGCGAATATAGTCGTCCACAATAGCTGTCAAAATCATTCTTTGGCGTTCCGTCAACATGGCAATCCCTCCTGAGTTTGCTCGATTTTTCGAATCGTTAGCACTCAATGTCGTAGAGTGCTAATCACTAATACAAAAATACCAAACCGACCTGACGATTGTCAAGTCAGTCCAGTATCTTGAGAACGGCGATTTCGTCGCAGCAATGCTGCTTCGCGCAATTGACGCAGTCGGTCCATACTTTCTCCGGAAAGATCTCTTTATCGACGACCGCAAACCCGTTTTTGACGAAAAAGGAAACCTCATACGTGAGCGCCATTACTTTGGGAATCGCTTGTCTCCGCGCCTCTTCCACCAGCTGACCGACGAGCATGGAGCCCAACCCTTTGCCCTTGTGGCCTTCGGCGATCCCAAGCGAACGAATTTCAACCAATTCCTCCCCCAGCTTGCACAGCGATCCGCAGCCGACGACCTCGCCATCCACTTCCGCGACGACGAAATCCTTGATTTGGCGCTCCAGCACCGCCCGCGAACGCGGCAGCATAATCCCCCGACGGGCATACCCCTCAATCATGTTATATAACGGCTCGACGTCCGCTATGTTCGCCTGTCTGCACACGGCAACCGCTGGCATGCTGTTTTCCCCCTCGATCACAAATCAATAATATGAATAAATATACATTATACGGTATAAAACTTCAAGGAAAATGTTTCACCGCCATGTCACGTTCAAGGTATATTCAGCGGAACGCAAAAAAGCAGCTTAGCTACTTCATAAATGAAGTGCAAGCTGCTTGATTCATCGGTTGCTATACGGTTAAAACACCGATAAACTCGGCAAATACCTCGTTTCCGAACAATACGCCTTGCTTGCTTAACCGGTAGCCTTCTCCATCCTCATGGGTCTCCAGCAAACCGGCGCTAAGCATCTTGTTGAGCGGCCGGGCAAACACGTCATCCAGCTCTTCGTCAAATTGCTTGCGGAAGTCCGCCTTGCGGATGCCGTCCAACATGCGAAGGCCTACCATCACGAAATCCTCCATCGCCTCTTCCCGGGACACGCCAAACTGCTCCAAGCGAGGAAGGCCTGCTTTCGCCGCTTCAACGTAAGGATTCACACCCTTGATATTGACGTGACGCTTGCGGCCAACATAACCGTGAGCGCCGGCACCCAGGCCGTAATAATCCTCGTTCTTCCAATAAGTAATATTATGCCGGCTGGCAAAGCTGGGTTTCGCAAAGTTGCTAATCTCGTACTGTTTGTACCCGGCCTGCTCCATCCGTTCCATCAGCAGGAGATACATATTCAGCTCCTCCTCTTCACTGGGGAGCGGAAGCTGATTTTTGTGATACAGCGTATGGAACAGCGTGTTCTCTTCGACCTTGAGGCTATAGATCGAATAATGCGGCAGCCCGAGCTCCAATGCTCGTGAAACGCTATAGTCCAACATATCGACCGTCTGGTTTGGCAGCCCGAACATCAAGTCGATGGACAGATTATCGAGGCCGACCGCCCGGGCATTTTCCAGACTCCGGTAAACATCTTCCGTATTATGAATCCGGCCGATGCCGCTGAGCAGTTCGTTCTGGAACGCCTGCACGCCGAAGCTGACCCGATTCACGCCGCCGTCTTTCATGACCGTCATTTTGTCCCGATCTGTCGTTCCCGGGTTGGCTTCCATCGTAAATTCAATATCACTGGACCAATGGGGGAAATGGCGTCTGACCGATGCCAGGAAGAACTCCATTTCTTGCGGATTGAGTACAGTTGGCGTGCCCCCGCCTACAAAGATACTGCGGATTTCACCCGGTGGGGTCTGCTGAACCGTCCGTTCCATTTCTCGGTCCAAGGCGCGCAAATAGTCCATCACCGGCTGATCCTTCAGGACGTAGGAATTGAAATCGCAATAAAAGCACTTGTTCGTGCAAAACGGGATATGGATATATACAGCTTGCGGTGCGATGGATGGTTCGAGGTGCGTCATATCGCTGCCCGCCGCCGGGTTATGGATCGGCACTCCCTGCCCTGATCGGTTTGTCGTTTGGTTCATGGTCATGCCCTCCTCCGTAATTATCATGAATAATAGTAGAAAGGAAAGCCTGACGGCTTTCCTTCATCAAACGATTTGCATTTCTTAATTGTCGTCGATTTTCAGTACGGCCATAAACGCTTCCTGCGGTACCTCGACGTTGCCGACCTGCTTCATCCGCTTCTTGCCTTCCTTCTGCTTCTCCAGCAGCTTGCGCTTCCGCGAGATATCACCGCCGTAACATTTGGCAAGGACGTTCTTGCGCATCGCCTTAACGGTCTCGCGGGCGATGACCTTCTGCCCGATCGAGGCCTGAATCGGCACTTCAAACATTTGGCGCGGGATCAGCTCACGCAGCTTCTCGCAAATGATCCGGCCGCGGTGGTAAGCACGTTCGCGGTGGACGATAAAGGACAAAGCGTCGACCTGCTCTCCGTTCAGGAGGATGTCCATCTTCACAAGGTTCGATTGACGATAACCCGACAGCTCATAATCGAAGGAAGCGTAACCCTTCGTGCTCGATTTCAACTGATCGAAGAAGTCGTATACAATCTCCGACAATGGCACCTGGTACGTAATCGTCACACGGGTTGTGTCAAGGTATTCCATATTCACGAACTCGCCGCGTTTGCTTTGGCAGAGTTCCATGACGGTTCCGACATAATCATTGGGTACGATGATCGCCGCTTTGACGTAAGGCTCCTCGACATAGTCGATTTTGCCGACCTCCGGATAGTTGGACGGGTTGTCGATGGAGATCGTCTCGCCGTTCGTCAGCGTTACTTTGTAAATAACGCTTGGCGCCGTCGTAATCAGCGGAATGTTGAATTCCCGCTCAATCCGTTCCTGAATGACGTCCATGTGCAACAATCCCAGGAAGCCGCAACGGAAACCGAAGCCGAGCGCGCTTGAGGTTTCCGGTTCGAAGCTCAGCGAAGCGTCGTTCAACTGCAGCTTCTCCAACGCTTCACGCAGATCGTTGTAATCCGACGTTTCGATCGGATACAAGCCGCAATAGACCATCGGATTAATCTTACGATAACCCGGCAGCGGTTCAAGTGTCGGATGCTTCGCGTCCGTGACGGTATCCCCGACGCGAGTGTCGCCGACCGTCTTGATCCCGGCAACGATAAAGCCGACATCGCCGACATTCAGCTCGTCCACGATTGTCATCCGCGGTTTGAAGGCACCCACTTCGATAACTTCAAACGTTTTTTCCGTTGCCATCATTTTGATTTTCGAGCCAGCCTTAATCTGCCCGTCAATGACGCGCACGTAAACGATAACGCCCTTGTAAGGGTCATAATGCGAATCGAAAATCAGCGCCTTCAGCGGCTGATCCGGGTCTCCCGTTGGTGCAGGCACCTTCTGTACGACCTGCTCCAGAATCTCCTTAATCCCGATCCCGGCTTTGGCGGAAGCGTGCACCGCTTCGCTGGCATCGAGGCCGATGACATCCTCAATCTCCTGCTTCACCCGATCGGGATCGGCGCTTGGCAAGTCGATTTTGTTAATGACCGGTAAAATTTCCAGGTTGTTATCGAGCGCCAGATAAACGTTGGCCAGCGTTTGCGCCTCGATCCCCTGAGCGGCGTCTACCACTAGAAGGGCGCCTTCGCAAGCGGCCAAACTGCGGGAGACCTCGTAAGTGAAGTCGACGTGTCCCGGCGTATCGATGAGGTTCAGCAAATACTCCTCCCCATCGTCGGCGCGATAGGTTAAGCGGACGGCCTGTAGTTTAATCGTGATTCCACGTTCGCGTTCCAAATCCATTTGGTCAAGGACCTGCTCCTGCATTTCCCGGGAAGTCAGCGCCCCGGTATACTCCAGAATTCGGTCGGCCAATGTCGATTTGCCATGGTCTATATGTGCAATAATACAGAAATTGCGAATTTTCGCTTGTCTAGCCCTAATATCTGTCATCCTTACCCCCACCACAAATCATCGAAGTCATACAATCAATTTATTATATCAGTTGCAGGGGCAAGCAGCAATCACGACGAGTTAAATTCCGTTTACAGCTTCAACATCTCCAGAAGAACCCGGTCGCCCAAATAAGGCAAATATTCATGACCGTATTCATGATAAACCACCAGTTCCTTCTCCGATAGGATCTTGTTATAGGCCGCAAATTGCGTATAGGGCGGGCAGATCGTATCGGCCAAGCCGGTGACGAAGATGACCCTTGCCCTTATGCGATCGGCGAGATTCTGAACATCGATGTAGCCCAATTTGTTGAAGAAATCGTCCTGCTTCTGGTGCAGAGGATCCATAAACCGGAAGTAGTAGGCCAACTCCTCGTACGCAGAACTGGTGACTTCCATTTCCCATGCCTTCTTGTAGTCCGTTAGGAACGGGTACACCGCAATGGTCAGCTTCACCCGCGGCTCCAGCGCGGCACAGGCCAAGGCTAAAGCGCCTCCCTGTGAGCAGCCGTGCACGCCGATTCGATCGGGTTCGACCTGTTCCATCGTCATCAAGATCCGCACGGTTTGGACGAGATCGAGAAATACATTGCGGTAATACAGCTGATCCGGGTTGTCTTCGTCGATCCCGCGAATGATATGTCCTTTCAGCGTTGTTCCCCTAACGTTCAGGTTATCCTCAGACAAACCGCCTTGCCCCCGGCAATCCATGGCAATGACTGTAATGCCATGAGCCGCATACGCCGCTTTATCCGACCAATCTCCGCTTCCGGTATGATACCCGTGGAATAAAGCCAGCCCTGCTCCTCGACCCTGCGGGTGTTTGGGTTTCGCCAATTTCGCATGAACCCGTGCTCCGCCTACTCCCATGAAATACAGATGGTAACATTCCGCGAGCGGTGTCTGAAAATCCGCCGGGACCAACTCGTATTTGAGCGGTTGGGCGTCCAATTCACCCAAGGCCCGCGCCCAATAAGCGTCGAAGTCGTCAGGTTTGGGACTGCTCCCCTCGTATGTTAACAAGTCCACCAATTTATCGTTAGCCATCTCGGCGCCTCCCGTTCCCGCTACATTCTTCCGATATCGGCGTCGTCTCCGACTTCCTCATGCGTAGCTTTTACATAATCCACGATCTCCTGCACCGTCGTATAGGCGACGCCTACATAGGTGTCCGCAGCTCCGTAGTAAATGGTGATTCGCCCTGTATCAGCATCGGTAAGGGCGGCACACGGAAACACCACATTGGGCACGAAGCCACGCTCCTCATACCATTCTTCCGGCGTCAGCACGTAGGTGCTGGAGCGGTATTTCACGCGAGAAGGTTCGTCTTTATCCAAGATTACCGCGCCCATACTGTAAACCAGTCCGTTACACGTCCCAGTCACGCCATGATAAAACATCAGCCAACCCTCGGACGTTTCGATGGGAGCCGGGCCTCCGCCGATCTTCACCGATTGCCACCAACCTTGCCCGCCCTTGGTCATCACATGGCGATGTTTGCCCCAATAAACGAAATCCGGGCTTTCGCTAAGGAAGATGTCGCCAAACGGCGTGTGGCCGCTATCGCTTGGGCGAGACAACATCACGAAATTGCCGCCGATTTTCCGCGGGAACAACACGCCGTTGCGGTTAAACGGCAGGAACGGATTTTCCAAGCGAACAAACGTCTTGAAGTCCTGAGTTGTGGCCACGCCGATTGACGCGCCGTAAAAATCGGTGCACCAAATAATATAGTAGATATCCTCCACCTTCACCAACCGGGGATCGTACGCATAATTCGGTTGGAACGGCTTCCCTTGTTCATCTACGAATAAAATCCGTTCCTCGTCGATTTTCCAGTCATAGCCGTCATTACTCCAACCTACATGCAGATGAGGACGACCGTTAATCGTTTCGGCGCGGAAAACACCAACGAAACGGCCTCCGTAAGGAACGACCGCGCTATTGAAAATCCGCGCGATACCCTTGGCCGGATTTCTCTTCACGACGGGGTTAGCGCTATGTCTCCATACGGGTCCTGCCGCAGACTCCGGTTTGTCTTGCCATGGGATATTCGGCAGGTTCTCTCCAATAATTTTCACTGTGCTCATGAGGTTACCCCTTCCAATTCAATCAGATGAGTGCGTTTATTTGACCGAGCCTTGCGCGAATCCGTTGTAAATGTATTTCTGCAGCGATACAAAAGCGATCAAGATCGGCACAATCGTAATCATGATCCCTGCACAGATGACTTCCCATTGTGAACCGTAAGGGCCTTTAAACTTGAACAGTGCGGTGGAGATCACCTGCAGATCCTCGCTAGGCATATACAGGAACGGCGTATAGAAATCGTTATAGATATTGACGCCCTTCACGATAATGACGGTGACAATGGCCGGGGCGAGCAGTGGTAGAATAATCCGCCAGTAAATCGTAAAATAAGAAGCACCGTCCAGCATGGCCGATTCGTCCAGAGATTCGGATATCGAATCCAGAAACTGCATGAAGATATACACGGCAATAATATCCGTGCCCAAGTAGAGCAAAATCGGGGCAAAGCGCGTATCGACCAGGTGAAAGAAATTGATGATTCGGAAAGTGGCGACCTGGGTCGTCACGCTTGGAATCAGGGTCGCCAGTAAGAAGGCGCCCATCAGCAACTTGTTGCCGCGGAATTTGAAGCGGTTCAAGACGTAAGCGATCATCGAGCCGATCAAGGTGGCGCCGAGGATTGAAACAATCACGATGATCACCGTGTTCCCGAAGCCTAGCAGCATTTTTCCGTTAAGAAAAGCTTTGGAATAGTTGGCGAAGTTCAGCCAGTTCTCAGGCGGCGTCAATGGGCTGGTCGAGCCGTATTCCTTATTCGTTTTAAAGGAAGCAAACAGCACGACGACGATGGGAACCAACGCCGCGAAAGCGCCCAGCAGCAAGCTGATATATTTAATGAAGGACGTGGCGGCATATTTCAATCTATACATGGCTTACTTCTCCTCCTTGATCAACATGCGCTGCAGCAGGGTCACGATGATGACGATGAACAGCAGGACGACCGCCATGGCGGAAGCGAGGCCAAGCTTGTTATATTTAAACGCGGTGGTCACCGTCTGGATGACGAACGTGTTACTTCCGTTAGAGCCGCCGGTCATAATATACGGAATGTCGAAGGCACTGATCGCGCCGCTGATGGCGAGGATCAGGTTGAGCTGCACGATTTTCATAATGCTCGGGATAATGATATGGCGGAACTGGTGCCAGCGGTTGGCCCCGTCGATCTCGGCAGCCTCGTAAATATCGGAACCGATCGAGGATATCGCTCCTAGGAAAATAATGAAGTTAAAGCCCATATATCTCCACAAGGACGCGCCTGCCAGCGAGATGTTGATGATGTTTGGGTTTTTCAGCCATCCCTGCGTAAAGGCGCCGAGCCCCACCGATTGCATTAAGGTATCCAGCGTACCGTCCGGACGGAAGAAGAACAGGAAAATGAACCCGATGGCTACCCCGTTTAGGAGGTAAGGAAAGAACAAGACCCCTTTGAAAAAGTTTTTGAGCCGTACTTTAAAGCTTAAAATCGTCGCGAAATAAAGAGCTAAAGCCATTTGAACGAAGGTCGCGCCGAAATAATATAAGCTGACCTTAAAGACGGTGAAATACTTGGAGTCGGTAAAAATCGTCTTGTAGTTCTCAAACCCTACGAAATCGTAATGCTTGCTATAACCGTTCCAATTGGTGAAGCTGTATTTGAACATATTAAATACCGGCAAGTAGGCGAAAGTGAACAATAAGGCGACCGGGATCAGCGAGAAGGCGAAGATGATCACTTTCCGCTGGGTTTTGTAGCTTAAATTTTTGAACACCACTCACACCTCCAAAAACTCTGAAAAATGCCTATATCTGTCTCTCCTTGACCAAGATCACAAGGGAAACGCACATTCAGCACGTTCCCCTTGCAAGTTTTGTCTCCCCGGTGACCGAAGTTATTTCGCAAATTTGGCGCGGGATTTGATCCAGGCGTCGTTCAGATCCTTCATGATGTCGTCATAGGATTCATCGAGGTTGCCGATCGCGGCTTCCATGATCCGTTTCTTAAATTCAGGTTGCCACAAGCCGATTTCTGCATCCTTGTCGATTTTGTCCACCAAACCTTCTTGGCCTGGCTGTGCAGGGGTTTGCAATTCAAACTTCACATCGGACCCTTCGAATTGCTTCAGCGTTTCAGGAAGCGGAGCGCCTACAACCGGGCTCATGCCGCCTGCTTGTTCCGTAGGATATCCGGATTTATTGATGAACCAGTCCAGCCAAGCTCTTGCCGCTTCTTTGTTCTTGCTGTGCTTGCTGATGCCTAGCGTATAGTCGTCGGCGAGTGGCATAATGATTTCCTTGGCATTCGTCGGGAAAGGCATGTAAGCGATGTCATCTGGATTCTCAGCTAACCCTTGAACCTGCCCGATCGCCCACGAACCCAGCACCATGGCCCCGATTTTGCCATTGGCCATGTCGGCTTTGGAGGCTTCCCAGTTCGTCGTGGTTGGGTCTTCTTCAATTAAACCTTGTTTCGCGGTGTCGTACATCACTTTGTACAGTTCATAGTGCGGTTGTCCAGGAACGAAGTTGTCGTCCGTGTTGGGTTGCGTAACGTTGACGTAGTCGACGCTTCCGGCAACGGTAGTCAATACAGCTTCCCATTGGGTCAAAGGCCAGCTGTCCGCATAGTTGCTGTATAGAGGAATCGCGTCGCCTTTGTCTTTGATTTTCTGCAAAGCCGCTAAAAATTCGTCCGGCGTTCTTGGTGTCGTCGTTACGCCGGCGTCATTGAACACTTTCTTGTTGTACAAAATACCGGAGAAGTTCACTGCGATCGGAATGCCGTAAGATTGCCCGTCTACGGTTCTCTCTTCCAAACCGATGTACTGCTTGCTCAGTTCCTCCAATGTACCGAGCGGTTCGAAGAACTCTGGGGTATCCGCGAGCGGAATGCTGGTAGGAAGCAGCAGAACATCGCCGTAATCGTCGGAGTTCATCCGAACCGTAATTTGTCCTTCATAGTCGGAAAGTGCTTGAAACTTCACTTTGACATTCGGATATTCCTTATTGAACTCGGCCGCGTAATCTTTGAATACCGTATCCACGATGTCTGTTCTTTGGGTAATGACGGTAATTTCTCCAGAGATATCTCCGCCCGCTGGTTGCTCTGAGCTGGTGCTTTCAGTTCCGGTATTCCCCGTCACATTGTTCTGAGCCGCGTTGTTCTTGTTGTTCCCTCCACAGCCTGCCAGTAGAGTCAGGACAAGCATCAAGGCCATCAAGCCGAGAAACGATTTACTTTTTCTCATTTCTGTTAACCCCTTTCAGTTTATAAATTAGGTTATCGATAAACTACATACGATTCTATATTGAATACGCTTTCTCGTCAATAATGAAGTCGATATATTTTTATTTTGTAAAGTAATTTTTCAGGTTATATTAGGTTTTTATTAAGTCCGACCTACTTCTTATCTTTCTATTTACCGATAGAATAGGTATACTGGATTTTAGGTCGATTGGCTCTCATGAAACGATTTAACGGGATGGTGAATACAAGTTCATGAAAAGCAACATAACGATGAAAGATATCGCCGACAAGCTAGGCGTCAGCAGTGTAACGGTATCCAAAGCGCTGAATGACAAAGAAGGCGTTAGCGACACCCTGAAGCTGAAGATCAAAAAGGTAGCCGGCGAAATGGGTTACCGCTTCAACTCAGCGGCCAAATCGATCAAGGACGGACTTTCATATAATATTGGAGTCATGATACCGCAGCGGTTTACGGGGCTCCGGGAGTCCTTTTATTTGCAGGTCTATCAGCAGATCGCCATTCAATTGGACCACTACGGCTACTTCGGAATTTTAAACATATTAAGCAGTGAAGACGAAGAACAGCTGAATTTTCCGCGAGTCTACAGCGAGAATAAGGTGGACGGCATCATTATTTTGGGGCAGGTCAGCAAGAAGTACATCGAAACGGTGCAAAATATGGAGTTGCCGAAGCTGTTTCTCGACTTTTACGATGAGCATGCCGCGATCGATTCGATCGTTACCGATAACTTTTACGGCGCATACGAGATCACCAATTATTTGATCCAATGCGGCCATCGCGACATCGCCTTTGTAGGCAACATCTATTCCACCAGCAGTATCCAGGATCGTTTCCTAGGTTATTACAAATCGTTGCTGGAACACGGAATGGCGTTAAATGAGCGCCTGTTACTCAATGATCGTGACGAACATGGCGCTTATATCGATATTGAGCTTCCGGAACAAATGCCTACCGCGTTCGTCTGTAACTGTGACCAGGTTGCCTATATTTTTGGCGAGCGTCTAAACAACATGGGTTACCGCGTTCCGGATGACTGCTCGATTGTCGGATTCGACAACGACGTTTACGCAACACTGGCGAACCCGCCGCTAACAACGGTCGAGGTGGATATTGAGCAGATGGCCCGTTCCGCCGTCAAGGCGATCATGGATAAAGTGTCCAACCCCCATCGCCGCATCGGCCGCATGCTGGTGCAGGGCAAGATCATCTATCGCAATTCCGTCAAAACCCTTCATACTGAACCCGCCGAATAGTCGGCGGGTTCTTTGTGTATTTAGGCAAAAACACGCTAACAAATCCTAAAATAAAATGGTTGAATCTCCCGTTTAATCGTTATATAGTTATGTCATAAATCGATGTTTGTTATCATAATGCAAATAACAAATGATAACAAAAATCAAGTAATGGATGATGAGGTGAATCTACATGATGCAATCGATCGAACCGTATATTGCCGGGATGACTTGGGGATTTATGGGGATCAGAGGCGACTGGGGTAACGAAACCGCGGCTCGTTCCATGGAAACAATGGCAGCAGTCACCGGGAGTAACTGGACGGCCATTGCTTTTGCCGCATTACAAGCGACCGCCTTCTCGACAGAGATCCCCTACTGGGAAGCACCGACGGTGATGGACGAGGAAATCAGGTGGGCGATTCGTAAGGCGCATTCGCTCGGGCTCAAGGCATGCCTGAAGCCGATCGTGAACTGCGCGGACGGGACTTGGCGGGCGCACATTAATTTTTTTGATAAAGACGTGCCCTGCGAACCGAAATGGTCCGATTGGTTTACCTCCTACCGTGCCTATATTCTGCACTTCGCGCAAATCGCCGAGGAGACCGGATGCGAGATGTTCTGTATCGGCTGCGAAATGGTGCAAACCGACCGGCGGGAAGCGGAATGGCGCGCCTTAATCGCCGATGTCCGTCAGATTTACCACGGGCCGTTGACCTACAACTGCGACAAATATCAAGAGGACAACGTAACATGGTGGGACGCACTCGATCTGATTAGTTCCAGCGGCTATTACCCGATCGGGGATTGGGATCGCCAGTTAGACCGAATTGAAAGCGTTATCCAAAAATTCGGCAAACCATTTTTATTTATGGAAGCCGGCTGCCCCAGCCGCACAGGTTCGGCGATGCTTCCCAACGACTGGACACTGCAAGGCGCAGTTAGCGAGGATGAGCAAGCGGAATATTACCGCACAATGCTGCAAAAATGCGGGGAGCGCGACTGGGTTCGCGGCTTTATGCTGTGGGATTGGCCGGCGCGGCTATATGAACGGAACCAGGCGGCAACGCATGATGGTTACTGCATTTATGGCAAAAAGGCGGAAAAGATCGTGGCCGAAGCTTATGCCGTCAAACTTAGCGCGATAGAAGATTAAGGAGGCTTTTTTCGTGAAAACCCCTGATTGGAAATCACAACTGCAGCAGGAGCTGCAGGCCAACATTCTGGCGTTTTGGACCGATCATACGGTTGACGGGCAACAAGGCGGTTTTGTCGGCTACATCGATCCGCACCTCAACAAGAATCTCGATGCCGATAAAGGACTGGTGCTGAATGCCCGGATCCTTTGGACCTTCGCTTCCGCCTACCGCCTCTTCCCTGTTCCGAAATACCTGGAGATGGCGGAGCGTGCTTACGATTACCTGAAGGCGTATTTTGCAGATCCCGAGTACGGCGGCTTCTATTGGATGGTCGATGCGCAAGGCATTCCGGTCCAGGACAAAAAGCAGGTTTACGGGCAAGCATTCGTTATTTATGCTTTGGCGGAATATTATCGCGTGACCTCCAATACCGAGGTGTTAGAACGGGCGATCGAGCTTTACCGTCTCCTGGAGCAGCATGGCTATGATCCGGTTCACAAAGGTTATATTGAAGCGCTCGCGCGCGATTGGAAACCAACCGAAGACTTAAGTCTCAGCAATAAGGATTTAAACGAGAAGAAATCCATGAATACGCACCTGCACGTGCTGGAGGCATACACCAATCTGTACCGGGTGTGGAAATCCCCCGAGCTGCAAAACAGCTTATCCGAATTGATTGATGTGACGCTGGAGCATATTATTGATCCGAAAACCGCCCATTTTCTGTTATTCTTCGATGACACCTGGGAGATCAAGGGACATCATGTCTCGTATGGCCATGATATCGAAGGCAGCTGGCTGCTTGTGGAGGCTGCTGAGGTGCTGGGTATCCCCGTGCTGACGCAGCGCGTGAAGGACATCGCCGTAGCAATGGCGGAGGCCGTATATATGGAAGGCGTAGACCTAGACGGCGGCATATGGAACGAAGCCGATTCAGACGGCCTAACCGATGATCATAAAGACTGGTGGCCGCAAGCGGAAGCGATGGTTGGCTTTTACAACGCTTATCAACTGACCGGTGACGCGAAGTACCGGGATGCGGCGGCCCATTCCTGGAGATTTATCCAGACGTATCTGGTGGACCGCGAGAACGGCGAATGGTTCTGGGGCGTAGACCGAAGCGGCGACCCGCTGCCGGGCGAGCCGAAGGTCAGCCCGTGGAAATGCCCTTACCACAACAGTCGCGCTTGCCTGGAAATGTTGGAACGTCTGGGGCACGAGCAATAGCTATCATCTTTTCATTCCATTTCATCGATCGGAGGAATATAGAATGAGCTTATTTGACGAAAGAAAACGGCAGCTTACTGAACGCTGCGAGCAGCTGATTGGACGGCGCAACGAGAAGGTTCCTTTTGGCAACGGGGTGTATGATCGCTATCGTTATCCGGTACTAACCGCGGAGCATGCGCCGCTCATTTGGAAATACGATCTCAACCCGGCCACGAATCCATATTTCTCCGAACGCCTCGGCGTCAACGGCGTATTTAATCCGGGTGCCATCGAGCTGAATGGAAAATTCTACCTGATTGCACGAGTCGAGGGCGTAGACCGCAAATCGTTCTTCGCAGTTGCTGAGAGCGATAACGGCGTCGATGGCTTCCGCTTCTGGAATAAGCCGGTGGTGATGCCGGAAACGGAGGAGCCAGACGTCAACGTCTACGACATGCGGATCGTACAGCATGAGGACGGCTGGATCTACGGCCTGTTCTGCACGGAGCGTAAAGATCCCGAAGCTCCGCGGGGCGATTTATCGAGCGCCGTCGCCCAGTGCGGCATCGCCCGTACCAAGGACCTGATCACTTGGGAACGGCTGGCCGACCTGAAGACAAAATCCCCGCAACAGCGCAACGTCGTGCTGCATCCCGAGTTCGTGGACGGGAAATACGCGTTCTATACCCGTCCGCAGGACGGCTTCATCGACGCTGGTTCCGGAGGCGGGATCGGCTGGGGGGTGTCCGATTCGATCGAGCGTGCGGTGATCGACGAGGAAATCATCGTGGACGACCGGAAGTACCATACGATCAAAGAGGTCAAGAACGGCCAAGGTCCAGCCCCGATCAAAACGAACCAAGGCTGGTTGCATATCGCCCATGGCGTACGAGGAACGGCAGCAGGACTACGTTATGTGCTATACGCTTTTCTCTCTGACCTCGAGAAGCCGCAGCGCGTCACGCATCGCCCGGGTGGCCATCTGATCGCACCGGAAGGCGAGGAGCGCGTCGGCGACGTATCCAACGTCGTGTTCTGCAACGGTGTCATCGCCCGCGACAATGGCGACATCTATATCTATTACGCCTCCTCCGACACGCGTATTCACGTCGCCACGACAACGGTGGATCGGCTTCTCGACTATGTGTTGAACACGCCGGAGGATCCCCTGCGCTCCTACGCCTGCGTACAGCAGCGAATCAACTTGATTGAACGAAACGAGCATTTTCTGAACGGAAGTCTGTAATTATTAAAAAAAAGCGAACGGCTAAGGGAGGTTTCCTTGGTCGTTCGCTCTTTTGGGTTGTTCTCGTATGAAGGGCGGCGGCAGTTAGCGCCTTCTATCGCCCGGTCTGTTGTGGTTCGGCGGTAGAGTCCCGGTACACGGTTTCGACGGATATCATGATTTTTTCCTGTGGCGCATCCGGATGAGCAAGCCGGTCCATCAGCTTTCGTACCGCGCGCTGGCCGAGGTCCTCTTTCGGCACATGGATAGTCGTAATCGACGGCGCGTTGCGGGCCGCATCGTCGATATTATCAAACCCGCTTACAACGATGTCCCCAGGCACGGTTAACCCGATCTCACCCAGGACGGTACAGGCATGGATGGCGATGGAATCATTCGCGCATACCAGCGCCGTCGGGAGCGTCTTTGCTTTTCTCCTCCGTTCCAACCACCCTTGCAGCTCGTCCCCGTATGCCCCGGTATCGATGCCTTCCAACTGCAGCATCGGATCATCCGGCGCTTGAGGTGTTAGGCCATTCTCCTCCAAAGCGCTGCGGTAACCGATCCAGCGATCCCGGAAGCTTCGGGAGAAAGCCGAGTTCCCCAAGAAGTGCAATTCCCGGTGCCCCAGTCCGATCAAATGGGTGGTCAGGCGGGCCATCCCGTCAAGGTTGTTCGCAAAGACCGTGTCGCTGGGAATCAGCGGGTCCTCATGATCAACGAGGACCATCGGCAGTCCAATCCGGTGCACCTCCAACAGGAATGAGGTGGCGATTTGCCCGACCCCGATCATTCCCAGAATGCCGTCCGGATTCAGGATGTGCATAAAATTGTCGCCCCGGGGTTCCGATACGATGATCATCCCCAGTTGCTGTGCCTCCAGCTCCCGGGAGATGCCCTCCAGCAGCCGGCCCCAATACAGCGATTCCTTGTTTTGAAACCGGATATTCGGCATCAACACCAGCACCGACTGCTTGCCAGCCGGCGCCGGCAGCGTTGTGCCCGAGGGAATGACGTTCTTGACGTAGCCGTTCTTCTGGTTAAAGTAGCCGAGCTGAGAGGCGGCTTGAATGACCCGTTCCCGGGTCTGCTCGTTGACCCCGCCCTTGCCGGACAAAGCTTTGGATACGACGAATTTCGAGACGCCTAAATGATCGGCGATTTGCTGCATCGTAATTTTCTTCAAGAGTTCTAACCTCCGAAATAACGTATAACGAACGGATTCATAACAATATAACAGCAGTATAACAAATCCAGATTTCGTTATAAACCGCTATTTCATTCGCCGGGACCAAACAAGGAGGCTACCCAATGAATGCTCTTCTGGGACGCCTGCTGCAGCAGATGGGCCGCTTTGTCCGCAAACCGGTCGATGGCCGGAGGCGACGGCGGCGGCATCAGCAAGTCCGCTGGCGTTTGCATCGCCTGGCCGCCCGACGAGGCGGTCGAACCGTCATCCGTCGCGCTTGGCGCGGCAGTCCCTGACGGAGTATAACCGTAGCCGGGAGCCGGGCTGTATCCGCCCGACGTCCCCTGCGGCGCGGCGTTGCCTTGGCCGGTTGTCCATACAGGGGCGGAGCCGGCTGTCCAGCCGTTGCTATATTGCTGCGGCTGCGGATAGGGATATGCTATGGATGGTCCGTTGGTGCCCACGGTTGTCCCCCCGGTTTGAAAGCCGGGGCCGAATACCGAGGTTGTTCCGCTTTCGGCGAGCTGCATCCCCAGCGTCACCCCCGCCGCCAGTAATAGGCCGTATACCAATGTTTTGCGCAGCATCTTAGCCATGTCCATCCCCCGTCGCTTCGTTTATTTCAAATCAAGATTTCTTACTCGTTTCCCCGGACTTCGTTGAACCCTCGTTCGCACCCTTGTTGGAGTTGCTCGAGCCTTTGTTAGAGTTGCCTGCGCTGCCGTTCGCGATGCCGTCCGTACCGCTTTTCGTCAGCTTGCCCGCTTTCTCCGCGTCCTGGCTTTCCCAATACAGATCGGCCAGGATCCCGGCCAACACTTTGGCGGTACGCTCCAGCTCTTCTTCGCTGTTGTCGATGCCGCCGATTTCGATCAAGACGCTGTTCGGCGACAGCGACTGGTTGTATTCCCCGTTGCCTTGAGAAGACGTCTTTCCCCAGATCCCTCGGGAAATCCCGGGATAGGCTTTTTCCAGACGATCATGGATGGAGCTGGCGAATCTCTCATTCTCCCGCCAATTCTCGTTGCCGTGCCCGATAATGAAATACACCTGGGCGTAATTCACGCCGTCGATGGTCGTGGTCGTTTTGTCGTGACGCTGTGAATCGCGGTGAATGTCGATAAAATATTGCAGCTTGCCGTTTTCGGCCATCGCCTGCTTCACGGTCTCTCGTGAATATTTATATGAATAGTTGTAGTTGTAATTGCTCACCTTGGCGGCATAATTTTCGAACGAATGCAAGGCGGCGACACCTTTTTGTTCCAGCTCTTTCGCCAACGCCTCGCCGACCAGCCCGACGTTTTTCTTGTCTTCCGCCGAGCTTGGATTATCTACATTGGTGCCTAGCACCGGATTAAAAGATTCTTGCGGATGCGAATGATAGATCATCACGATGTTTTTGTTGCCCGGTTTGACCGATGGCTCTCCCTGGTCCCCGGACGAGCCTTCTGTCTTCCCCGGCTCCTCTGCCGGCGACTGCGCTCCGCCCGGGTCTTCGCCGCCCGTTCCCGGGTCCACGTCCTCTCCGCCTTCTTCGCCATTCGGCTCCGGATGATCCGGCGCGCTGCCGTCCGCTCCCGCCCCCGGCCGGTAATCCTCGGGCGCCTGGGCCGTGCCATTACCGGAGCCGGTACGCAGCAGGATCGGGCTATCGGCGCCCAGGCCCGGGACTTCGCGGGCTACCAGGCTTTTCGGATCGGACGGATTGACGTCCGTCAACAGTTGAAAGACGAAATTCGTCATCTGCCGCCCCGAGATCGCCGGCATCTGCTTCTCGCTAGCCGCGTGCGGCAGTTCCATGCCAACCATATCCATGAAAAATCCGCTCGACAGCGAGGCCGCCAGCCCCTTCATCGAAGAGACCGGGGAGGTATTCAGGTTTTTCTCGGCGATGCCCAGCACCCCCAGCATGATGAAGAAGATCACCGACATGACCGACAACAGCAGAAATGTGCGTCCCAGCGCCAAAACATGAAGCAGATTTCGTCTCATTTTTCCTAGATTCCAAGCCTTGAATTTCATATGCGTGTCCTCCTCCAGCCGCTTTCAAACTATATTCCAAATCTATGAACCTAGTTCAAGGGCTAGAACCTCGAATTCTCACAAAAAAAAGAAATCCGCTAGATTCGCGGATTTCCTTGAGATTCGGGAGAGAAGCGGACACGGGGTTAATGGGTGTAAGACGCCACGTTGTCCGGCGTAACCGCCTCGTGCAGCGAGATGTTTAAGCCGCTGGCGATCACGTTGGCCACGTCTTCGATGAACTCGTCGATTTCCTTCGGAGTGACGATCAGGTCATGACCCAGCGGTTCGAGCACCTCTTTGACGAGACCTAGCCGTTCGCTTTCGCTTAAGTCGTTCAGCATGCCCATGATCTGTTGGGTGGGCGCGTTCCCGTCGTCGCTCTCTTGATTGAAATGGTTTTTCATCAAATCGAATACATTATTGACGATCGTGGATGCGTAGCACACCGTTGGCACGCCGATGGCGATGCAAGGCACGCCCAGAATTTCCTTGGTCAATCCCCTGCGCTTGTTGCCGATCCCCGAGCCGGGATGAATGCCGATATCCGCGATCTGGATCGTCGTATTCACCCGCTCTAACGAGCGCGAAGCCAGCGCATCGATGGCGATGATCAGATCCGGTCGCGTCCGATCCACGATCCCTTGCACCACTTCGCTTGATTCGATGCCGGTAATCCCCAGCACCCCGGGAGCGATCGCGCTGACCTCGCGGTAGCCCGGCGCCACCTGGTCCGGCGTCAGCTCGAAGTAATGGCGGGTGACCATCACGTTTTCCACCACCAGCGGTCCAAGCGCGTCCGGCGTGACGTTCCAGTTGCCCAGACCGACGATCAGCGTCTTCGCTCCCGGTTCGACCCCGATTTTATTTAAAAATGCGGTAAACTCCTTCGCGAACGCGGCGGCAACCTTCTCCTGCAACTCGGTATCCTGATTCCGGAGGCCGGGAACCTCCAGCGTCACATAATGCCCTTGAACTCGTCCGATTTGCCGCGAGGCCGCCTCGTTGGTCACATCCAGCCGGGTGGTCTTGATTCCGTCCCGCTCCTCGACCTGCTCATTCAGTCCGGGAACCGGTCCGCCATGGGCCGTCTCCGCGATTTCCTTCGATTCAACGGCCAAGTCGGTGCGTACGGAATACTCCCGTAAGTCCAAATTCATGCCATATGACCTCCATTTCCTCTGATTGCCTTTATTGTGCGGGAGAGGGAAAGCGTTTATGCATCCCCTCGGTTTAGGCTGCAAAACTTGCGCGAAATCGAGAGATTCGATATGATGAATTTATTGCTTTTTGCTATCTTGCGTGATAAAATATTTTAAGTTGTGAATCATCTGGGTTGATATATGCTTTACAGGAGGTGAATGCAATGCCTAACATTAAATCCGCAATCAAACGCGTAAAGACGAGCGACAAACGCCGCGCGCTGAACGCTTCGCAAAAATCCGCCCTGCGTACGGCTGTGAAAACTGCCGACACCGCTTTGGCGAACAACGAAGTTGAAGCAGCTAAAGCTGCTTTTGTGGCTGCTACTAAAAAATTGGACAAAGCCGTTACCAAAGGTTTGATCCACAAGAATGCAGCTGCCCGTAAGAAATCCCGCTTGGCTAAAAAATTGAACGAACTTACGTCCCAAGCGTAAGCCTCGTTAATGATAACGAAGTTAGTCTTCAACTAAGCTCAAAAAGACCTGAACGATAAATCGTTCAGGTCTTTTTGGTTACCGGGGGTGCCGGGCGCGGCTGACGCCTTAGGCCCCCAGTTTAAGCAGAAACAACTCCAACCCCAGGACTTTGTCGATCTGCCCGCTTTTCATCCGGTAGTCCAGCTCTGCCAGCTCGGACAAAATAGCTTTCAACCGGCCGACCTCAAATTTACGGGCCTGGTCCCCGGCCAGCTTCACGACATAGGGATGTAAGCTCAATTGCGAGGCGATCTGCTGCTGCGAGTAGCTTTGGCGTCCAAGCTCTTTCACTTGCAGCATGATCCGGAACTGACGGGCGATCAGCGCCGCGATCTTGATCGGCTCCTCGCGTTGCTTCAGCAGCTCGTAGAAAATGCCAAGCGCCTGCTCCATCCGAATTGCCGCGATATGTTCCACCATCACGAACACGTTTTGCTCCGTGCTGCGGGCCACCAGTTGCTCGACCGCCGCGGTATCGATCATGCCGCCGGCTCCGGCGTACAAGCAGAGCTTGTCCGCTTCCGCAGCCAATGCGGCCATCTGCACGCCGCTCGCCGCAATCAGCGCCTCCGCGGCATCCCGTCCGATTCGGCAGCCGCGTTTCTCTACCTCTTGCACGACCCATTGCACCAGCTCACCGCCGCCCAGCGGCATGAAGGACAACACCGTACCGGCCGACTTGATCGCTTTGACGACCTTCTTCCGCTCGTCCAGCTTTTCGCCGTTCACGACAAACACGATCACGCTATGTTCCGCCGGATTGCCGATATACGTCAGGAGCGCCTCCACCTTATGCTCGATCTTGCCGCCTTCCTTGCCGCCCGCGGCAAGCAGTGCAGAGTCGCGCACGACGATCAGCTTGCGCTCCACGAGGAACGGCATCGTCTCCGCCTCCTCGACCACTGCTTCGATCGGGGTCTCCGCCAAATCGAAGGTGGCGAGGGCAAAATCCTTTTGATCCCGGTCAACCAACCGCTCCTGGAGCAGGCCAACGAACTCCTGAATCTGATATTTTTCCGTGCCGAAACATACATATAATGGGGAGATCCGCCCCTGTTTAATGTCTTTCATCGCTTGCTTTGCGTCCATCCGTGTGATCTTCCTTCCGTCTTCATTGCCTCTTTCCATCATACTTTGATTTTGCTCATTCGTCCAAGCTCTGTTTGGGGCAGTCCAGTCGATATAGCGTAAAGTAACACGTAATCCAGCAAAGCGGTGGGTTAGCGTAAGCGGCGGTTGGGTGATCGAATGCGATTGGATGAGGGGATGTTGCTGTGATGATGCGGCAACGAATCGTAACGGACTGTACAGCCCTTATTTGCTCATTTCCCGGGTATTTCCCGCTGTAACGGACTCCACAGTCCTTATTGGACTCTATCAACGCCAACTGAGCAGAATTTGTCAGAAATAAGGTCTCCTCGGTCCATTAGAAATCAGGGCATCGGCGAACGCACAAATAGCGCCGCTGAGTTCCGTTAGATGGGTGAAGGCAAGTTGAGGAGCTGCAGAAATACGTCTTCAATAAT
>NZ_JAKSXN010000035.1 GCF_022427145.1 Paenibacillus timonensis
CTTCTAAGGGAGATGGTTTTTCGTATGCACATTATTCAGGTAAGGCAGCTAGCCGGTTCCTTCTTCGGCGTCCATGTCCAAAGCAAAGGTGTCCTTGAACCCCGTCCGCCCCTTCGCCGTCAACTTGACGGCCCGGCTCAGCGGACTTCGCTCTACCCACCCCAGTTCCATCAGCCGCTCTAGCAGCGCGTTGCCAAGCGCCCCGGCCAAATGAGGTTGGCGCTCGCTCCAATCGAGGCATTTATGAGAAAAAGAACGGCGTTTGCCCTTGGCCCGGGCGATGTCGACTCCGAATCGACCCAAAAAAGCTTCGCCCTCCGCGGTCATTTCAAAGGCTCCGTCTCCTTCGACGAGAATGCCTGTGCGCACCAAGCTTTGCGTCAGGCGAACCCCGAGACTCCCCGCTAAGTGGTCATAGCAGGTTCGGGCCTGCCGCAGCGCCCGGTCCTCCGTCGCCTGCCGCAACGACCGGATCGGCGCCGACGGCGCGATCGACAGCAAGGACTCCAGCACCCGGGCGACTTCCGGGCTTGCGATCCCGTAGTAGCGGTGACGGCCTTGTTTTTCGACGGCAACCAAACCGGCCTCCGTCAGCTTGGCCAGGTGAAAGCTGGCGGTTTGTGCCTGAATCCCGGCCATCCGCGCCAGCTCACCGGCGGCATGATATCTCCCGTCCAGCATGGCCGTCAGCATCGCCGACCGGCTGGGATCGCTGACAAGCGAAGCGATGACTGCCGCTTGCGTATGCGTTGGTGCGGCTCTCATGCGAATGGTTCCCCCCTTTTGAGGATGTCATCCATATTTCGATCCCCATGGTATTGTTGCCATTATACAATGAGCGGGAAACACTGAAAACCGGGGAGGTTATTCCTATGCAAACTTCGAAAACGGCAAACCCATCAGCCGACGACACTCTGCTGATTCAGCCAAAAATCTTGTATTACGGTACGCCCGTCGTCCTGCTCACGACTCTTAATGAAGACGGAAGCACCAATATTAGCCCGATCTCGTCTTCTTGGGCGCTCGGTAACCATATTGTTCTTGGCATCGGGCTGGGCGGAAAAGCTGCCGAAAACCTGCAGCGCTGCCCGGAATGCGTCATCAACCTACCCGATCCATCCATGTGGGAACAAGTCGAGCGGTTAGCCTCCGTCACCGGAAAAAGCCCCGTGCCGCATGAAAAAGCAACACAGGGCTTCACCTATCAAAAAGACAAATTCTCGGTCGGCGGCCTTACCCCGCAGCCGTCCCAGCAAGTGCAACCCGCCCGCATCCGCGAATGCCCGCTGCAAATCGAAGCGGTCGTGGAGGACTTCCGAGCGCCAGCCTATGCCCCCTTCTTCGCGATCGTCGAGACCCGGGCCGTGGCTGTCCACGCCCGCCGCGACCTCGTCATTGGCGAACGTCACATCGACCCTCGCCAATGGAGCCCGCTGATATACAACTTCCGCCATTACTTCGGCCTCGGCGAACCGTTAGGGAGGACGTTTCGGGCGGAGGTGTGAGCGTAGGAACGAATCACTCGGCCCTTTCGCTGCAATACTCTAATTATACAGCAAAGAAGGTACTGCTCTCTCAATGATATTGAGGAACGGTACCTTCTTTAGTTAGGAGGCATTTCAGTGGTCTCCCGCGCGTAAGGACTCCTGGCATTCCTACCAAGAATTGATTTCGCAGTGACTATGCCTGCTCCCCGCCTTCGTCTTCCCAGCGGGCAATTTCCTCGCGGACTCGCGGCGCCACCTCGGTGCCCAGCAGCTCAATCGACCGCATGACATCCTCATGCGGCATCGTCCCGAGCGGGCAGTGCAGCATAAAGCGGGTGATGCCGACATTTTTGCGCAGATAGATAATTTTGTTCGCCACCGTCTCCGGATCGCCGACGTACAGCGCGCCTTCCAGGCTGCGGGCGGCATCGTAGCTGGCCCGGCCGTAGTGGCCCCAGCCGCGTTCCCGTCCGATCACGTTCATGGCCGCCTGCGTCGAAGGGAAGAACTTCTCCACCGCCACATCATTGCGGTCGCCAACGAAGCCATGCGAATGAGAAGCGACCGTCAGCTTTGAGACGTCATGCCCTGCCTGGGCAGCAGCCTGCTTGTAGATCTTCACGAGCGGCGCAAATTGAGTCGGCCGGCCGCCAATGATCGCCAGCACCAGCGGCAAACCGAGCACACCGGCACGAATGACGGATTCGGTGTTGCCGCCGCTCCCGATCCAGACCGGCAAAGGGTTCTGCACGGGACGCGGATAGACGCCCAGATTGTTGATGGCTGGACGGTGCTTGCCTTGCCAGGTTACTTTTTCCGATTCGCGCAGCTTCAGCAGCAGATCCAGCTTCTCCTCGAACAGTTCCTCATAATCGTTCAAATCGTATCCGAACAGCGGGAAGGACTCGATAAAAGATCCGCGTCCAGCCATGATCTCCGCGCGCCCGTTCGATAGGCCGTCCAGCGTCGCGAAATCCTGGAACACCCGAACCGGATCATCGGAAGACAACACGGTAACGGCGCTGGTCAGCCGGATCCGCGTCGTCTGCGGGGCTGCTGCCGCCAACACCAATGTCGGCGACGAAGCGGCATAATCCTTGCGGTGATGCTCCCCTACGCCGAACACGTCGAGCCCGACTTTATCGGCTAGGACGATCTCCTCTACCACCTCGCGCAGCCGCTGCGCATGACTGATCAATTCGCCGGTGACGACGTCCGGCGTCGTTTCCACGAACGTGCTGATTCCGATTTCCATGTTGAGTTCCTCCGCTTCATTTATTAACTATATTTTTGTATTTTACTATACTTTTCTCATATGAGCAAAAGAAATACTTGCCCTTCTGCGTGCCCTTTCGTCCATAAGCTGTGCGCATTATCGTTCACCTATACGTGAGGCCTGCGGGGCAGGCGGGTGGGCGCGGCTAGGGTTGTGCGGCCGGGCGCATGGGCAAGGCTAGGGGCGCTATTTGTGCACGCGGCGGCGGTAGGGCGGCGGCCGGGGCACACGCCATTGAGCCCGGCGTGGCACCAAGGACACCCCCAAATGTTGCATTTTGTGCAACATTTCGGGGCGGTATCCGGGCCGGGGGAGCGAAATGTTGCATAAAGTGCAACATTTATCGCCGGGGCGGCCCGCGGCGGGCTTAAATGTTGCAGTTTTTGCAACATTATGCCCCGCAGGGGCAAAAAAAAGGGAGAAATGTTGTAGAAAATACAACATTTCTCCCTTTGGCCGCGCCCGGGCGGGCGCGGGCGGCGCGCAAGCCCGGGCCGGCGGTGACGCCGCGCTAGGGCGCAAGGCGCGGGATGCACCCGCCGGCTCCGCTACGCAACGGCGCCCTCGGCGCTGCCCGGGCCATGCCGCCCGCCGCGCCGCGGCGCACGCCCGCGCGCTCAGCCCAGCCGCAGCAGGCGGCCGATGCTCTCGCAGGCGCGCTCCACGTTGCGCGGCCCGTCGGCGAGCAACTGCGGCAGGGCGGCCGGCCCGGGGGCGATGCCGAAGATCGCGTCAATCCCTTCGGCGTACAACGCGTCCGCGCCGTCGCCAAGGCCGCCGGCGATCGCGATCACGCGCTTGCCGGCGGCCTTGGCGACCTGGGCGACGCCGTGGGGCGTCTTCCCGAACTTCGTCTGGAAGTCGATGCCGCCCTCGCCGGTGAGCACCACGTCCGCCGCCGCCACCTTCTCCCGCAGGCCCGTATAGTCAATCACGATCTCGACGCCCCTGCGCAGTTCGGCCTGCGTGAAGAGCAGCAGCCCGGCGCCTAGCCCGCCGGCCGCCCCCGCGCCCGGGACGTCCCGCACGTCCCGGCCCAACTGACGCCGCGCCGTCTCGGCGTAATGCGCAAGCGCGGCGTCCAGCTGCTCCGCCATCGCGGCGGTGGCCCCCTTCTGCGGCCCGAACACGCGGGACGCGCCACGCTCGCCGCAGAGCGGGTTGTCGACGTCGCAGGCGACGACCAGGCGCGCCTGCTGCAGCCGGGGATCCAGCCCGGACACGTCGATCCGCGCCAGCTCCCCGAGCGAGCCCCCGCCGCGCGGCAACGGCTGGCCTGCCGCGTCCAGGAAC
Source organism: Paenibacillus timonensis (assembly GCF_022427145.1). GTDB lineage: Bacteria > Bacillota > Bacilli > Paenibacillales > Paenibacillaceae > Fontibacillus > Fontibacillus timonensis. The sequence goes on from NZ_JAKSXN010000035.1 coordinate 4,057, forward strand.
CGCGCGCCCAGCGCCTCGGCCATGCCGGCACCGCCGTCGTTCGTCGCGCTGCCGCCAATGCCGACGATGATCCGGCGCACGCCTCGATCCAGGCAGGCGCGGATCAGCTCGCCGGTGCCGTACGTCGTGGCTCGCAGCGGGTTGCGCCGATCCGGCGGCACCTGCTGGAGCCCGCTGGCCGAGGCCATTTCGATCGCCGCCGTCTCCCCGTCGCCCAGCAGCCCGTACTGCGCCGTGACCGGTTCCCCCAGCGGACCCGTTACCTCCAGCGCGCACAGCCTTCCGCCCGTGGCGTCGACCAGGGCTTGAACGGTTCCTTCCCCGCCATCGGCCATCGGAACATGGACATAACGCGCATCGGGAAACGCTTTGCGCAGCCCTTTTTCCATCGCCAGGCACACTTCCTTGGCCGTCATGCTCTCCTTGAACGAATCCGGCGCCAACACGAACGTGGGATGCCGTGCCATGCGCATCAGAGCCACCCGCCTATTCCTTCATCAGCTTCGCGGCCGCTTCCATCGCCCCGACAACCCGATCGCACCAAACGTCGAATTCCGGGTCCGCCACTTGAAGCTCCGGGTGGGCCAGGATATGCTCCACCGTCCGCCGGATGCCTTGATCGACGCGAACCGTGGCCGTAAATCCAGGCACGAGCCGCTTTAGCTTGGCATTGTCGAAAACGACGGTGTTCGCCTTGTCGCCCAGCAATCCGCCGCGGAAGTCATAAGGACCGCACTCCGCCAAGAAATCGGAAGCGACGTGCACCGCACGCAGCTTCACGCCCAGGGCATCCGCGATGATTTCGTAGATTTGGTTCCAGGTTACGCTTTCGTCCGACGTGATATGGACCGACTCGCCGATGGCATGAATGTTGCCCATTAGCCCGATAAAGCCTTTGGCAAAATCGCTGTTATGCGTCAACGTCCAAAGCGACGAACCGTCGCCGTGGATCAGAACCGGCTTGTTCTCCAGCATCCGCTGGGCCACTTGCCAAGACCCGTTGTTGCCATGAACGCCCAGCGGGATCGACCGCTCGTCGTAAGTGTGGCTCGGCCGCACGATCGTGATCGGGAATCCTTGCTCGCGATACTCCTTCATCAAATATTCCTCGCAAGCGATTTTGTTGCGGGAGTAGGCCCAATAAGGGTTGGACAGAGGCGTCCCTTCGGTAATTCGATAATCCGACAAAGGGGTTTGATACGCCGAAGCCGAGCTGATGAACATAAACTGCTTCGTCTTTCCGGCAAACAGCCGAACATCCCGTTCCAACTGCGCCGGCTCAAAAGCGATGAAATCCGCCACCACGTCGAAGGTATGACCTTCAAGCTTCGCGGCCACCTCGGCTTCCTGATGAATATCGGCCTCAATGACCTTTACGCCGGGCGGCAACTCCTTGCTGCGAGTCCCCCGGTTCAGCAGATACAACTCCCAGGAGCTATCCTCCGCCAATTGTCTGGTAATCGCGGAACTGATCGTCCCCGTGCCTCCGATAAATAGCGCTTTCAACAAAATCCCCTCCCAAGTCAAATTCGCCCAATCCCCTCCATGGTAACACCTCCCACCGCATTTTCCAAATGGCCTACCCTGGTGCCGAACTTCGCCAACACGGGATGCGTTAACGCATTGACATCGTTCTTCCGAAAATGGTATCTTCAACCCTACCCGCCCCGATAGCCGGGGTTGCTCGGTTGCTTTAGCCTTGTTACGAAATGTCCGATAATAAGGATAAAGCGTTTTCTCACTATATAGAAAAGAAAGTGATGTCTATTGAAGCCGATTTTCGCGCGTCTGCAAAATAACGCCTTCCTGGAAAAGCATCTGTCCGGCGAGTCCATGGACTACCGGCAGATCTTCGCTTTGTTTCTGCCGATCCTGATCGATCAGGCCTTCATCATCGGCCTTAATCTGGTCAATACCGCCATGATCAGCTCGTCCGGCGTGGCCGCCGTCAGCGCGGTCAACATCGTCGACTCGCTGAACATCTTCCTGGTCAGCGTATTTGTCGCCGTCGCCACCGGGGGTACGGTGGTGGTCGCCCAATATAAAGGCAGCCGCAACGACCGTAACGTCTCCCGCGCTTCTGCGGCGACGGTCACGGCGGTGTCCCTGCTTGCCGTCGGGATTGCGCTGCTTCTGATCGGCTTTCACAATCCGATTCTGAAGCTGCTGTTCGGCGCCGCGTCCGACGATGTACTGGACAACGCCCGCGTCTACCTGATCGGCAGCAGCATCTCCTACACCGGACTGGCCGTGGTCCAAGCGGTTTGCGCCGCGCTGCGAGGCATCGGCAAAACCCGTGCTTCCTTGTTTCTGTCACTCATCCTGAATCTGATGTACGTGCTTCTGAACATCTTGCTGATTACCCTTCTGGATATGGGCGTCCTCGGCATGACGCTGGCGATCAATATCGCCCGGTTCTTGGGAGCCGTCTGCGCGCTCTATTATCTGTTCAAAATGGAAGCGTCCCTGCACCTGCATTTGCGCGACCTGTTCCACTTCCCGCTGGAGATGCTGCGGAAAATCATGTTCATCGGAATTCCGTTTGCGGCCGAGCAGCTGTTCTTTAACGGCGGCAAGCTGCTGACCCAGGTGTTTATCGTCAGCTTGGGCACTTACGCGATCGCCACGAATGCTATCGGCGGCTCGCTGGCCGGGGTGTTCCAAATTCCCGCCAGCGCCTTGTCGTTAACCATTGTCACCGTCGTCGGTCAATGCATCGGCAGCGGCAACGTTGGCGACGCGCGGAAGTTCATCAAGTCCTTCCTCTGGCTCGGCTCGGGCTCGCTGGCCTTGATCAGCCTGATCCTGCTGCCGTTGTTCCGGCCGCTTGTGAGTATTTTCTCGCCGCCGTCCGATATCGTCGGCGATATCTTCCTCGTGCTTCTAGTAAGCTCCATCGCCCAGATCCCGCTTTGGCCGATCAGCTTTATCCTGCCGTCCGCCTTGCGGGCGGCAGGCGACTCGCGCTTCACCTCGATCACCTCGATGCTGACGATGTGGCTCTTCCGGGTCATCCTCGGCTATATTCTCGGCATCGTGTTGGGCCTTGGCATCCTGGGCGTCTGGCTGGCGATGTGCAGCGAATGGGGCGTGCGCGGGGCCATCTTCCTCTGGCGCTTCCGCGGGAAGAAGTGGGTTGCGCATAAGCTGATTTGACGTTCCCGCCAATATGCAAAAGGCCGCCCCATTCAAGGGGCGGCCTTTTGCATGACTCGCTTTCCTACCACTGCGCTCAGCCGTTCGAATGAATCCGCCGCGCAAAGTCCACGAAGCGGAACTTGTCCGGCCGGTGCCGGGATTCCGTATACTGGAACAAGCTGGCGTCCTCCAGATAGACATAGTTGCGGATGACGACCATGTTGTGGAAGCCTTCGAGGTCGAGCAGCTGTTTGTCCTCTTCCGTAGGTTCCTCCACGACGATTTCTTTTTTGGCGAAGCTGATCTTCAGCCCCAGTTCATGCTCCAAATACTCGTAAATCGAGTTCTGGCAAATTTCTCGGGTCAAGGAAGGGACGAACCGTGCGTTCAAATAATCCTTGTCGAGCAGCACCTTTCCCCCGCCAAACTCCCGGATGCGCACGACCTTCCACACCTCATCCTTGCCGGATAGGTTTAACTGCTGCTTTACGTAGGCATCCGGCTTCGCCAGAGATAGCTCATGCACCAAGGTCCGGGGTTTCTCGCCCATCCTGCCGGCCAACTCCTTAAAGCTCACCAGCCCGGACACGGGAAAATCCACCTTGCTGCTGCGGATCACGATCGAGCCCTTCCCCTGCACCTTCTGGATATACCCGTTCTGCGCCAACAGGGTCAAGGCTTTGCGGATCGTCTCCCGCGACGTGTCGTAACGCTCCTTCAGTTCATGCTCGGAAGGCAACAGCGAATGGGGCGTGATGTCCCCCGCTTCGATCTGCCGCACAATGTCATTGTGAATCGCCAAATACTTGTTTGTCATGCTTTTGACCCCAACTTTTTTACGTTCTTTGAAGATAATATACCACAGATTCGTAGGGTCTCAGCCGAATAAGTTGCGGGGCCGCCGGGGAATCCGCATAGTTGGACAGCAATAGCCGGCTTTCGTACACACTCCAACCGTCCCCGTCGGGCAGCCGGAATTCCGCTTCCTCGGCAAAAAAGTTGTTCACGACGAGCAGCTTCTCCGCCCCGCCGTCGCGCACATAAGCAAACACCGCCAGATCGTCTTCGGCCAGCAGCTCGAACCGCCCGGTCGTAATCAGGTCGTATTCCTTCCGTAGCTGGATCAACTTCCGGTAATGGTGAAAAATCGAGTCCGGGTCCGCCGCCGCTTGCTCCGCATTGATCTCCTTGTAGTTGTCCGCCGGGCGAATCCACGGCGTGCCGGTCGTAAACCCTGCGTTCGGCCCGTCATTCCACTGCACCGGGGTTCGCCCGTTGTCGCGCGACTTCTGGGCCAGAATCTTCAGGATTTCCGCCTCGTCCATGCCACGCTCCTTCAGGATGCGGTACATGTTCAGCGATTCCACGTCGCGGTAGTCTTCGATCCGGTCGAAGCCCGGATTCGTCATCCCGAATTCTTCCCCTTGGAAAATGTACGGCGTCCCCTGCAGCATATGCATCGAGGTCGCCAGCATTTTCGCCGATTCGCGGTGATATTCCCCGTCGTCCCCAAACCGCGACACGACGCGGGGCTGATCGTGATTGCACCAGAACAGCGCGTTCCACCCGCCGCCTTCGTACATCCCGGTTTGCCACTCGGCCAAAATCCGTTTCAACCGCAGGAAGTCGAGCTCGCCGATCGCCCATTTTTCCCCGTTCGGATAATCCACCTTCAAATGATGGAAGCTGAAGGTCATGTCCAATTCCTTGCGTTCCGGATGCGTATAGCGTACACAATGCTCCAGCGAAGTCGACGACATCTCCCCGACGGTCATCATCTCGTAGCCGGCAAATACCGCGCGGTTCATCTCCTGAAGATAATCATGGATTTTCGGCCCGTCGGTGTAATATTTCCGGCCGTCCCCGGGAGCCGCCGACCCGTCGTCGTCCAGAAAACGCGGGTCCTTGGAAAGGAGATTGATGACGTCCAGCCGGAAGCCGTCCACGCCTTTATCCAGCCAAAATTTCATCATCCCGTAAATCTCTTCGCGCAGCCGGGCATTCTCCCAGTTCAAGTCGGCTTGGGTCACATCGAAGAGATGAAGGTAATATTGGTCCGTTGCTTCGTCGTACTGCCAAGCGTTCCCGCCGAATTTCGAGACCCAATTGTTCGGAGGGCCGTCTTCCTTGCCGTCCCGCCAAACGTAATAATCCCGGTAAGGGTTGTCCTTGGATGACCTGGCGGCGACGAACCACGGATGCTCGGTCGAGGTATGGTTCACGACAATGTCCATCAGGATCCGGAGTCCGCAGCGGTGGGCTTCCTCCAGCAGCTGGTCGAAGTCCTCCATTGTGCCGTAAGGCTCATAAATCCGGTAATAATCGCGGATATCATACCCGTTATCCCGTTGCGGCGAGTCATACACCGGCGTCAGCCAGATCACGTCCACGCCCAACTCCGCGAGGTAATCCAGCTTGCGGATGATCCCCTGCAGATCGCCGACTCCATTGCCTGTCGTGTCGTTGAAGCTCTTGGGATAGATTTGATAAACGACCGCCTTCTTCCACCAAGGTTCCGTCATGTCCAACACCTGTCCTTTCCTGAAAAAATCGCAAAGGAGGAACAATTCTGTTCCTCCGCGTAAGGTTTAATTTTTCTTGAACGATACTTTGCCGATATTCGCTTTCGCGAAGACCATCGTGAGGAGGAACGGGATGACGATCGCCACGGCCATTGCCAAAGCAAAGGTTACCATGTGCTGCGGCTGGATGGACAAGATGCCCGGCAAACCGCCAACGCCGATGGAATTGGCCATGACGCCCGAACCGACCGAGATGACGGCCGCCACAAGCGATCCGATCATCGCGGCGAGGAACGGGTACCCGTATTTCAGGTTGATCCCGAACATCGCCGGCTCCGTGACGCCCAGGTAACAGGAAATGGTCGCCGGAATGGAGACCTGCTTCTCCTCTTCGTTCTTCCGATTGATAAAGATCATGGCCAATACGGCCGAGCCTTGCGCAATATTCGAGAGCGCGATCATCGGCCACAGGTTCGTCCCGCCGAGCTCGCTCATTAATTGAAGGTCAATGGCATTGGTCATGTGATGCAGTCCGGTGATCACCAACGGCGCATAGGCAAATCCAAAGATCGCGGCGAACAACCAGCCAAACGAAGAGGTTAAGCCGGTATAAACGACGTCAGAGATGACCGACCCGATTTTCCAGCCAACCGGGCCAAGCACGGTGTGCGCCAGCAGGACGGTGGGTACGAGCGCGAAGAACGGGACAACGATCATGGAGATCGATTGCGGCACGATTTTGCGCAGCTTCAGCTCCAGGAAGGACAACACCAGCCCCGCCAGGATCGCCGGAATGACCTGGGCTTGATAACCGATCATTTGTACCTTGGCAAACCCGAAGTCCCAATACGGAATGTCCGTTGCACCGGCAACACCATAAGCATTAAGGAGTTGCGGCGAGACAAGCGTGATCCCCAGCACGATGCCGAGAATCGGCGTGGCGCCCATCTTGCGCGCGACGGCCCAAGTGATGCCGACCGGCAGGAAGTGGAAGATCGCTTCGCCGATCAGCCACAGGAACGCATGGGTTCCGGCCCAGAACTGCGATACCTCCACCAGCGTTTTCGTGCCGCCCTCCAGCATTTTGATGTCCCCGATAATGTTGCGGAAGCCCAGGATCAGACCCCCTACCACGATCGCCGGAATCAGCGGGGTGAAAATATCCGCCAGATGCGCGATCATCCGCTGCAGGAAATTCATGTTTTTCTTGGCCGCTTGCTTGGCTTCTTCTTTCGAGGTGTCGCTGACGCCGGCGATTTTGATGAACTCGTTATAAAATGAGGCCACTTCGTTGCCGATGATGACCTGAAACTGGCCGGCTTGCGTAAACGTGCCTTTGACCAATTTGATAGCCTGGATCTGTTCGACGTCCGCCTTCTGCGGATCGTTTAAGACGAATCTCATGCGGGTCGCGCAGTGAGTCACGACCGAAATATTGTCGCGGCCGCCGACATGCTTCAGCAAATCGTTTGCCGGTTGGGTGTAGTTGCTCATGGATGGTTCCCCCTTCGTGATGTGAGCCGAATGAACAGTTTATTTTGCAGCAAACGCTAGAAAACGATGCCAATCCAGCTTTCGTCTACTTGTATATACATGTGTTGTTTGCGTTTTCATTTTAACTTGTATATACAAATCCGTCAATCCCTATTTTTCGACAACAATAAAAGAGTGCCCCGCAACCTTTGATAAGGTCTGGGACACTCTTGCTAAGGCTTAAGAACTTGAGGTTTACAGCCCGTCTGTCGACGACGGGGCGGTTGGCGCTTGATCCGCAGGTGCTGTCGCTTGGTCCGTCGGGCGTTCGCCTTGCGGTCCCATGCCCCGCCCGCCTCTTCCGCCACCGCCAGGCCCGAATCCGGCATTGCCGGTCGTCACGCCGGATTCGTTCAGCCACGTCGTGATGCTGTCGGTGATTTCAAAACTAACCACCTTCGTGCCGCCCGTGTACTGCCCGTCCGTATACATGCCGTCCGTCGCGCTGCCCGCGGAGGATCCACCGGTGTACAGGACATAGGAGCCTTTCTTCAGGTCCGGGGAGCTGATCACGATCGATTGGTAGTTTTTCGTCGGAGCAAAGGTCAGGATTTCGTTGCCTGCGTTATCCTCTAAATGTACCAACGTGCCTGCTTGCTGCGTCTCCGGGAAGGTCATCGCAACCGAGTATTGGCTGGAGGTATCAGATGGGGCTTGCGCCATCCCCGAGCTTCCCGCCGCGACCAAGATACCGCCGGTCATCTCGTAACTTCCGTTATAATCCAGCGGACCGTTGCCGCTATTTGTCGGCCCGTTCACGAGGGCCGTGCCGCCGGTCATCACGATCGACCCGTTGGAATCCAGTCCGTCGCCGGCCGCATCAACGTAAAGATATCCGCCGCTGATCGTTAAGATGTTGCCGGCTGATGCGGCAAACTCGTCTTGGCTGCCGCTTGCATCATTGCCGCCCGAGACGTTGACGCCGTCGTCCGTTGCGATCAGGCGGGTTTCACCACCCGACACCGTAATGGCTCCGCCTTCGATGCCTTCGTAACTCTTCGTGATGTCGATCGTCCCGCCGGCGATCGCCAGCGTTGCGTCGGCATGGAACCCGTCATCGCCCGATGCGACTTTGAACTTGCCGTCTTTTACGCTGACATTGGTATTGCCGTGAACGGCATCGTCCGCGGAATCGAGCGTGAAGCTGCCGTTATTGAGGACGATCTCGCCGCTTGCTTTAAGCCCTTTTTTGCTATCCGATTCCGTATCCGTAGATTCGGCTTCCGTATTGGCTGACCCATCCGCAGCCACATTCATAGCCGCACTCGTCTGTGCCGGTTCTTCCATCATCCCTGCAACCTCCGATGCTCCGGACGTCGCATCCGCCTCGGACGATGGTTTGGATCCCGCCGGTTGTCCGGCATCCCCGGGGTTCATGCCGCCCGGTTTGCCCCACTGACCGCCGCCCCGGCCGTTATCCTGCACTTTGACTTCGCCATTTGCACTGCCGCCGCCCGTGACGATGCCAAACGTCCCTCCATCAACGACCAGTTGGGTCGCTGCCTGGATGCCATCCGTTCCTGCCGTCACGTTAAACGTGCCGCCGGCGATGGCGACGAACCCTTTGCCGTCGTCGGTGTCGTTGCTCGATTTGATGCCGTCCCCGCCGGCTTTTACGGTGATCTGCCCGTCCTTCACCGCGACCATATCCTTACCGAGAATGCCGTCATCTACGGCCTCGACCTTGATCATGCCGCCGACGATTTTCAGGTCGTCCTTGCTGTTGATGCCGTTGTTAGAATTGCCGGTTACGGTCAGCGAGCCCGCCCCGTTGATCGTCAAATCCGCTTTGCTGAAAATCGCCGCATTCGGGGCATCCGTTTCCGCCTCGGTCACAGCGTAACTTTGACCATCCGACACGGTGTTTTCTGTCCCCTCCTGAAGGGTGAGGATGACATTCCCCGCCGCTTTGACGTAAATCGGGGCGCTGTCGTTATCGTGAATCTCCGCTTCGTTCAGCACCAACTGAACGTCGCTATCCTCCGCCGCGTCCACGATAATTTGGCCGTCGCTCAGCTTGCCGCTCAGGACATAGGTCCCTGCCGCATCGATCGTCACCGTACCGCCCGAGACCTTGGCTCCGGAACCGTTAACGGTGGCTGTATTGCCGTTTAGCATGATCGCAGTCGAAGTGTCGGCGCTCCAATCCGTCTTCGTATCGCGATCCTTGAAGGTGACGAGATCAGCGACGGTGATGTCCACCAGTTCCGTGCCCGACCCGGCAGAGGTCAACTCCGCGGCAGCCCCTGTCTCCTTCGTCTGGTCTTCCGTGGCCGAAGCCGCCCCGCAGGCGGTCATCATCGCCGTGCAGAGCATGATAATCCCTAACTTGCTTCCCATCCCCCAAGTATTCCATGTACTCCATTTATTCATCGTGCTCATTCCTTCCGGTTAAGTTTAATAGCTGTCCGCCGTTGTCGTCGGACTCATCGTCAGCGAAAGATCCAGGTTGCCGTTGCGGCAGCGAATATCGTCCAAAAATTCCTTTTGGTTGATCAGGCGGTCCAGCTTAATGCTGTACACCAGCTCGTACAGGCTGCCCAGTTCGGTGGTCCGGATTTTCCGGAGCTCGTAATCCACGTTGTGTTTCTTAAACACTTCATCGAACGCTTCCTCGTAACCCAAATTTTCCGGGATCGTCACTTTCAGCGTCTTCTGCTGCGTTTGGGGTGCACCGTAACGGAACCGGTTCAGAAGGACCATCAGCACGCAAAGGATGAGGGTGAACAGCACGGCGTAGCCGAAGGAACCCACCCCGCAGGCCAAGCCCGCCGCCATCGTAAACAGGACGTAGGAAATGTCCTTCGGATCGCCCGGCGCGCTGCGAAAACGGATGATCGAGAACGCCCCGGCCAAGCTGAATGCCCGAGCCACGTTGCTGCCGATCAGGAGAATGATGATCGCCACGATGGAGGGCAGCAGGACCATGGTGAGGGTGAAATTTTGCGAATACCCTTGCGGGTTGGTTTTCATATAGGTCAAGCTGATGATGCCGCCAAGAAGAATCGCTATAAGAATGGTGACGATGGCGTTGGTGAAGGTTAATTCGGTCGTCGCCAAACTGACGTTAAAGAGGGAATCAAGCATACCGCATACGCTCCTTTTCGAGATCTCTGGATTTCAGCATTTTCTTGTACTCATTGCCGTATTTGGAGAAACTGGTGCGGAACATTTGGTGCTCCGACAGCATTTTGGCCAACCAGACCGGCACGGTTTTTTCGGCTTTCACTTCCATGAGCCACAGCCCGTTCTCAACCAGCGACTCGCCATGGTCGCCTTGCTCCAGCTTCAGGTCATAACGGCGGCTGCGGATATGCGTATCGAAGGTGATGCGTAAATCCCGGCTTGTCTTGCAAAACAACGCCTTACGCTCATAGGCCAAGTACACCTTCGGTTCCAGCTGGTACCGCTGCAGGAAGTAGGCGATTTCATGCAGGACCTGCCGATTCATGTAGTCCTTGTACTCCGGCTCGATCCCCGTCCGGACGAAATCATAAGCCTCTTGCAGCCCCAGCGACGTCCGGCGTTTGTTCACCAGGCCGAACACTTTCTTTTTGATCTCCAGGTATCCTTTCGCATTCGGGTCCGGGACGCCGTAAGCCCGGAGTCGCAGCTTCTCTTTGTATTTGGGCTTGGCCAAACTGTTCCGGATCAACGCGTCGTCCTTCGTATCAAAATACAGGTTGCTGATGGAGTAGAACTCGTGCTGCTTGTTATATTCGTCCGGTTCCATATATTCGAGCAGCTCGTCGTATAACCGGCGGTAGGCCGCATCGTCCAACAAATATTTGTTTTCGTATCGGTTGAAAACCTCGATCGCCATTCGATTCCTTCCTTTCTTGCGGTTGCTTTATCGCTTCCTGCGGGGTGTCTCCCGCTTGGCATGGTTGTATCATAGTCCCTCAACCTTTAACGAACCTTAAGCAATATGGAAGCGGTCGTTCAAAAAGTCAGCTTCGGATCACGAAGCGTATTCGGGGGCGACTATCCGGCGTCGAATCTTGCATTCAGCCGGGCCCTCCGCTGCTCACGTAGCCTCCAGCTACGCTCCGCTGCTCAGTCCCTAGCTTCATCCAACCTTCTCGGTGCTCCAAACCTGATTTTTGAACCTTTATTGCAGGCGGTCGTTCAAAAAGTCAGCTTCGGATCACGAAGCGTATTCGGGGGCGACTATCCGGCGTCGAATCTTGCATTCAGCCGGGCCTAGGCGGATGCTTCCGAAGCATGTTCCTGCGGAAACATTTCAGCTGCTCACGTAGCCACCAAGTTCAAAGTCACCTTCTCTGCTCCGCCGCTCCCCGCGCTAACGGACCTCAGAGACGCTATTGGATGGTTATGGACACTTGCTCGATTCTAACGGACCCAGGTGACCTTATATAGAGCAAAAGCAGCTGAATCGACGCTGACCGACTAATTAAGGTCTCTGGAGTCCGCTACAGCGGGAAATGATCGGGAAATACGCAAATAAGGTCTTTACGGTCCGTTACGCATCGCTCTCGACTAGGTATTTCTCCGGTACTACACACGCTCTCTCTACCATTTGCCACATCCCATCCATGCTCAGCCCCTATCGACCACAACCCATTTAGTCACTTGCAATACCTGCCACTTCGAGCTCCTTATGACCTGCCTGCTATTTACCAACGATCATTCTCTATGAGGACAACCCGAGGAGCGAGTAACAAATTTGGACTCTAACGCTTGCCACAAGGCTTATATCCGCCAAAAGGGTCGTTTTCCGATTCTAACGCGGATCACAGAGCTTATTGCCCACTTTTGAAGCTGAAATCGGGTATTTTCTGCGAAATAGCTTTGCTCAGAAGCGTTAGAATTTCCACAACGGCAAATTCGCCACAATAGCGTTTCTCACCAGCGTTAGAGAATTTGAGTTCCGGTAGAGCCACATTAGCGTTCCTAATCAGCGTTAGCTCATGGGGGCAGTAGATCAGCACGGAGACGAACTAATGAAATGAATGTTACTCGGCAATACCTGCCGCTACGAGCTCCTTTATGACCTGCCTGCACCAACTCACTTTCTTTCGATCGAGGTACAGTAACTTCCACTTAGCCTCTAACGCTTGTCACACAGCTTAGATCAGCCAAAACCACCGTTTTACGACCGCCGAATCATCCCTCCGGTTAAGGTTGATTAAAGGTAATCCTGATATAATGGCTACATTAGAGAAGCGCGTAACAAGCGAATAACTTGCGGAGGAAGGCACCCAAGATGAGAATATTAATCGCAGAAGACGAGGTTCATTTGGCGGAGGCCCTGTCTTAAATCCTAAAAAAACACCATTATTCCGTGGACGTGGTTCACGACGGCGAGGCGGGTCTGGATAACGCGATGAGCGGCATCTACGATTTGCTGCTGCTGGACGTGATGATGCCGAAGATGGACGGGTTCACCGTGCTGAAAACGCTCCGGGCCGAAGGCATCTCCACACCCGTGATCCTGCTGACCGCCAAAGGAGAAATCGAGGACAAGGTGTCCGGGCTCGATTACGGCGCCGACGATTACATCGCCAAGCCGTTTTCGACGGAGGAGTTGATGGCCCGCATCCGAGCCGCGCTCCGGCGCAAAGGCGAGGTCACTCCGGAGGACGCCCTGAAATTCGGCGACATCGAACTCAATACGACGAACCTGAAGCTCTCCTCCCAAGGGAAGGAAATCAAGCTGAACCTGAAGGAATGCGAGCTGCTGGAGCTGTTGATCACCCGCAAGCAGGCCGTAACCTCCAAGGAGCAGATCATCGAAAAGTTGTGGGGGTTTGATTCCGAGGTGGAGCATAACAACGTGGAAGTGTATATATCCTTTTTGCGCAAAAAACTGACGTTCCTCCATTCTACCGTCCGGATCGGCACGATTCGGGGCGTCGGGTATGTATTAGAGGTGACCCCCTAATGTTCACGAAGCTTAGGAACCGGTTTCTGATCGTCAACCTGCTGACCATCTCCATCATGATGCTGGTGGCGTTCGCCGGCATTTATATCATTACTTACCGAGACGTACAGACCAACATCGAAATGGATTTGCGCAAGGTCATGGAATCCTATGAAAAATCCCCCGGCCACAACGAACCGCGAATGGGCAGCGGCATGGCTGACCGGGGGATGGGGGGCGGCATGAGCGGGGGCATAGGCGACGGCGTGGAAGCGGGTTTGCCACGCGACAGCGGACCACTGGATCGCTCCGGGGAAGCCCCGATGGACCGTTCCGTGTCGTTCATGCTCCTGAGCGATAAGAACTTCGAGCTCGTCTCCTATATGTCGAAGTTCGAGATGGACGAGGGGTTCTACGAACAGGCGCTGGCGGAAGCGGCGGCCGAGCATCGCGAGACCGGACAATTCAGCCTGGACGGCAGCCGCTGGATCTTTAGCGTACGGCCCGTCGGCAACGGGTATATGCTGGTCTTCCTGGACGTGACGGCCCGGAAAGAGATCCTGACCAATCTGATCTATACGTTCTCCGCCGTGGGAGTGGGCATGCTGATCGCCTTGTATTTTGCCAGCCGATTCTTTGCCAATCGGGCCATCGCCCCGGTCAAGGAGGCCTTCGACAAGCAAAAGCAGTTTATCGCCGATGCCTCGCACGAATTGAAGACGCCGCTGGCCATCATCAACACCAACGCGGACGTGCTGCTGGCCAATCCGGAAGAGACGATCTCCCGGCAGGCCAAATGGCTGCACTATATCAAGTCGGAAACCGAGCGGATGTCCAAACTGACCCGCGACTTGCTGTATTTGACCGAAATGGACGACGCCAAAGCGACCGTCCTGTTCTCCCGCTTCGATCTGAGCGAGGCGGTGGAAAGTGTGCTGCTAACGATGGAGGCGGTCATTTTTGAAAAAGAGCTGGTCTTGAACTACGACATCGAACCCGGGCTCACCGCTTATGGCAACCCGGAGCAGATCAAGCAGGTCGTCATGATCCTGCTGGACAACGCAGCGAAATATACCAACCCTCAAGGGGAGATCGCCTTGTCGCTCAAGAAGCAGCATAACGAAGCAGTCCTGGCGCTCACCAACACCGGGGAAGGCATCCCGCCCGAGCATCTGCCGCGAATCTTCGACCGCTTCTACCGGACGGATGCGTCGCGGGCGCGCAAACAAGGCGGTTATGGCCTGGGTCTGGCGATTGCGAAGTCGATCGTCGAGCAGCATAAAGGCCGAATTTATGCCAAAAGCACCTTAGGTCAATCCACCACGTTCTACGTCCATCTCTCCTGAAAAAAAAGAAGGCGTCCCCCGTGCCGAGTTCTTGGCGGGGACGCCTTCTTGTTCCTATCACCGGATTAGCCGATATAACCCTTCTCTTTCATGGCCTCATACGCGGCTTTTTCGTTCTCATCCTTAACCTGGTATTCCAACGTTCCATCTACGATTTTGGCGCAGCGTCCGCCAAACGGTTTGAGGGATTCCTTGATCTCCTTGAGATCCGCGGTCCCCTTCAAGGGATAATTGACCTTCATGCGTCATCCACCTCCTAAGGTACAATTAGCAAAAGCGGCAGCCTCGCCGATATGACAAACCTCACAACAATTGCACCCCTCCGGCAATCATGCAAAAAACCCCTGCGCCATATGATAAAAGGCACAGGGGTTTCACTAGAAGCTCGGAATGGATCTTAACGCAGCGTCTTCAACGCGCCGCTCCAAGCAAGTACTTGGCTCAGCATGTCGTTGAGGTTCGTCAAATGCAGATCTGCCGGTTTGAAGACACTGTAGTTCTCGAAGTCGGTGAACAGCGAGAGGGCGACGTGTACGCGCACGTCGGCAACCATCAGCTCGCCCAGGATGCCGCGCAGATGTTCGGCTGCACGGGCACCGCCCACGGAACCGTAGCTGACGATCCCCGCCGCTTTGTTGTTCCATGCTTCACGCGCATAGTCGAGCGCGTTCTTCAAAGCGCCGGTGATGCTGTGGTTGTATTCCTGCACGATGAAAACGAAGCCGTCCAAGCCATTCAGCTTGTTATTCCAAGCAGCAGCTTGCTCGCTTGCATCGGCTTCGCCGAGCAGCGGCAGCTTGAAATCAGCGATGTCGATGATTTCATAGTTCGCGTCGCCGCGAGCGTCCGCATGTTTCTTCACCCATTCGCCGACCTGCGGGCTAACGCGTCCTTCGCGCGTGCTTCCCAAAATAATCCCGATATTCAATTTAGACATGGTATTTTCCTCCTCAATTGGTTTAGATGATCTACCTAACAATTTGCCCCAAAAACTCATCTGTCACACCACCAAATATCATTCCCGAACTTCTCCAATATCCTTAATTTGGATTATCCGAACTAGAGATAATGATAGCTGTCTCGATTCCTTTTGTCAAGTAGCTTACAAAAAGTTTGTATGTAATATCCCTCGTGAGCGCCCAAAGGCTGCCGGTTCCGGCAGCCCTAAGTTTGGAGCGACATCGCTCCTTGTGTTGGAATTACTCAACCCTCGCCCGTCCTTACCACAGCTTGCGGCCTTGGAGGTGCGGCGAGCAAGCGGTACAGGAAGAACCCGAGCAACGCCCCTCCCGTATTCAGGAGCAGGTCATCCACGTCAAACTGACCCATCGCCAGCAGCAGCTGGGCGCATTCCAAGCCTAGACTGACCGCAAGCGCATAAAGGATCGTCTCGATGCCGGAGATGCCTTTTTTCCGGAACATTACCCCCAGCAAGATCCCGAACGGAATAAAGATCGCCACGTTGCCGAAGACGTTAACCAAGTCATGCGGCGTCATGACCTCCAGGCTCCGGGTAATTTCCTTCAACGGAACCAGATTGCCTTCCTGCAATCTCCCGTAGACCCGACCCGGAGATTGCAAGCTATCTTGCAATTGTCTCCAGAGAACCCCCAGCCCGATATCGTGGAACTTGAACAGGATGATTTTTACCAAGAGACCTAGATACAAGGCAAACAGCACTCGAACACTTGCACATTTCAGCCAGCTTTCCGTTTCCATTTGATCCCCTCGCTTTCATGATGTCTTATCTCGACGCCTGTCTACTCGCGTACGGTCACGATAATTCCGTCCATATTATTGCCGGAAATCTCGTATTCCCCTTGCGCCGGCACCCGAATGGTCTGATCTTCGGATACCGGGTAGTAGAATACATGATAGTTCTGGCCCTGTACCGTTAGGCTCACCGATTGTTGCTCCTTCAGGTAATCCATGTATTGCTCCAGCACGAACCCGTTCTCCTGGATGATCGCGCTATGCGGCAGGCCAACGTACCGGAAGTGCCAGGGTTCGAACTGAATGCCCGTGATCGCCGTTTTGTCGTCCGGATACCGCAGGATAAACCCGTATTTCCACGCGTTCTCCTTCAACCATTGGCCTTCAGGAGCAAGGTTCATCTCCGCTTGGGATGATCCGATGTCCAGCGACAGGCCCAGGTTGTGCTCGCTGTATCCGGCGGGCAGGGCCAGCCTGGAACCCATTTGGCGGTACAACTCGTCTTGCTTCTGCTCGTCACGGTACCCGCTGCTGATCAGGAAGTGGTTGATCCCTTCCTCCCCGGCGGCCTTGACCATCGCAGCAAACCGATCCGCCATTAGCGGCGACAACAGCACTTTGTTATCCAACACTCCGAATCCGTCGATCAATTCGGCGTTCCGAATCAGACTGACGGCCTCGGTTTCGGGGTGCAGCCCTTTCGGGACGGGATGGTCCTTGTTCACAAGCAGCAAATCACCTTGATACACCATCTCCTTGGTGACGTCGATCGTTAATCCCTCGGCAGACGAATCCGAAGCGTTATATGGTTCGTGGATCTGTAATGGCTGCGCCGCGTCCTGCGGCGTCCGGGCCATGCCGGCTTTAAATTTCGCAACCCCAAAGCCCAGCAGCACCAGGACCATCAGGCAAATCATCCATTTTTTCACGTTTGTTTCCTCCTAGCTTTTGTTCCTCTTTAGCATAGGAAAAATTGCTTAAGAAGAACGGGGGCTAAAAATAAAGTTTTTCTTAAATCGGAACCGGAAATAACAAAGGCACCCTTTTTAGGGTACCTTTGTTATTAGGATTTTTTCTTTTTCCAAGGCTTCCAGACGGAGATCACGACGATAAAAACGGTAACGGCAATTTGAAACCAAACGAAAACCTGCCTGATTTCATGATTTTGCAGAAAGACCGGATCGCTTAAAGCCATCGCCCCTTGCGTCTCCAGCATCCCCATATTGGCCACCATCAGCTTATCGACCGCAAAGATGCCGATGATCGTTTGCAAGAGATACAACACGAACTTAACGCCAACCCAGCGGTGCTTAAAAAATCCCCAATTCGTGAAGAAACCGTAGACGAACCCTACGAGCAGGGTACCGATCGCGCCGTACCGGACGACATGGTCGCTGATGAGGATCAAGCTCTTGTAGGCTAAATACGATTCATTGTAATTCTGCAAATCGATTTGCAGATTCAGCGCCGTCGAACTAAGGATCCCGCCAAAAAACATGACGACCAGCAGCAGATGGATGATTTTCAGCCATTTCAAGCCTTTAGGTCCTATTTTTTTCATCTTAGAACTCCTTTTAAAATGATTGTCCCCAGCATCATAGCAGACGAATGTTGTGAACTTGTGACGAAGCTTTACGGTTTGGATGAAATGGCAACACGTTGTTTTTCGAGACTTCCGGAGAGATGCCGGGGGACACCACCTAACATTACTGAGGAAAAGGCTTTCATAAGCAGCTAGTCCGGACGGGCGCTCTCTAGGTATGATGGGGGAGAGATCTGAAGATGAGGGGATGAACACGCCCATGAAATTATCCGGTATTTATAGCGACGGCATGGTATTGCAACGAAACGCCAAAGTAGCCTTGCATGGACAATGCGAGGGCGGCGGGCAGACGGTGCGGGTCGTCTTCCGCGGGGTGACCTGTTGCGCCGACGCCGATCCCGGCGGAAACTGGGAGGTGACGCTCGAAGGATTGGAACCGGGCGGACCTGACGAGCTTGTCATCACCGCCGGCGACGAGGAGCTCGTCCTTCGCGAGGTTTGGGTCGGGGACGTATGGGTGCTCGCTGGCCAATCCAATATGGAGCTTCCCGTGCGGCGGACGCTGGATTTGCTGGCAGAAGAGATCAGAGGTCTGAACATGCCGATGATCCGCCAGTTTGCGGTGCCGCAAAGCTACGACTTCCACG
This sequence comes from Paenibacillus timonensis, assembly GCF_022427145.1. GTDB lineage: Bacteria > Bacillota > Bacilli > Paenibacillales > Paenibacillaceae > Fontibacillus > Fontibacillus timonensis. The sequence goes on from NZ_JAKSXN010000035.1 coordinate 22,383, forward strand.
GACCGCGAGAGGATCTGGACGGCGGTGCATGGGTACCGGCCACTCCGGAGGGACTGCTTGGGTTTAGCGCCGCAGGCTTCTTCTTTGCCAAAGAGATCTACGAACGCAACGGCGTGCCGATCGGCCTGATTCAAACGGCGGTGGGCGGCACGCCGATCGAAGCGTGGATGCCGGAGCCGACTTTGCTGCGGATCGGCGGTTATGAGGCAACGCTGGAGCAATGCAAAGACGACGCCTATATCCGGGACACCCGCCAGCGGGACGAGGAGCGGAACGGCCAGTGGTACGCCCGGCTGAACGAGGCGGACGCCGGTTTGCGCGAGGGATGGCATCAGGCGGAAGGGGACGCTTCCCGGTGGGACGAATTCGAGGTACCGGGGTCTTGGACCGGCAGCGAACTGGAGTCCCTGCGCGGAGCCGTCTGGTTCCGCAAGGAGATTGAGGTACCGGCCGCGATGGCGGAAGGGGACGCGCAACTTGCGCTTGGCACCATTGTGGATGCGGACGATACTTACGTGAACGGGGTGCTCGTCGGAAACACGGGGTACATGTACCCGCCGAGACGGTATACCGTGCCGCAAGGGGTGCTGAAACCGGGGAAAAACACCCTCGCCGTGAGAGTCATCACGACGCATAACACCGGCTCGTTCATCCGCGATATGCCCTACAAACTCAAGGCGGGCGGCTATGAGCTGGACCTGCGCGGCCCGTGGAAGTATCGCATAGGCGCAATAACGGAGGTACTGGAGCCGCAGACGTTCTTCCAATACATGCCGGCCGGCAATTTCAACGGCATGATCGCGCCGCTGCGGCGTTATCCGATCACCGGCGTCCTGTGGTATCAAGGCGAATCCAACACGGGCCGGCCCGCGGTTTACGCCGAGCTGTTCCGAGATATGGTCCGGGACTGGCGCGAGGCTTGGGGGATCGGCGAGTTCCCGGTGATCGCCGTCCAGCTGGCCAACTTCGGACCCGAGGGCGAGCAGTACACGGACTGGGCGGAACTTCGGGAGGAGCAGCGCAAGGGCTTGGCCGTTCCCCGCACTGCGTTGGCTACGGCGATCGACCTTGGCGAATACAATGACCTGCACCCCCAGGACAAAAAAACGCTCGGTCAGCGGTTGGCCTTATGCGCCCGCCGGCTCGCCTATGGAGAAGCGGAGCTGGTGGCGAGCGGGCCGCTGTTTGCGCGGATGGAGCGCGAGGGGGAGGCGCTGCGGCTGCATTTCACCGAGGTCGGCGGCGGATTGACCACACGGGACGGGAACGAACTGCTGGGGTTCGGCATCTGCGGACCGGACGGCGCGTTCGTACCGGCGGAGGCCGTGATCGACGGCGATACCGTGGTCGTGCGGCACGAGCAGTTGAAACGGCCGGTCCATGCGCGGTACGCCTGGAGCAACAACCCGGCCCAAGCGAACTTGGTTAACCGCGAGGGGCTGCCGGCTTTTCCGTTTACGACGGAAGCATGAAAAAAAGCGCAAGTACCCGGGAAACTTCCCTCGTACTTGCGCTTATTGCATGGACGCTGACGCTTACGCCCCGGCAGGCAGTTTCACCTGCACGCGGTAGGACTTGCCCGGCTGCACGTTCCGCAGCACGCCATCCGCCAGCAGCTCGCCTTCCGCGTACACCTCCGTCTGCGTCGCCGACGCATCCCGCCGAATCTCGACGTGCAGCGTAGCACCCCGGAATTCGCGCGTGACCGTCGCCTCACTCCAATGGTTCGGCAGTTGCGGATTCACGCGGATGCCGTCCTTCGTGCCCTGCACGCCAAACAGTCCGTCGATCAGGCAGCGGTACACCCACGGCACCGTCCCCGTGTTGAACAGGTGGCTGGAACGCCCCGCCGTACGCGGGAACTGGCGATAAGCGCCCCGGTAGTAGTTCGGGATGAACACCGGCAGTTGCCCCCGCTGCACGATATCCCGGGCATCCGGGCCGGGCAGCATCTTGCGCAGCAACCGGAACGCGTCCTCCCGCTCGCCCACGGCGTACAGGGCGTAGATGTAGAAGGCGGCGGCATGATTGTACACCGCGCCGTTCTCCGCCGAACCCGGGTGCTTCTGCGTCACCCGGCCGACGTCCTCGCGCATCGCCGTGTAGGAAGGAGCGAGCTTCTCCACGCCGTACGGCGTCTCCAACTGCTCGCGCACTGCCTGCATCAGCTTCGCGCGTTTCTCGTCATCGGCCGCGCCGCTCAGCATCGACCACCCCTGCGGGTTGATGAAGATCCGGCCTTCTTGGTCCGCGCTGACCCCAAACACGACGTTATCGTCGGTGATGCCCCGCGCATACCACTCGCCGTCCCAAAGGTAGCGGTTCACCGCATCGTTGGTCTCCCCGGCAGACGCCCGGTAATCCCGCGCGGCCTCCGGCCGCCCGCTGTTCTCACAAATGCCGGCCCACACCTGGAACGCGTAGGCCGTGGCGATCGTCAACCAGCCGGACACGCCTTTGCCTTTGTAGCCGACCATGTTCATCGGGTCGCACCAGTCGCCTTGGTTGATGTAGTTCAGCCCCCGCTCGTCGCGGTCGTTCATCAGCCAGCGCATCGCTTTGTCCACATGGACATGAACGGGCTCGGCCTCCCCGCTGTCGGCATAAGCGACCTTCTCCTCCAGAATGGAGTAATCTCCCGTTTCGTCCAAATACGTGCTTAGGCAGATCGGCAGCCAGACGCAATGGTCCGTATGCGGCACTTGATTGATGTATTTCAGCTCGGCGTCCGGATGCAGCACGATCCCGTCCGGCATGGCGCCGTTTGCCTTTTGCTGGCCTAGCGCCGTCAGGAACGAAGCCCGCGCCACCTGCGGCTTGATGTAGCTCATGCCCATATGATCCTGCAAATAATTGCGGGTCTGCGGATCGGTGGTCAAGCGGTTCGTTTGCCCGTGATAATAAATTTGCCGCGGCAGCCAGCGATTGACGAACAGATCGAGATCCTTGTCGGGGGTAGAGATCGTCAGGCAGCCTCGCCCCTCCCGGATATACCGGTCATATTCGCGTTCAGCCGACACATAGCCGTCCTCGCCCGGCCCGCCGGCCTTGCCGAAATACGTTTCCCGAATTTGCGCGATTTCCCGCTCTTCCCGGGCCGGTCCGAACAGGAAGCGGTATTCCCGCGTTTCGCCGGCCGCCAGCTCCATCCGGTATTGCATGACCGCAACCGGCGTTTCGTAACGTGCGTCCCCCTTCGCGAGTTCCGCCTGTTCCAGCGCGGACGGGCTAGTGATCCCGCCTTCCCCCTCGAACGCTTCCTGGTTCACCTCCCAGGCAACCGGCGCTTGTTCGGCAATCAGGAACGTTTTGTCGCGGAAAAATTTGATCTTGTCGTAATCCTGATATTTCTGATACGGCGTCACCGAAGAGCAGACGATCGCCTGCAGGTCCTGACGGTATTCGCCGGATTGATTCATCCAAGACATATATCCAACGGTAAAGTAAGGGTAGACGCTTAGCTTCCGCGCCCGCTTCGACACGTTCGTCACCTTGACGCGCCAGAGCTCGAGCGGATCTTCCTTTGGCAAGCTGAGGCTCATTTCGATCAACACGCCCTGATGCTCCACCTTCCAGACGATCCGGCTCTGGCCCAAGGCAAAGGAGTAGCTGTCGGTCTTCACCCGCACGGGTTCGTACGGGGCAGAAAAAACGCTTTCGCTTTCCTCGTCCTTCACAAACACGAAACGGCCCGGGTGATGCGCGTAGTACGGCTGTTCCGGCTGCATGAACGTCTTCGCTTCCAGGTTCGGCGCATGCGAATACTTCGCCGGTTCCGGCTGCATGAACTGGGCGACCGCATATCCGCGGCAGTTCATGTGAATCATCATCGTCTCGTTCCATAGGAATCCCGACGCCTTAGGCAGGAGCGTAGGGCTCAGCAACTCGTAGAATTCCTGGTCCTCCGTGGCTCTGAACATGATTTCAACCTCTTTTCCGCGTAATCTTGTCTACTTGTCTACAACTAAGTTCATTATACAACGGAACACCGTTTTTTAAAGCGTTTTCTCCCATTTCGCGCACAAAAAAAGAGCCAAATTTCGCCGGGACGAAATTGACTCGGATGGACACAGGAACGCACCAGCTTCTTTATTAGATAAACAGAAACGGGATCAGGAACAGCAAAGCAAGCGCCGCCCAATCAAACGCATACGCGCCGTAGCCATACCCCGGATATCCTCCGTAACCCGGATATCCCGGTCCGTAACCAAACGCTTTCGTTTGCGCCTGGGCGTCGGCTTTGGTCACGGCTTTATGGGCGCCTTTGGTTTTGGACTTCAGCTGCTGCAGTTGCTTCTTGGCTTTGGCGGGCTGGGTGGAGAGAACGTTGGCTTCCGAAGTGTACCCCCCGTTCAGTTGGATGCCGTTCTCGTTAACGTCGGTGATCGTGCCGATGTAATAGCGGCCGTCCCGAAGTACGGCGCATACGGTCTTGCCGATGTGCGGTTTGCAAGCGTCTACGCCAAGCGGATAGATCTGCTGCATGGACTCGTGCCTCCCCTCTCGAATGCTCATTTATCCTATTCGCGGCCCGGAGTTTTGCACAGGGCGGATGTCCCGGTCCTTGGAATAAATTCATTCGCCCGGGGCTCCTCCCGGGGTGGGAGCCTATCTTAATCGCGCCGGAGACGCGGCGGCATATTCTGCTGTTGAGAGGAGTGGCGGAGCTTCATAAAGGAGGGCAACGAAGGGATGAATTATCACGAAATCATCGCCGCCGTCGGAGAAGGCTCGGCGCATCCGGGAGGCTATCCGGGAACCGTCGACTTTATCCGGTTTGCCGGCATTACACCGGGACTTCGGGTGCTGGAGGTGGGATGCGGAACGGGCAGGACGGCCTGTCTGCTGGCCCAGCTGGGAGCACAGGTCACGGCTCTGGATCAAAGCATTGTCATGCTCGAAAAAGCCGAGCGCCGGGCGCAGCAGCAACAATTGCAAATCCAATGGATTCAAGGCGATATCACCGCCATCCCGCTGCGTTCGGACACTTATGATGCCGTGTTCGCCGAGTCGGTAACGGTGTTCGCCGCCGATCCGGTGAAGGCTTTTCGCGAATATCACCGCGTCCTGCGCAAAGGCGGGCAAGCGTGGGACCGTGAGCTGTTCCGGACGCAGCCCCATCCGGCGCTGGAGCGGGAGATGCGCGAGCTGTACGGCAATCCGCATTTGCCGGACGCCGCCGCGTGGATGCGGATGCTTCAGGACGCCGGTTTCCGCACCATTCGGCAGTGGGAGCCGGGGGCTGGGGCCGATGAGAGCGAAAAAAGCAGTAGCTCGATTCTGAGCCAAGGCCAGGGCGGGGTATCGACCTTCGATTGGCAGAACGCCTGGGACCCGCATCGCATTCTCGACCTGGAAGCGCTGCAGGATCCCGACGTCCGGACGTTCTTCAAAGAAAACGAAGCCTTTCTGCAGCGCTACCGGGCGCATCTGTCCTACGGCGTGTTTATTGCGGAGAAATAACGCCCTCCTGCGAGGCACGGCTTCGTGCATTAAGAAAGACGTTTAACCGCTCGGAGAACAGCCACATTGCCGCAGCCGACAGTACGATGTACACCGGGAACACGCCGATCGTCGAGTGCGAAGCCAGGAACCCGAGCAGCGGCGGCATAAACGTGCTGCCGGTATAGGCTACGGCCATCTGGTAACCCATGATGGTCTGGGATTGCCGTTTGCCGAAGCGGACCGGGGTTTCATGCAGCATGCACGGATAGATCGGAGCAAGGCCCAGCCCGATGATCAGGAAGCCGGCCAGCGACAGGATCGCAGGCAACGGCAGGACCAGAAGCGCCGCCCCGATCAGGGCGATGATCTGACCGGTGCGGATCATGACGCGATTGCTTACTTTAAACGTGACGAATCCGGCAATGAAACGGCCGACGGTGATGCCGGCGAAATACAGCGAGACCCAGCTGGCGGCCGTTGCGGCATCGATGCCTTTGATGCCGACGAGATAGCTGCTGCCCCACAGGCCCACCGTCGCTTCCACCCCGCAATAGAACAGAAACGAAACGAGTGCCAGCTTGACGCCGGGAATCCGCAGCGGTTTCACCGGACCGGCGTCCGGCTGCTCCGCTTCCATTTCGCTTAGTTCTTCCTTCCGGGAATCGCCGGCGGCCTGGGCAACTCGGTCCCACAGCGGCAGCGTGAAGAATAAAACCACGACCAGCGCGAATTGAATAATCGACACGGTTAAGTACCCGTTACGCCAATGGCCGCCGCCGGAGATGAACCCGGCCATTATGACCGGTCCCAGCGTCGCGCCGACGCCCCAGAAGCAGTGCAGCCAGCTCATGTGATGTGCTTTGTAGTGCGCGGCCACGTAGTTGTTGAGGCCGGCGTCAACCGACCCGGCGCCCAATCCAAGCGGGATCGCGCAGACGCCCAGCCAGAACACCGAGGGCGCCGCCGAATAGCCAAGCAAAGCCGCGGCCGTCATGAGACAGCTCACCAGCGTGACTTTGCCCGTGCCAAACCGGCGAAGCACCGCGCCGCTGGCCAAGCTTGACACGATCGTACCGGCCGCGACGATCATGAATAATACGCCGGCGGTGCCGAGCGGCGCGTTCAGGTCGCCCCGGATGATCGGCCAGGCCGAGCCCAGCAGCGAGTCGGGCAGACCCAGACTGATAAATGCCAAATAGATGATCAACAAAAAGAATGTAGCCATAGGGTTCTCCTTCTCCTATCCGGTGTTGAAATGAATGCTTAAATCATCAGGGTCAGCCCCAAATGCGTAAGGCCGGTCAAATAATCCCGCCGCCAATCGCTCATCATCAGGCGCGGCAGATGCTCGGACGGAACGTATAGCGCGCTCTTTGCCTTGATGTCGTTCAGCAAGGACACGCTGACTTCATCATGGCAGAACACCACCGTATGCGGGTTGATCAGCGCGGTGCACGCCGCGATCAGGCGGCTGACGGCATCCGCTCCCGCGGCATCCACTCTCGCAATCCCTGCCCCCGTCTGGGGTCGGGGCGCCAACGCCTGCCCGAAATTCCGTTCCTCGTATTGGGGGACGTAATAAACCTCACCCGAGAAGAACGTACTGCCCCGAACAACGTCGCCGTTGATCAGGATCCCTGCCCCCGGCCCGTTCTGCCCGAAATAGAGGTAGACCAGCGACGGGTTGTCGCGCGTATCGTGGGTGTGGTAATACCCCAGCACTGCGGCATTCATATCGTTCTCCACGACGGTAGGCAACCCAAACCGTTTCTCGAGGGCGTTCTTCAGATCGAAGTTTTGAAGCGCATCGTAGGCGGGGATATGAATGATCCGCCCCTGATTAACCGCCCCCGGTACGCCGATCGCCAGCGACCGGATCTTTGGAAACCGCCCCATGAGCCCCTCGATCAACTCGGCCAAGCTATCGCCTGCATCGGCCAACACGCCGGGCGCTCGGCCCTCCTCCTTCACTTCCCCGTTGCAATCGTAAATGACGTAATTTGATTCCGTCCGCTCCAGAAACACGGCAAGCCCCAGCATAAATTCCGGATTGTACGCGTATCGCTCCGCCCGCCTGCCGCCGCTGGAGTCATCCATCCCGGCGACTGTAACCTCCCCGGCCTCCTTCATTTCGGCCAGAAACTTGCTAACGGTCGGAAAGCTAACGCCCAGCTTCCCGCTCAGCTCCGCTTTCGTTGCGCTGCCCATGGCCAACAGGGCGGAACGGATCCCGCTGCGGATCATCTGCTTCATCTCTTTGGGCGTAGCCGGCATCTCGCTCATCAGGCTCCTCCTACTTTTTAAACATCTTTAATAAGTTACCATCAGAGTACCACAACCAAATGGGGAGAGGAAGGGGGGCGGAAGAAATTTTCTATATTCTAGGGCTCGTATTCGCTTAGCTTCCCCTCATAGACGAGATGCAGCCGGTCGCACTGCCGGAAATCGTCCGGCGTGACCAGCGCGGGCAGCTTGTTCCACAGCTTGATCCCCGACCGCTCCAGGATTTCCGCCACGAATTGCGAGCAGAAATAGGAGTTGCTGAACTCAATCGGCTCCTTCAAAGCGATGCCGATCACGCCGAGGATGTTGTACAGGAACTTTTGCCGCTTGCGGATAAACAGCTGGAGCACGCGCTCCATTTTCTCCACCTCGCGCGGGGTGACCTTCAGCTCGTAAATGACGCAGGTCGTGTTCGGATATTTGCTGAACGTGCCGGTCTTGATGTCCTCTTTCACGAAACCGCCGTTCAGCGGGTTGTTCGGATGCTTCCGCCCGAAGCTGTACAGCTCCGACAGCTCGCGATTAAACGAGATCGAGGCATGGTTGTAAGGGGCCCTCGTGTATCCCTTGATCATTTTGGTAAAGAGCGTACCCGTATTCGTTAGCAAAATAAACACCGAGCGATCCGCAACCATCGACTTCAATTCCCCTTATCACGGTAGACTATTTGTAGACTATTGCTCCATAATAACATATGATTCCTTTGGTGGAATCTACCTCCTGAGGAAGTTGGGATTTGGATGATGAACAACCTGCAATGGACGATGATCGTCATCTTCGTGGCCCTGGCGGCCATTCATACCGTATGTTTCGTCCTGGACCGGAAGCATCCCGGCAAGGCGTATTCGGCTTTTCGGCAACGCCTGCGCACCTGGTGGGGCATGTGGCTGATCCTCTGCCTGGCGACCTTGTTTAATCCGGTCGTTTCGCTGCTGGGGGTGATGCTGCTGTCTTTTTTCGCGTTAAAAGAATACTTCTCCATGATCCGGTCACGCAAATCCGAGCGCCGATTGTACCTATGGGCGTATCTGGCGATTCCGGCCCAGTTCTACTGGGTTTTGATCGAGTGGTACGGCATGTTTATCGTTTTTATCCCGGTGTACGTGTTCCTGTTCCTGCCGCTTCCCCGCATGATCAACAAGGGAACGGCCGGGTTCTTGCGCAGCGTGAGCCGGGTTCAATGGGGACTGATGCTGATGGTGTTCGGTCTCAGCCACCTCGCATATTTCCCGTTCGCCACGCCGCAGTATGGGGCGGGTCTTGTCCTGTATCTCGTCGTCCTGACCCAACTGAACGATATCGTCCATTATGCGGCTTCGTCGTATATCGGCAAACGCAAGGTCGTGCCGACGGCCAATCCGTTCGTGACGTGGGAGGGCTTTGCCTGCTCATTCGCGGTGACTTCCATCGCGGCTTACTTCCTAGCTCCGATCCTGACGCCGCTCGACGCCCCGTTTGGCCTGTTCGCAGGGATGCTGATCGGGCTGGGCGGCTTTATCGGCAGCACCACCGTCTCCGTCCTAAAGCGGGATTTGCTGATCGGCGACGACGACAAGGCGCAGGCATTGAAGAAGAGCTACCTGAGCCTGGTCGACAGCTTGACGTATACGTCGCCGGTCTTTTTTCACGTGACGCGGTATTTCTTTGATTTCATGTAAAGGAGGAACGACCCCATGGTGACCGTTATGCGGGGCTGCCGCCCCTTATTCAAACTGAAATTGCGCTTCAAGCGCGGCGCTCGCCGGGGGCAGCTCGATTCCTTGTTCCCAGAGCAGGATCGGCTCTTCCGGAGGCCCGTAATAGATCGCCCGGACGTCTGCGGACTTGCCCGCCGCCTTCCGGTTCGCGCGAATCTGGTCCAGATTGAGGGTGTCGTACGTATTGGCCAGGGAAATGTCGGCGAATTTCCGCGTTTTGATCAGCGGACGCATCGGAACCAAGTATAAACGGTCGTCGTCCCATACCCCTTTGACCTGGTTAACCGCGTAACCGTCCGTCATTTTGACGTGATAGGCGATTCTTCCGTTCTGCAGTCGGCTCACCTCCGTAATCTGAATGACTTTCGAAGGAACCCGCGTGACATTCCATTCGGTTAAGCCGAGATAAACCAAGCATAGCAAGGCGCAGGCCGCCGCAGCCAGCAGAAATCCCCTTACGAAGGCAAACGTCTTGGACCTTTTCCAGGAGACCTGGATCCGTCTTAACCCATTCTCCTCCAGTTCCCGTGCGTTCCTGTCTGTGCCCGCCTTGGCTTCGGGCAAAGGCAACGCGATGTCCCGGCTCATTTGCTCCAACAGTCCTCGGCATTCGGCACACCCGGAAAGATGCTCCTCCACCAAGGCACGGGAAGCCGGGCTGCACACCTTGTCGCAATAGAGCGGCAACAAATCCCCCATGACCTCGCAAGAGATCCGGCTCATCCTTCTTCCTCCTTCCATAAAGCTCTGATTTGGAGCTTGGCGCGGTGAAAGGTCACCCGGGCCCAGCTCTCCGTTCTTCCGAAAATTTGGGCGATATGATCGAACGATAATTCCCCGAAAACCCTTAACGTAAACACTTCCTTATAGGGTTCGTCCAGGCCGTGCAGCAGCTTATGCAGGTACAGGGCTTCCGTCTTGTCGACGAACCGCTGCTCGAAGTTCATCCCTCCGTCTGCCTGTTCCAAGTTTCCCTCCGGGTCTAGCCTTCGCTGCTTGTCCAAATAAGTGAAATAGGTGTTCTTGGCAATTTGGCACAGCCATACGCTGATTTTGCTGGAACCCTGGAAACGGTCTAGCTGCTGGAGCGCCTTAAAAAACGTCTCCTGCGTAATCTCCTCCGCCACCAGCTCATTTCGGCTTAACGACAAGACAAACCGGTACACGTCCCGAAAATAGGCCTCATAAATTTGCTCAAGTTCGTCCAAGGATTCACCACCTTACCCAACATAAGACTCGCGAATCGCGATTTCGTTACAAGCAAAATGTATAAAAAAACGGCTCCCCCCTCAGACGCAAACCGTCCTCGGGCCAAGCCGCTTTCTGTTTGCTTAGCGCTTACCGCTTGTCGACTTGCCGCCTAACGCTGAGCACCTAACACTTACCGGCCGTTCGCTTGCCTGCCGGCGACCGCGTTTGCGCCGTTTAGGCCCACCAGGCCTCCTTAGGGTAGGCCGGGTCCCCGATATAGACCGGCTCGCCGATTTTCGGCGTGGCGATGGGCACGCCTTGGCGTTTGGCTTCCGCGGTCGCGCGGCGGACCGGATCGTTCCAATCGTGCAGCGACAAAGTGAATGCCCCCCAATGAATCGGAACGAGCACGCCCCCCTGTACGTCCGTGTGAGCCTGAACCGTCTGTTCCGGCAGCATGTGGATGTCGCTCCAGCGCGGATCATATTGACCGCACTCCATCAAAGCCAGATCAAAGGGGCCGTACTTCTCGCCGATCTGCTTGAAATGCGGACCATACCCGCTGTCTCCGCTAAAGAAGACCTTCCGCTTCGGGGACGCGATCACCCAGGAGCACCACAAGGTGCCGTCCCGGTTCGCCAGCCCCCGGCCCGAGAAATGACGGGCCGGCGTGCAGGCCAGCCGCAAGCCGTTCCAGTCGAGCTCCTCCCCCCAGTCATGCTCGCTGATCCGCTCCGGCTCCACGCCCCACCGTTGCAAGTGGCTGCCGACGCCCAGCGGGACGAAAAACCGCTCTACCTTATCCTTCAATTTCCGGATCGTGCCGTAATCCAAATGATCATAATGGTCATGGGATAGAATCACGGCATCGATCTCCGGCAAGTCCTCCGGCTCCACCGGCAGCTGCCGGTTATACCGTTTGCCGCCGAAGGGAGGGACCGGCGTGGGCGACGGGCCCAGCATCGGATCGAGCAGGAGCCGCTTGCCTCCGAGGTGCAGCAGCAGCGCCGAATGGCCAAGCCAAGCAACCCAATCACGGTCCCGGTCCTCCAGTAACTCGCGCCCCAGCCTTACGACCGGCAGCGTCCGGTCCGGTCGGACCCGCGGATTGCCGCGCAGGTAATCCCGCAGCAACGAAACCATGTTGCCCGACGAGGGCTGGAACGAGGAGGTCGGCTCCGTGTAGGCGAACTTCTTGCCTTGCCATTGAGGGGACTGCGCGTACCGCGCCCGCTCGGAAGCCGAAGCCTTTCCGCCAAAGGCCGGATACAGCCGGATAAACAACGTAATGCCAATGAGGAGAACCAATACGATTCCGAATGCTATAAACATGTACAATACCGCCTTTTCCTACATGAAGAGTGGATGATGGGTCGATTCAATCAGAGTATACTGCATAGCGGGGGGCGTTGCCAAATGAGGGACTGGCTCTCCTATGACCTGGGCAATCGCCCGTTCCGGATAGGTTCCTTCGTCGCCTAGAGGTACTGCCCCATTTTGCGGGTAAGCCGTTACCGTTGAGGTCGGGGGACATATTGTGGAAGGGAGAAACGTATGTTGGCAAGACCACGAGCCAGAGGAGCGATGATATGGAGGCCGGCCGGAGAATTCCCAAAGCGAAACCACAACCTGGAGTTTCCGTTATCACCTGCACGAACCGCCATAGCTATCTCAAGAACTTGTTCCATAATTTCACCCTACAGCTTTACCCCATGAAAGAGCTGATCATCGTCGTCAACAATGACGGCATCCCGCTCGAACCCTATTTGCGCATGGCGAAAAAATGGAAGACCGTCCGCGTGTTCCGCGCCCCTGGTGCCTGGTCCCTTGGCGCTTGCATCAACTTCGCCGCAAAGAAAGCGAAATATGACTACATCGCCAAGTTCGATGACGACGACTACTATGCCCCTTATTACTTGACGGCCAGCCTGCAGGTGATGCACAGAAGCCGGGCTGACGTCATCGGCAAGCGGGCGCATTACATGTATTTGAACGGCTCGAAGACGCTAATCCTGCGTTTTCCCCGCGACGAGAACCGCATAGCCTCACGGCTGCCGGGCGCAACGCTCGTATTTCGCAAGGCCGTGATCGAGCGGGTTCCGTTTCCCGAACGGAACGTGGGGGAAGACGATGTGTTCTGCCTCCGCTGCAGGAAGAAGGGCTTCAAAGTGTACTCCGGCGAGAAAAGCAACTTCGTGGCGATCCGCCGCAAAAACTCCCAAGGCCACACCTGGATCATCAGCGAGCAAGAGTTGATCGCCCACCACCGAACGATTCCGAACGTCCGGAATTTCAAAAAATTCGTACAGCGCAAACCAAAGGGTGTTCTGTAATGAAAAACGGAGTTTCGATCCTTACCTGTACCAAACGGAGGGACTGCATGGACGCGTTGTTCCGAAACTATGTCCGGCAGGAGCACCCGCACAAAGAGCTGATCGTGATCTTGAATCACCCCAGCCTGCGGATCAGCGAGTACAAACAGGCGGCCCGGCGGTTCCCGAACGTCAGAATCGTCAGCGTGCCGGGTTCCGTCTCCCTAGGAGCTTGCCTGAACTTGGGCGTCAAGCTTGCCAAGCACCCGCTGATTGCCAAGTTCGATGACGACGACTATTACGCGCCCCGTTATTTGACGGACAGCGTACGCACCCTTTGCCAGACCAAAGCCGACATTGTCGGAAAAAGAGCCCATTACATGCAACTGAACGGCGAACCGCGCCTTCTGTACCGCTACCCCGCGATGGCCGGTCGATTCGTCCCTTTAGTGCAGGGTGCAACTTTGCTGGTTCGGCGTCAGGTGTTTAAGCAGGTTCGCTTTCCCGACCAAAGCCCCGGGGAATGCGTCCGATTCTGCGCGTCTTGCCGGGCGAAAGGCTTCAAAATCTATGCCGGCAGCCCGCGGCATTTCCTTGCCATCCGCCAGCGCAACTCCAAGGAGCACACCTGGATCGTCAGCGATACCGCGTTATTGAAGCGGAATGTGCAGTTGCTGGAGGTCGGCGATGCGAGGCGGTTCGTGGGTGGAACGTAAAAGAGCCGTCTCCGCAGGTCCTGCCACGACCTGAGGGACAGCTCTTTTTGCGTTGCGGAAATACCGAGATGATGGATTCTTCTACTCCAGCGGCCAGGCCCGGAAGGTTAGGTGCCGCAAAACGTGCGGTACGGCCGGTCGCAAGCCGCCGGCAGCTCCGCGTATTCCGCCTGCTGCGGTGTATGGGCGAAGGGCTGGCTTAGCGCCTCCAACAAGCGTTCCATCACGCTGTAATCGTCCCGCTCCACGGCGGCCTCCAAAGCTTCCTCCACCCGGTGGTTTCGTGGGATCACCGCCGGGTTGCTGCGGTGCATCAACTCGCGGGCCGCTTCTTGAGTTTCGGTCTGCGCGGCGATCCGTGCCTGCCAGCGCGTAAGCCATCCCGACCACTCGGGGGTGCCAGCCATCGGCGGTTCTTCCAGCCGGTCAAAGGTCAAGGCGAGGAACGTGTTGGTGAAATCGGCCTGGTGTTGCTGCATCAGGTCGAGCAGGTCTTTGACGAGGGCGGCATCCTCCTCCTGTTCGCCGAACAAGCCCAGCTTCGAACGCATTCCTTGCAGCCAGGCCGCTTCAAATTGCCAGGCGAAGCCATGAAGCGCCTCTTCGGCGAGCCGGACGGCCTGATCCTCCTCCTCGTGAAGCAGCGGCAGCAGGCTCTCGGCGAACCGGGACAGGTTCCATACCGCGATGTTGGGCTGATTGCCGTAGGCATATCGGCCATGACGGTCGATGGAACTGAATACGGTCGCGGGGTCGTACGCGTCCATAAAAGCACAGGGCCCATAGTCGATCGTCTCGCCGCTGAGGGCCATGTTGTCGGTGTTCATCACCCCGTGGATGAACCCGACGAGCTGCCACTTGGCGATCAGCGCAGCCTGGCGCTGGACCGCCTCCCGCAACAGCGCCAAATAGCGCCCGGCCTCGCCGCTGTCGGCGAGCTCGGCCAGTTCCGGGTAATGGCGCTGGATCACGTAGTCGGCGAGCGTGCGGACGTCCGCCGGCTCGCCGAATTGCGCGGCATACTGGAACGTGCCGACGCGCACGTGGCTGGCGGCGACGCGGGTGAGAATCGCCCCGCGCAAGCCCTCTTCCCGGACCACCGTCTCCCCGGTGGTCACCACCGCCAGGCTGCGGGTCGTCGGAATGCCCAGCGCGTGCATCGCCTCGCTGATGATGTACTCCCGCAGCATCGGGCCCAGCGCGGCGCGCCCGTCGCCGCCGCGCGAGTACGGCGTCCGGCCGGAGCCCTTGAGCTGGATGTCGAAGCGATCGCCGCCAGGCGCGATCTGCTCGCCGAGCAGCAGGGCCCGGCCGTCCCCCAACATCGTGAAATGCCCGAACTGGTGGCCCGCATAGGCCTGGGCCAGCGGCTCCGCCCCCGGCGGCAGCCCGTTGCCGGCGAAGACGGCAAGGTTCTCTTCGCTTCGCAGCGCCTCAGGGTCCAAGCCGAGCTCCACCGCGAGCGAGTCGTTCAGCACGGTTAGCTTCGGCGACCGCACCGGCTTGGCCTCCTGCTTCGTGAAGAAGAACTCCGGCAAGCGGGCGTAGGTATTATCGAAATTCCATCCGGTTTGCGGATTATCGTTTGATGGGCTCATCGGCTTCTCCTTCGTTCATCGTTTATCGGTTATCGTCCCAGCTGGATCTTCCAGAGGACGCGATTACTTCATTGTGCTGGATGGGCGTGCGCCTCGCAACCCAGGTGCGTTCCGTGTCGAGCTTGCCGATTTCCACCAAGCTTCCGTCGGATAATCGGACGCCCCGATCCGAACGGGTTCTCCGATCTTTGGCGTCGCCAGCGGAATGCCTCGCTGTTTGGCCTCTTCGCTCAGCCGGCGAATCGGATCGTACCAGCTGTGCATCGCCAGCGAAAACGCGCCCCAATGGATCGGCAGCAGCACGTTCCCCCTGACGTCGAGGTGAGCCCGTGCCGTTTGCTCCGGCAGCATATGGATATCCCACCACCGGTCGTCATACTGTCCGCACTCCATCAAAGTGAGGTCGAACGGCCCGTATTTTTCGCCGATTTCCTTGAAATGGGGGCCATATCCGCTATCCCCGCTAAAATAGACCCTCGTCTTCGGCGTGGTCAACACCCAGGAGCACCATAAACCGCCGCCGCCCTGTTTGAACAGCGCCCGCCCCGAAAAATGCCGGGCCGGCGTGCAGGCCAACCGAACGCCCTGAAACTCCAGCTCTTCCCACCAATCGTATTCCTCGATCTGCCCGGGGGCCACGCCCCACCGTTCCAGATGGCAGCGGATGCCCAGCGGCCCGATGAAGCGCCCCACCCGGTCCTTCAATTGCCGGATCGTGCCGTAATCCAGATGATCGTAATGATCGTGGGACAGCACGACGGCATCGATCGGCGGAAGCTCGTTCAGGCTCCCGAAGGGCAGTTCGCGATTGAATCTTTTGTCGCCCCCAATCGGGGAACAGGATGCGCCTAACATCGGGTCCAGCAACCATCGAATTCCTCCCAATTGCAGCAAAAGAGCGGAATGACCAAACCAGACGACCGTATCCTCCTGGAGTTCCTCGATCATCTGCCGAGTCAATGGGACCTGAGGCAGCGGCCGATCCGGCTTCAATTGGGGTTTCCGCTGCACATATTCCCGGAAGGCCGTAATCCAGCTGCCCGGCGAGGGTTTGAACATTTTCGTCTCCAGGGGATATTGAAATTTCGTCCCTTTATAATTCGGCGACTGCCGGTAGCGCTTCATGTCTTCGGGTGACGGCTTCCCGCCAAACGGCGGGTACAGCTTCTGGAATAAATCCAATGCAACGACAAGGAGCACGACGAGACAGATCAGGACAAATAACCATATCATTGGGCGAACCCCCTCCTCTGAACGAATGACTTTCATCCAGGAAGGTTGTGCCAAAGCCAGACGATTTATGCAAAGGGGGATCTGCTGCGAGCTCATGCGGGATACTGCGGACTTCGGTTACTGTAATTTCCGCTCCTTACGGAAAGCCTCGATCCGCTCCCGGTTGTTGGCGTCGATTCGCAGCGAGATACCCTGGCAATTGAGAACGATGCCATCCATGTTTCCCGA
Source organism: Paenibacillus timonensis (assembly GCF_022427145.1). GTDB lineage: Bacteria > Bacillota > Bacilli > Paenibacillales > Paenibacillaceae > Fontibacillus > Fontibacillus timonensis. The sequence continues at coordinate 39,086 of NZ_JAKSXN010000035.1, forward strand.
CACCGCCAGCAGGTCGTCGTACGCCGCGATGTTGCTGCTCCAGGTCGTTTTGTCGTAAACCTTCTCGAACTCCGGCCAATCGGTAAACGCCGGGAGCCAAGCCGAACCGTCCTCCGCGCTTAGCACACCGAATTGAATGACGGTCCCTTGCTTCAACGTCTTCATTCCTTGCTCATCCGCAGGCGAAGGATCGGACTCCTTCAACTGCATGGGCAGCAAATATTTCGCCTGCAAAATTTCATCAAGCATTTCCGCCTCCAGTGCGTTCAGCTCCCGTCCGCGAGCTTCCTGATCGCCTGTCGGCGCATGCAGCGTCTGGAAGAAGCGGATCATCGCCCGCTGCAGCCCCGGATTCGTCACGGGGATGCTGATCTCCGGCGTCCCGGTCCAATCCGGCGGCGGCACGATCTCGTCCCGGTTCAATTCGATATGATACTGCCCGTTGTCCACAAGAACTTTCGGTAATCCCAGAATATGAAGCTGCCCGAACGTCCTGAGCACGTCCTCCCCGCCGATCGGTTTCATCTCCAGCATCAAGAACTGCTGACGAAAATAATCCTCCGCGTTCGCGGCATACGCCTCCTGCGAGAACATCCACACCCGGTCTTCCCCATCCACGTAAGGATACCCGGTCGCCTGGTCGCACGCGAGATACAGCGTATCGGCATTCTTTATTTTTTCGTACAGCACGCCAGTAAGGACCTTGATCCGTTCGTCCAGATACACGTCCGGATAAGCCTCCTCCGCCTTAAACCGCTTGGCGGCATGCACCAAAAAAATCAACTCCTGAATCTCCAGCCCGCCAAGCTCTTCCTGCGAAATTTCCGGCGTCAGCAGAAACCTCCGCCCGACCTCGTCTTTCCGTTCCTCGTTCATCCGGCACCTCATTTCCCATCGTTTGAGTACAGTATAGCTTAAAATCATTGTCTCGGAGCCCTAAGGAAAGATAAAATATGCCTATAACGTTATATATTTCTAGAAGGTATACCGTCGAACGGGCAAGAGAGGATGGCATGGGGATGCATAAATACAGCAATATCATTTGCAGTTTGATTCTATCTCTTTCTTTTTTAGGAGGATGTTATCTACTGGCCGAGCGGGGAGAGGAGAAACCCGATCCGGCTATACCGGAGCAGAAGGTTAGCGAAGATAAGTCGATATTGACGGAAAGCGAATTAGCCGATTACCTAGGCATCACCAGGAGTGAGTTGCAGGATATTCTGGAATTGGACCGGAAGAAGAGGGAAAATTTCAATGGGAGCGTTTATGATACCTACTCGTTTTTGCCCCGGATGGAGCTTCCCAACCGAAGTTATATCTTTTTAAAGAGCGAAATTGAGAAATGGGTCGAGTATCATTCTTCCAAATTGGACTGAACGCGAGAGTGAAGGGGGAAGTGATTCATGGATTTGCGCCTGAAGTTTAATGAGGACGTTGTGAACTATGAGAAGATGCGTCCCACGTATGTGCAGGAACTTTTTCAGGATGTGATTCGGTATTCTGACCTCAACCCGCGGATGAAGGCCCTTGAGGTGGGCATCGGGACGGGCCAAGCCACCCTTCCTTTCTTGAACACCGGCTGCGAGATGACCGCCATCGAACTGGGGGAAGATTTGGCCAAATTTTCTGCGGAGAAGTTTTCAAGGTTTCCTCATTTCAGCGTGATTCAGAGTGATTTCGAAAGCGTCAGGTTGGAGCCTGAGCAATACGATTTAATCTACTCCGCCACGGCGTTCCACTGGATCCCGCAAGAGATCGGATATCCCAAGGTGTATCAGCTCTTGCGAAGCGGAGGCGTACTCGCGTTATTCTGGAATCGTCCGTTCCCGGCCCGGAAAGACGAGTTGCATGAAGCCATGCAGAGGATATACGCGAAATACGCGCCCTCCTCGAAAGAACCTGCCCCACATACCGAACAGAAAAGCTTGGAAATGGTTCATACCCTCGAACAATATGGTTTTGTCGGCGCGAATTTCAAATTATATCATCACACCCGAACTTTTGATGCACCAAGCTATGTAGCCCTCCTAAATACGTATTCGGACCATCGGGCTTTCCCGGAGGAGCAACGCGTGCGTTTAGAGCAAGAGATCATCGAAGCCATCAACCATTTCGGCGGAAAGGTTGAATTACACGATACCATCGATTTGTACTTAGCCAGGAAGCCGTAACGGATTAGGGAAAGGGGGACGACCGTTGAACCGGAGAATAATCCTCCCCGTCACGTTGGTTTTAGGCGTGGGCGTCTGCGCCGTTATTCTATTTCTAAACCTGTACCCTATTCACGCCACAAACACGAAATATGATCTTCAACTTGGACACGTTCCAAATCAGGAGTTCGCCAGGATGAATGATCATTCGGATCATTTTAAAAACAATGCCGTTCTCATCGCCATGGCCATCTACCCGGACAAGAAAGAAAGTCTGCGTCAGGCTCAGTTATATGTAACCAAACGCGGATTGGAAATTCAGATGAAGCTTGATTTTAAGTTGGAGTAAATGATCCACGGCATATTCGTGTCGGCTTTGCCCACTTATCTGCAAGAACGAAAATAACCCGCCCATGTTAGCGCCAAGGGTGCGGGTTATTGATCCAAGCAATTTGGAAGTTTCCCACCCAAAATGTTGTGCGGGATGTCGGGTGGCTGTTCCGGCTCCTTATTTCTGTCCTAAGCCCTATAGCGGCCGTTTCAATCCTGCAATTTGCGCACGTACAACTAATCTCCTGCACATTCGCCGCAATACATAGCAACATACTCCAAATCCCGTTCGTACTCTTGCCTTGCACCGTACACATTCGCCTTCAACAAATACGCATACAGCAGATAAAGGTGGTATTGAATCGCCGCTAACGGTTAGATGTTTGTGGAAGGGATTGCGAAGCGGCAGAGAACCTATGTTGCGAACAATGAGAGCGAAAACACAAAACATCATTGACTTATTTTGTATCTGGTTGAGTCTGGCAATGCAAAACATACTGTATAATTTTCAATGGAATTATCAAAGTGCTCAATAATAGTAATAATAGCATTGAGAATGTTATAGTTAATCGGAATATTGACTACATGCAACTTTTCGGAAATTGGAAGCGTCTGTTAATAATAATGTCTAATGAGGAGGGACTTTGGATGAAGAAAGTACTATTATTACTTGCTATGCAGTTTTTTCTAGTGTCCTGTTCAAACTCAAATCAACCCAACATACAAAGTTGGGCATTTAATGTTGTGACATGGAATCACGGAGTTTATAAAATTACAAATCAAACCACTACGGAAATTGATAAAGAAATTGGTGCCATAAAAAAATATTCCACAAATGAATCCAGTAATCTACCGAATCTATTCTCTAATAAGTACAAAAAAGGAACAAAACTGTTCAAAATTAAAAACGTCGAAACGAATGAATATATTGCAGTTCAAGATGATGAAGATGGTGTTTACTATAAAGCGGAAAAAATGGAAGGGGTGAAATAAACTTCTAACACCATTAAGAGTGTGGCATCTTTTCTTATTGTGGTACCAATACAACAGCGAGGAACCTGAAATAAGCAGCCATAATCGGCTGCTTATTTCAGGTTCCTCTTAAAATTCAGAAAATTTTACTATTTCCGGTTCTGTAAAGGACTGCTTGCTCTGTAGATTTACAAATCCCTGATTAGTATCCCATTTAAAGATGCTAACATCTTCATTGATCGGAATATATTCACCCTCACCTACTTTCTTTAAATAGAGAATGACATTATCATTTTTGTTTAGAGGCGTTGTTCCATGATATTTTACCGCAACATTTTCATCTTCTCCCCCCATTTGATAAAGCGAGACTGATTGATTAGATAGTGCGGGATCCCCTTTAAAAACCTCTTGAATATTTACTTTAGTCTTGTTCTTATAATCAAAATAGTTTTCCCCAATGACAGTACCCTCATTAGCAACTACATCTGCCTTGATAACTAAGTCAGCATCCTTAGCAAGATCTTCTAAATTTAGGTACCACTTACTCCAAGAAAAATCAAGAGTAACTAGTTCTTTACCTTCAACAAAATCGTTTTCATCTATGTTGGGCTGTAATGAAGTAAAATTACTACTATAAATATTGTTTACCGAGTTTATATCTCCATTTCCCGGAAAGTATTGAACACGAGCAAACGTTCCATCCGAGAAGAAGGTAGCCGGTACCATTACCGAAAGTGTTCTTACTGGTGCATGGTCTAATCCTAAAGCATGACCTAATTCATGTGTTGCAATGCTTTGAATTGCATTTTCTGTAGTGATGTATTGACTCTGTGAAGTATAGTAATCGTTCACCCACACTTTAACCGATTTGAAAGTTTTATTGGAGTTATAGACAGGTTCCATAACTCCATCCCATGTAGCCAAAGAATTTGTTGTATTACCTGCTGTAAAGTTGGTGTTAGTTCCAGAAGATAGTGTTACTACAGTCGCATCATTCCACTCTTTTGCTCCAGTTGTCCAAATGCCCTTATAAGCACTATTTGAACCATTATTTTGATAAGTAGTATTTTTGCTACTCCACTTATAGCCTAGTGTAGGTGTATCAGCAGCAAATACAGACGTTGAAAGCAAACTTGTAAGACTTACGGCAAGGAGTATTGAGAGTGTTTTCTTTTTCATAAAATTCCCTCCATAAAAATAGAATTCTCGTCAATATTTTTACTAACCCTTATTTGAAGCTGAAGCTGTTACACTATTGCATATAAAAATGGCCACCCCCTCTTTTTCAAATGAGCTACTCTTTCCCCTTGTTATGTAAAGCGTATATGGATGCATTATAAAAGACTTTATGCCACTTGCTTACATAGCAAAGTAAAGAGCGCATGAGTCAGTTCCTAATTGTGCCCTTTAATGATTACCTTGGTGGGAACTGACTTTTTTTATTTATTGTAACTAGACACTAAGCAGATCTTAGTAGTCCCGGTACAATCAGAAAAATGCCATTTTTCAGTTAATTTGTTGGGTTTTCATCTGACTAACTTTGTTAAATACGAAGGATTATAAGAACGCTATAAGTTGGCCAGAACTACAATATTAACCATAAGTAATTAGTTTCGTATACCCAAATATCGTCCTAAGAAGTAAATTAATTTTAATTCTATTATTATATGGAAAATAGTATCATATTTCCCTTCTTTTTAAAAGATTCTTACGAGATAATTTATATTTTATTCTAATTATGGAAATATTTTTATGTCGCGTGATCTACGCTAAGCAAAAAGAAAACCATCCGCCTTTTGTAATAAGGTTGATGGTTTGGGTATTCGATCATAAAACACAAGATTGCCGTGCCTTTGGATTTTACGAGGTTTAGTTTTTCATTACTCTATTCAACTGTTCCTCCAAATACCCCCTCAACTCCGGGTCCCGACAATACAAATAACACCCCTTCATCCCGCGGGAAATCAGCACCTTGTAGATGTTTTTGATCAGCTTGGTGAGCTGGTCGTGGTTGTTTTTCAGGCCTCTTTTGCCCATGGTGTCTTTGTATTCGTTGTAATCGGCATAGAGTTCCATGGTGGTCAGATCGTATTTCAGGTCGTTACCGATGATCACGCCGACGTAGTCGAACTCCAGGCCTTGAGAAGTGTGGACGCAGCCGATTTGATCTACGCCGTCCTCGTGGATAGCCCAGGTACTGGAGATGGAGCGGCCGTTCCACGGCATTTGGAAGCCATGTTCCGGGATGGTGACGTCCGCGACTTCGCCGTTGCGGTTGCCTTCGGTGTCTTTGGTCCAGTCCCAGGCAAATCCAGCGAGCATCCGCGCTTTGTGCCCCGTCGCTACCTTCGCTTTGATCTCCTCATAGACCGCATTCGGCGTGTCAAACAGCTTGAATTCAAACGTGTCCTGGTCCCAGCCGCTAAAGTTAGCTGTTGGACGGATTTGCAGCACATGATCGATCCAGTTGATAAAGCCTTCGGCTCCCGAGCAGCGGAACTGGGCCGACAAGGTGTACTCGTAAACCTCGGAGCCATAGTCAGCCGCGATACGCTCAATTTCGGCCACGGTGCCGATGTCGTCCGGACGGATTCGCTGGAACTCGTCGATGAAAAAGACGTTGACCTTCGAGGCTTTGATAATATCCTCGATTTGGTTCACGCCACGGTATTGGTAGGCCCCTTTTCCTTTCAGGCGGTGAGCTTCATCAACGATCAGCACGTCAAAAAAATTCTCCGGGCTATCGACAAATTGCCCCGATCCCGCAAACAATCCGCGAACCCGGGCTTTGTTCTTCGGTTGCTGCTTCGCCAACGTCTCCACCATCACCGTTCTAAAGGATGCGTTAGGCGCAATAAACTTGGCGTTCAGCTTGTGCTTCAGCAAGCCGCCTAGCGCATTCATAGAAATGACGGATTTGCCGGTGCCCGGTCCGCCTTTGATGATGATTGTCTTTTTTCGGCTTGGGTCTTTGGCCAGGCTGATGATCGTCTCGTAAGCGACCTTCTGCTCGTCCAGCAAAATGAACTCGGCATTCCCCTTGAACAGCCCATCCACATGGTCGATCAGCTTTTTGGAGGGGCGGATTTTGCCGTTTTCGATTAAGTACAGCAGATTAATGCCGTTCCCTTTACCGACGTGTTGATGCAGAAACTCTTGGAGCTTCGCCGTATCGTCCGCCATAAATAAGGGGGCTTCCCGGATGATGTTCTGATAGCGTTCGCTCTTGAGCGGATCAGGCTCCGGCACGCGGTAGTTATGTAAATAAGCACAGGAATAGCTCTTGAGGTCGCTGCTGTGAATCGCTTCGTTCATATCCTCCAGAAACTGGCGGTAGGACCACGCCTGGTAGGACGGATGCGGGATCTCACGCTGCCGACCGTTGATGTAGGCCATGACCACGTCCTCCCGATCCGTCGCCCGGGCTGCATCCCACTGCTTCAGCTCTACGATCACAAAATTATCCCGGCCCTCCGTGTCCTGCCCCGCCACGATGAAATCGATACGCTTGCTGGTCGCCGGGATGTTATATTCAATCATGACGCCGCAATCGTCGGCAATGTTGGAGTTTCGGATGACGCGTTCCATGAACTGCATGGAGTTGTTCCAAGCTCTTTTTTCGCCCGGGCTGGGTCTCATCCCTATCTTGTTCATAAAAGCTTGCTCAATCTCCACCGTAATCTGGTTGCGGTCCACCGACTCGCGGAACTGCAATGCATTGCTGCTATATATAATCATGCTGCCGCACTCCTATAGCTCGTTATATTTAGTCATCTTGCCAAAAGACTTGTCCACCGGATACTTGGCGCCGTTCCGCCGCATTTTGTCCCGAATGATGTCTTCGATGTTGAAGTCCAGCGCATCGGCCAGATAAATCGAGTAAATCAGCACGTCGGCCAGTTCGTCGGCGATGTCTTGTCTCTTCTGCGATACCGCGTCTTCGGATGATTTCCATTGGAAATTCTCCAAAAGCTCGGATGCTTCCAAACTTAGCGAAATCGCCAAATCCTTCGGATTATGGAATTGCCCCCAGTTCCGCTCCTCCCGAAAAGCGAGCAGCATCTGGATCAGCTCTTCATTCATGTTCGTACTCCTATCCTTATGTAATAGAGATTGAGTCGCGCGAAATGGCGCAAAAAAGAGGCGGTCCTCCCCCTTGATTCGGGGCCCGCCTCTTGTCGTCTCTTGGTGTGGCCATGCTTTGGCCCTTGGTGCATTCTTCCTACTCCCAAGTTATTACGAAATGGAAGATTCGTCAAATCCCGCCTAAATCCGTCTTACGAGTTCGGGGTTCGATGCCGCAAGTAATAAACCATAATGGCCAGGGTCGCCGACAGAAAGACGATTTGCATCAACGTACGGGGAAGCACCGCATCGTGCGCGGCTGTCGCCATGCCGGAAAGGGCGTAATTTACATTTGCCGGAAACATGCAGATGAGGAGAAGCGAGAGCCCTCCCGCCGCCCAGATGACCGTCGGGCGCCACAGTAAGCCAATAGCTCCGGCCAACTCCAACACACCGGTGAGCGTGACAATAAATCCAGGGTAAGGCAAAATGGGCGGCACCATGCTTATAAGCTCCTCCCGCATCCAAACGAAATGCACCGTACCGGTCAACACAAACATCGCTGCAACCCCGCCCCGGAGGGCAATCGGCCAAGTTCGCAGCCGTTTGACTCCCGCAGCTCCCAGGGCAAGGATCGCCAGCGTAACAACGATAAGGGTAATCAGGGGTTCCATGAGCAGACCTCCGTTGTTTTCAGATTAAGCGAATCCCGTGGCATTAGAAACCTTTGGTGATCATCAGAAAAAGAATCCCGAGCGGCAGCAAGGTAGCCATCGTGCCATACACCGCCCAATTCCGAGAAGCCTTATGATAGTCCGCTGTGACGGTGCCACTCTCGATGCCTTCGGCGCTCAGGCGGATCATTTTGCGCTGCATGGGAATGAGGATGAGCAGCCAGATCAGTCCGGTCACAGTAAACAAGCCTAAGGAGAAGGTCAGCCAATTCAGACCCGCCAAAGAGTAGCCCAAGCTCCCCGTCATCATACCGCCGGAAAGGACGATCAGGGCGAGTCCGGGAATCGTAAAAATATAGTCCGCAATCATCACATTCTTAGCTGCATAGTGCATAATTAGTGAATTCCCGGTTCGATCGGCCCGTATTTTCCAAAATGCCGCCGTTACGATATTTCCAACCATCAGGAAGACACCGATGAAATGCAAGGTTAACCATAATCCCACGTCCGCTTATCCTTTCTCTTCCCGTTTCTTGCCGGGGTTCAAAATGTCCGTCATCAGCGCGGTTAAGTCCTGCGCTTTAACCATCGCCTGCACGTTCGGAATCCTTGCGCGGATTCGGAATCCCAGTGTCATCAAGGTGAACCACTCCGCCGTTTTGTCCGCTTCAACCGTTTCGGGAATGACGCCGTGCTGCTGACCGGTTTCAATCCAAAGCTGAGATAGAAATACGGTTCGGTCATAATACTGCTTCAAGGCATCCGCAACCGCCGGATCTTCCTCTTTGCCGAACAAGTACACGAGCACTTTGTTGGTCACGTTCTGCGGATTTTCGTATTCGACAATACTGTCCTTGATTTTCTGCATCGGATCCTCAAAGTTCCGTCGCCCTTCCTCGATCTCATTCATGAAGCGTCTGTTGGTTTCTTCAAGCCCTTCTTGCAGAAGCAACACAAAGAGTTCATCCTTACTGTTGACGTAGTGGAAAATCGCGCCTTTAGACAGGCCCGATCTGCCCATGATGTCCTGCATCGTAATCGAATGGCATCCCTTCTCCTGGATCAACGTTTTCGTTGCATCGATCAGTTGTCTTAACGTTCGTTGTCTGCGCTCCTCCTGTTTCAATCCCAACCCTCCAGATATTGCTTCAAATTTTATGTACTTTCATTATAAATACCGACTGTTGGTTTGTAAATAGATTGATTCCAGTACTTGTACCTACAATTCCGTTTTTGATTTCGAGCCAAAATCCATGAAGCAAAAAGAGGCAGTCCCCTTTGATTGGAAACCGCCTCATATCATTCATTGGATTTGTACCATGCTTCAGCCAATAATTAATAGCTTAACTTATTGACTCAGGTAATCTCAGTTCAAGCTTGTCCAAATCAACGATAAACCCGTTTGCTTGTAGAATATCCAAGCTAAGCAAACCATGATACGATTTAGGCAGCATGCCAACATCCACTTCGATGCGCTTCAAACTAAGAGAATCTATGATAATTTCATCGAGAATTTTCGTGTAAAACGGAACAGTTCCGCCAACTCCATACGCCTCATATACGGGATCACCATTTTCATAAGTAACCCCGAATGCCTAGTGCCTCATTCTGACCAGAGGGTTATTCCTCAAATGAATGATGCATTCCTCGTTTGAGGTATGATAGACAATCTGCCCCGGCTCCACATTAAAGAACGCCTTGTTGGCCTCATTGTCCGGAACGGTCCTTACAGGGGCTACTTCCGTAACCATTTTCTTCCCCGCTTCTTCGTGGTAATCAAGAACGGAAAGAAGAACGAATTGATCGGGAAACAGCTTCCTCACTTCCTGCCATTGCATCGCAAACCCTCCTCATTCTTTGGCTCAGCCGATCTTGAAGTTGATTCTAGTTTACCATAAACACACAGGCCAACGAAGGAAGCAGAATGTTATAATATGTACAAAATTGAACATGAAGGAATGAAACTCCATGCAAGGATATACCAACAAACAAGCTTTAATCTCTGAAATCCAGAAAACCGCTCAACTCTTTATCGCAGAATTTGAGGGAATTCCCGAAATGGATAAAGCCTTGCGGTTGAAGGAAGTGGACCGCACGCCGCAGGAGATGATTGCCTATCAGCTGGGCTGGATCAACCTCATCCGCGGGTGGGATCGCGATGAACTGGAAGGCAAAGAGGTCGTTACGCCTGCGCCCGGATATAAGTGGAACCAATTGGGTGGTTTATACCAAAGCTTCTACAACCAATATCATGACCAATCCTTGTCCCAACTCAGGGTATTGTTTATTGAGGCTGTCGATAATCTGACGCCCTGGCTTGAGAGTTTCAGTGATGAAGAACTATTTACGCAGGGAGGCAGAAGGTGGGCCGCTTCAACCCCCTCCAACTGGCCGATTTGGAAATGGGTCCACATCAACACCGTAGCACCCTTTAAATCCTTCCGCAGCAAAATCCGCAAGTGGAAGAAAATGCGCTCGTCGATATAGTTTAAAGGGGCCCTCTTGCTTTAAGACTAGCACAAAATGTTAATAACGCGATGTAAAGCGGGTATAGACAGCTTGCAACAATAATTACTAAACCAATTCCCGGAAGAGGCATTTCTTGGGGATTGGTGATTGGATAGTAGTAGGCGAAAAGTTTTATGAAAATCAGGAAATAAGGGATCCACAAAACCGTAGTCATATATTTTATTTTTTTATGGTTAAGCTGAAATTTTGTTAGAAAATAAGCGAGGATAGATGTCAGAATAAAAATTATGAGAATAGGAATAGGTACGTAACGATTCATATTGGTGATTCCAATGACTCTTTCAAGACGGTATACATTAATCAGAAGTTCCACTTGAATAAATAGGGAAAATGCATAAAGTACGCTCACTCCATTAATTTTCCACATACTATTCATAATTGCACCTCCATCTGTCTACTCCCAAAAGACATAATAAGTTATTATTGCATTTTTCCAATTTACTAATCAATATGCAATTATACCCATTAATATGTTACTATTCAACCATTTATTTCCTTTTCAGGAATATATATAATTGATCTTGTAAGAAATATTTTCCATATAAGGAGGAATATTATTTTGAAAAAGGTCTACGTTCTAATTTTAGCCATTTCATTATTCTTCTGCTCATTTGCTGGACTTACGTCCGCAAACTCTCAAACAGATTTAGAACTTACAGCCGAGCAATACCAAGAAATTCACACTAAAGTAGTGGAAAATAATTATGTTTCACTTACTAATGATGGCCAAATTGTCATTAGCGCAACTGCTGAAAGTATTGATATTGATCCGTATCTTTTCAATGAATATCTAGCAAATATTAATACTATAAACCATGCAATTCGTTCAGGTGGTGTTAAATTTGATTCTAATTACAATCTCCAAATTGCACCTGTGGATGAAATAGCCCAAATTGTCTATGAAAGAGACCAACAAAAGAAAAAAGAACTAAATAACTCAATTGTACCATTTAGTGATCCCGGCGCTCCACCAGTTTTACAAGCATACACAATTGCAAGGAACAACTATCTGGAAATGGAACAAATCTGGAATTCACTTGCTTTAGGGATTGGTGGAAATGCTTCCGCGGCTACAACTTATGTCCTTGGCTTTTGGGTTGGAAAAGTAAAGCCAGGGGGCGCTTGGGATTATAAAGCCGTTTCAGGTTATACACCTTACAACAAAGAATGGCAAGCTCGAGTGAGGAATGGCACTGAAATACGCACATCAGAATGGTTTGGCAATTACAATTATGGTTTCACTGGAAAGTTCTTGTTTTCTTTAAGTATTCTATATACTGGTGGGGATGTTGTCAGCCAAATCACAGGTGGTGCACCAGATGATTTTTCAGATAAAGCAGCAATTGCACAGGGATATAATGAAAATTATTAATAAAAGATCATAACTCGTTTGTCATCAGAGCCACAGATAAAGGTGTATGTTCTCAATTTCCCCTTCAGACATACACCTTTTTTGTGTCTATCTTCTAAGGTGATTTCATCTTACCGACGAAGCTCACCGATATATCTCGTACTTTGGTAAAGCTTTACACCCCCATCTCCCCCTCGATCCGTTTCATAAACTCATCTACCGCGCTGTAACCTAGTTGCTTCAAGTACCAGTTGTTCGCGGCGGCCTCGATCAGGCCGGCAACGTCCCGGCCAGGCTGAAGCTGGATTTCGATATGCGGGATTTGGACGCCTAAGTATTCCGTAAACTGCGGCACCGTCTCCAGTTCATTGTTCAAGGCATTTTCCTTCCATGGCACCAGCTCAATGTCCAATACGATCCGCGTCTCATCTTGAAAAGCCCGCCGCCCATACTGGCGCACCACGTTAATCAGTCCGATGCTGCGCAAGGCCAGGAATTCGCGGGTCGTCTCGTTATGGGTTCCGAGCAGCGTGGTGGGGCTTAATTTCTTCAACACCACGATATCGTCCGCGACAAACCGGTGCCCCCTGCGGATCAGCGTATGCGCCGTTTCGCTTTTGCCGATCCCGGATTTGCCGCGGAGCAGGATGCCGATGCCCGATACGTTCACGCACACCCCGTGGATCGAAATCTCCGGAGCCAACGCCTTGACCAGGTAACCGTCCAGCTTGACGATAAATTCCGTCGCGGTCTCTTCCGTACGCAGCAGCGGAATGCCTTCCTGTTCGCAGTACAACTCCAGATAAGGAATCTCCTGCTGCCCGGACGTCACGATAAAGCACGGCGGGTGATATTTGACGATATTCCCGATATGCAGCTTGCGTTCCTCCACGCTTAATGTCAGCAAATAGTTGATCTCCTTACGGCCCAACACCTGTACCCGATTCATCGGAAAAAAATCAAAATACCCCACAAACTCCAGCCCCGGACGATGCGCCCGGGGACGATCGATCTCGCGACCCAGGTGTTCTTCCCCCGCGAGGACTTCCAACCGGAACGCGTCCACCAGCTCCTGTACGGTGATCGTCTTCATCTGATTCTCCTCCTGCTATTCAATATGCGATGTCGTCCCCATCCAGCGCTCCGGGTTCCTCAGCGGCTCATTATCGGAGAACAAATCCGGCTCCTCCCTTAACATTTCCACGATGACTTCCGCCACCGCGGCCGCATCGCAGACTCGAACTACCGCATCCCCCAGTTTTCCCTTACGCATCGCGCCCCGATACTCAATAACTTCTTCGACTTTCCAAAAATGCTCCGACCAAGGCAACCCGCAATGCCTGCGGGAAGGGACCGGAATTTCCGTGCCGTCCGGCGTGATCGTGTACAACATCTCGTGATCGTCGGTCAGCCTCCCCGGGATATCCATCCATTCTTCGACTCCATGAATGAAGGTATTCCGTTTCAAATCGACCCCCACCAGCAGAATCGTTGCTTTGCGGTCCAGCAGCTTCCCCCACGAGGAGCCTCGGGCACAAGGCGTATCGAACAGATGATCATCCGCCGTAAACGCCCTAGCCTCCCGCCCCAATGCGGCGACCGAATGAGTAGGATGCCACGAGCGCACGACCCCCGGCCTTTGGCGGAAGAGCTCCGGCAGAATGCCTACGCAAACCGGCGAATGTTCCACCTCGAACCGAGGTTGATCCTTCTGAATGTACGACCAGGTATGCGTAGGCAACACCAGCAACCCCTGCTCCATATACGCTGCTAAAGCATCCAATACGGTATCCGCGCCGCCTTCTACTTCACCTAAGCTTTTCATGGAGGAATGGACCAGCACCGTTCCCGTACCGTCCAGTCCTAACGCCTCCAGTTGCTTCAATAAACTCTCTTTCGTATGTCTCATCCTTGTGCTCTCCCCTCGCATACGAATCTAGCTGCCTCCGTGCACTGCGCCTCCGTCACCTTCGTCCTGGCGGGCAATGTTATCGGCATTCATTAATTGCAAGGGTCCGAAATCGCCTTGGACAACGCCAGCTGCACGTATGAAAAATCAAAGGCAGCCACCTTCGCCGCCAGCTCCCGAAAGGGCTGCTTCCCGAGCAAATGCGCTAGAATGCCTACCGACATCAACCTTCATTCCATAGATAGATACTCCTTCGCTAAAGGATACATTCGACTTCTATCGGTAAACTCCTGTGTCAAACCGTCGACAGCCCTCAAGCAAAAAGACCCCGCCGCGCTTCGCAGCGATCAGGCAAGGTCTTCTTCGTAAGTTATACCGCGGCCGATCACTTTCTTCGATACATCTGGTTGATTTGGTCGGCCAGGTAACTGGGACTATAAGGGGTGCCTTCTTCGATCCACCACGAGACGATGCCGAGCGACGAGGCGGCAATGATTGGGATGGGAACCTGCTTCGCGGGATCCGCCGCCTTCCTCCGCTCCCTTCGGATCGATACGATATCGGTGAGCATCGCGAACAACCGGTGGCGAAACTCCTTATTTTCCAGGAGTACCTGAAATAACGCCGCGTTCTCGTAAATCTGCTCCAAAAAAGAAACCAGCGGCGATTGCTCCTTCGCCGGGCCGCTCTCGGTGAACGGGCGCATTCTTCGGGCCAGCTCGTCCAGGACTTCCTTGGTCAACTGCTCCAACAAATCCTCCACGTCACGGTAATGCAAATAAAACGTAGCCCGGTTCAACCCCGCACGACTTGCCAAACCCTGAACGGTGACTTTATGCGGATCGGCGTTCTCCTGCAGCAGCGCGATCAGCGCCTCCCTGAACATGCGTTTCGTTCGCGTGACCCGGGGATCTACTTTTTCCTCCTGATTGGTCGACATCTCGGCTCTCCTTTGATGATCATCTGCGACTTGTTCGACACCATCCTGCGGATCTGTCGTTTAGTCTACACATCTCCGTAAACTGTAAATGGTCTTTTGCCGGTTGGCATGATACTATTTTTTATCGACAGAATATCAATTAGTCGACGTTCCGTCAATTAACCAACCTTTGAAAGGAGCACGACTTTGAATACCTCAACCCCGCAGGTGAATAAAAAAATCCTGATGCCCGTCCTGCTTTTGGGCTCTTTCTTATCGATCTTGAACCAGACGATTCTCAATGTCGCCTTGCCCGACTTGATGAAGGAATTTGCAATAACCGCCACGACCGTTCAATGGCTGATCACCGGTTTCATGTTGGTGAACGGTATTCTGGTTCCGGTCACGGCGTTTCTGATGCAGCGGTTTACGACCCGGCAGTTATTCGTCAGTTCCATGCTCCTGCTGCTCGTCGGAACGTTCATTAACGCCATCGCGCCTAGCTTTCCGCTCCTCTTGACGGGGCGGCTGATCCAAGCCGCGGGCGCCGGCATTATCATGCCGTTATTGATGATGGTCGTGCTGGTGGTGTTCCCCAAGGAAGGACGCGGAGCGGCCATGGGCCTCATCGGCCTTGCCATGATCGTCGCCCCCGCGATCGGCCCGACCTTGGCCGGCTTCGTCATCGAACATCTCTCCTGGCGTTGGATTTTCATCGGGATGCTGCCGCTGGTCGTGATCGTGATCCCGTTAGCCCTCAAATATCTGGTGAATGTCTCGGAGACCTCGAAGCCGAAGCTGGATCTCGTCAGCATCGTCTACTCGACCGCAGGCTTCGGCGGTATCCTGTTCGGCTTCAGCAACGCGGGTAATCAAGGCTGGGGCAGTGCGGAGGTATTGTCCTGCTTAATCGTCGGCGGACTGTTTCTGATCCTGTTCTGCCGGCGGCAATTGACTTCTTCCGCCCCGCTCATGAATTTAAGGGTATTCCAAGACAAGATGTATACGATCACGACGGTCATCAGCGTTTTGATCATGATGGTCATGTACGCGGATATGATCCTGTTGCCGATCTACCTGCAGGCCAGCCGGGGTTTTTCGGTGCTGGAAACCGGTTTGCTTCTGTTGCCGGGGGCCTTGATCAATGCGTTATTGTCGCCGGTTTCCGGACGTTTACTGGATAAGTTCGGGGTCAAGCCCATCGCCATCATCGGTTTGCTCTTTACGATTCCTGCCATCTGGGGAGTGACGCACTTGACCGAAACGACGACCTATACCTATTTGGTCGTGCGGACGATCATCTTGCGCATCGGGTTGAGCTTCCTCACGATGCCGCTTAATACCGCAGGACTAAACGCCCTACCGAAGCACCTGAACGCGCACGGTTCCGCCGTGACGAACACGGTCCGGCAAGTGGCGGGGGCGATCGGGACGGCGCTGGTCGTCACCATATTTACGGCGAGAACCAAATTCCACGCTGCCGCTTTGATGGAATCCGGCCAGACGCTCTCCCAAGCTCAACTGAAGGAGATGTCGTCGATCCTTGGCACGAACGACGCCTATCTGTGCATGGCGGTGCTAAGCGTCTTGATTCTGGCCGTCACGATCTTCATGCCCAATCGAAAGGGAGCAGCCGGCCCGAAAAATAGTACAAAGGCGGTAACACAACCCGCCGAAGAATCCTAAAATAAAGGCGACCGGACCCAACCTCCGGTCGTCTTTTTTCGCCGGGTTGGTCCCATCCCCCGAAACCTTGTCCCGCGATTTCTATTGCGAAGATTCTCCCCGGCGATTCCTGCAAAAGTGCAGTTATTTTCCCGCAATCCGGCCGAGTTCTCGTGAATTCCTGCAAGAATGCAGTTATTTTAGGGATAAACCGCTAAATTACGAAATGCCGGGATAAATTCCTGCACTTTTGCATCTATTTTGCCATGATCTCAAATGTTGACCGAAATTCCTGTATTTTTGCAGTTATTTCGTTTGCGCTGCACTCAGGTACGTCTGGTGAAATGCCGGTGCTGGGAATGTCAAGCTAGCTGCAGGCAAACTTTTGAACCACCATTCCCCGTTCGGCTCCTATCCGTCCCATGGTCAGTCCACTCCCGACCCTGCAGCAACGCGTTACCTTCGGATTTGTATCTCCTGCACAATCTGTTCATCTCTCGCATGAAATAGAAATTTCCCCCATGACATTCTCTACCATTTCATTTAAAATATTAAAGTCAATTTAAAATAATATTTCGGCACGAAGCTTCGCATGACGCATGTCATGTCAGGGAGTACCCAAAATTCGAAGGAGGAATGAACTTGAACAAACCTCGCAGTCCGAAATTCATCCTGATCGCATCCCTGTTGGCAGCCAGCCTGGCGGCCCTGCCGTTCTCCGCGTCCGCGGCGGACGGAACCGGAGCGGCGACCGTCGATCTCCGTATCCTGGAGACGACCGACCTGCACGTGAACATCGTCAACTACGACTACTTCGCGGACAAACCGACGGACGAGTACGGCTTGGCCAAGACGGCAACCTTGATCAAGCAAGCCCGCGCGGAAGCAAAAAACAGCTTGCTCATCGACAACGGCGACCTGATTCAAGGCAACCCGCTGGGCGATTACGTCGCCACGGTGGACAAGCTGCAGGAGGGCGAAACCCATCCGGTCTACAAAGCGATGAATTTGCTCGGGTATGACGCCGGCAACTTCGGCAACCACGAGTTCAACTACGGCCTCGACTTCCTGAAGACCGCCGTCAAAGGCTCGGACTTCCCTTACGTCAACGCCAATATCTACCTGGACGACAAGGATCAAGACCCTTCCAACGACAAGAACGCCTTCACCCCGTATCTCATCCTCGACAAAGAGGTGACCGACAGCACGGGAGCGAAGCACAAGCTGAAAGTCGGAATCATCGGTTTCGTACCGCCGCAGATCATGTCCTGGGACAAGGCGCATCTGGAAGGCAAGCTGATCACGAAGGATATCGTGGAAACGGCGAAGAAATTCGTGCCTCAGATGAAAAAAGAAGGCGCCGACCTCATCATCGCGGTGCCGCATTCCGGCTTCGAGGACATCCCGCAAACGCCGCTGATGGAGAACTCGGTCCTATACCTGAGCAAGGTGGAGGGCATCGACGCGATCCTGTTCGGCCACGCGCATAAGGTGTTCCCGGATGCCTCCTTCGAAGGCAAGACGGGCGTCGACCTCTCCAAAGGCACGATCAACGGCGTACCGGCCGTCGAACCGGGATATTGGGGCAACAACCTCGGGATCATCGACCTGACGCTGGAGAAATCCGGCGATGCCTGGACGGTGAAGAACTCCAAAGTGGCCGTGAAGCCCATTTATGACACCGCGAACAAGAAGCCGCTGGTGGATGCCGACCCGGCGATTTGGGATGCGATCCAAGAGGATCACGAGCATACGCTCGAGTATGTCCGCGGTCCGGTGGGCAAGACCAGCGCGCCGATCAACAGCTGGTTCGCCCTGATTCAGGACGATCCCTCGATCCAAATCGTGACCAACGCGCAAAAATGGTACGTAGAGAAGCATCTGCAAGGCACGGAATATGAAGGCGTGCCGGTGCTGTCGGCCGGAGCTCCGTTCAAAGCCGGCGGACGCCAAGGCGCGAACTATTATACCAACATTCCGGCAGGCGACATCGCCATCAAGAACGTGGCCGACCTGTACCTGTACTCCAACACGGTGAACGCCGTGCTGGTGACCGGCGCTGAGCTGAAGGAATGGCTCGAATGGTCTGCTGGGCAGTTCAACCAAATCGATCCGGCCAAGACGGAAGCTCAAGAACTGGTGAACTATGACTTCCCAACATACAACTTCGACGTGATCGACGGCGTGACGTATCAGATCGACGTGACGAAGCCGGCCAAATACGACGCCAAGGGCGGCGTGTTGAACGAGAAATCCAGCCGGATCGTCAACCTGTCTTATAACGGCAAACCGATCGATCCGGCGCAAAAATTCGTTGTCGCCAGCAACAACTACCGCGCGTCGTCCAGCAAATTCGCGAACCCGGACGGCAAGCGGATCATCCTGGCCTCGCCGGACGAGAACCGCCAGGTGATCATCGACTATATCCGCGAGAACGGCACGATCAACCCGACCGCCGACGGCAACTGGTCGCTCGCTCCGTTCGGCAAGGCCAACGTTACGTTCGCAACTTCACCAGCCGCCAAAGAGACGGCTTCCAAGTCGGGCAGCCTGAAGTACATGGCCGACACGAAGGACGGTTATGCCACCTTCCAGCTGAGCTCAGCGGCCGAATCGGCCAACCCGACGCCGACGCCAGCACCAGCTCCGGCACCAGTACCTACGCCTGAACCTTCGCCGACACCGGCTCCTGCGCCTGCGACGCCGAAGCCAACGGCCCCGGCTCCCGCTCCGGCAGCCGGGACGGACACCGTCTACATCGTGAAGAAGGGCGATACCCTGTACGACATCGCGCTGAAGCATGGCACAACGTGGCAAGCGTTGGCCAAGTACAATAAGCTGGCCAACCCGCATCTGATCCGGATCGGACAGAAGATCTTGATTCCGGTGCAATAAGAACTCTCCGGGCACAGCCCGGCAAGAGAGCCGCCTTAAACAGGTCGCCATTCGACCTGCCGGCGGCTCTTTTCTTTTTACGCGGCGGCCGCGGGCCAGATTTTACATTGCGCTAACGTTCCGTTTACGCTAAAAAAGCCGGATCGTGATACGATCGGACTATAGAGACAAGCCTTGCGAAGTCCCGGTCTCGATTATATGGGCCTAAAGGATGAATCCGACATGAAAACGCCGCTCTCTCCCTCCGAGGCGAACAGCGGTCTGTATCATTACATGACCTATTTGTATCACGCCACCCGGCAGTATTGGCTGTCTTGCCGAAGGTTTCATGCCTTGCAGCAGATCATCCGCAACCAAACCCTGACGACGTATTTCCAACCGATCCTGAATCTGCAGGATGGAACTTGCCTCGGGTATGAAGTGCTGAACCGTCCGCCGGTCTCGGCTTTATTTCCCCATACCGAGTCTTTTTACGACTTCATTGGGCGTACGGACCAGGTGTTTGCGTTCGAACGTTTTTGCCGCGACATTTCTTTCAACCGGTTTCGGTTCGCCTTGATCCGGTCGCGCACACCCGCGGACACCCTCGCCTTCGTCAATATCCATCCGCAGATGCTGTCGGATCCCGGTTACCGAAGCGGCGAAACCATCCAGCTGTTATCCCGGTACGGCTTGTCGCCACAGCAGGTCGTGTTCGAGTTAACCGAGAAGCAGGCGGTTCATGACTACGTGGCCTTCGAACGCATCCTTTCCCATTACCGCTCTCAAGGGTTTCGCATCGCGATCGATGACGCGGGCTCCGGCTACAACAGCCTGAAAGCGATTGTAAGCTTGAAGCCCGAATTCATTAAAATCGACAAGTCCCTGATCCGGCATCTGCACCTTCACCCCAATCAACAGCGGATCGTGAAGCTGCTTCAGGAGTTCGCGGCCGACTCCGGCACGCATATCATTGCCGAGGGGATCGAGGAAGCGGAAGAACTCGCGTTTCTACAGAGGGAAGGGATCGAATACGGGCAAGGATATGCGCTCGGCAAACCGGCCACGGAAATGGGAACCGATGTTTTGCCGATAAGACGAACGGGACTGGCGTTCTGATCGCACGGTTATTGTTGCGAATGAGCACGGCAAGGGTTGCATGAGAGGGAAGGTGTACGACTTGTTGACGAACATCGGCGAAATCGCGGAAACGATCCCTATCGTCGCGCCGGCCACGAAATGCGGTTGGGTCGACAATTTGTTTAAGCAAAACCCCAAATTGGAGGGGATTGCGGCGGTTGGCGAAGACGGTCGTCCGGCGCTGTTGATGCGGGCCCGGTTCTACCAGCTGCTAGGCACGCAGTACGGCTACCAAATCTATATGGGCCGCCCCGTCATGCTCGTCGTGAACCCTCACCCGCTCGTCGTGGATTGGGACGAACCGATTACGGAGGTCAGCATTCGCGCGATGAACCGGTCCGAAGAAGAACTGTATGACGGCGTGCTGGTCCTGCGGGAGGGCCGCCTGCACGGGTTCGTCAGCATCCGCCGCCTGCTGCTGGAAGTGGCCAACATCCGGGCGGAAATGGCCAGCTTCCTCAATCCGTTGACCGGACTCCCCGGCAACCGACTGATCGATGACCGCCTGCAGCAATCCTCCCGGCTAGAGCAATTCAGCGTCCTCTACATCGATCTGGATCATTTCAAATCCTATAACGACAGTTACGGCTTCAAAATGGGCGATGCGCTCATCCAGGCGACGGCGAATCTGCTGCGCGAGCCGTTTTCCGGCCAAGGTTCTTTTCTCGGCCATATCGGCGGCGACGACTTCATCGCGATCATGAACCATCACAATTATCAGTTCGCCTGCAGCAAAATCATCGACGGCTTCGAAGCCATGAAGAAGGACTTCTACAGCAAAGAAGACTTAAAGAACAACTATGTGCTCGGCGAGGGTCGAACCGGCAGTTACGGCCCCATTCCGCTCGTTTCGATCTCCATTGCGGTGGTGACGAATCGAAGCCGCAGCTTCGAGAACATGGATCAGATCGTGGAGGAAGCGACCCGAATGAAGAAGATTTGCAAATCCCGGCCCGGCAGCGTCAGCATCGCCAATTAACGGCGCCGCCCCGGTTTCCCGGAACAAAGCGAGCAGCCGGATCTTTCATCCTGCTGCTCTTTTTTGCGAAGTCCACCGGTCTACAACTTTACCGTTTTGTTCAATTCGGCTTCCGTTTCCTTGCCTGTCAACTGGGAGAACATGCGCTTGATCATTTTGACGAGATTGCCCGTTTCCCAGTATTCCGCCGCTTCGGCTTTCACCTTAATCAGGATCAGATTGGGATCGTCGCTGGTGGTATGCAGGAATTTGGCGTAAGCGGGGTTCCAGAACTGCTCGATCTTCCCCCGGTCATTGACCACTTCCGCGGTCCCGCGTACCGAAACGTAAGAGTCTCCCACGTAAGACACGTTGACGTTCGGATGCTGCTTGAGCTGGGTGTATTTGTCCGTCTCTTCTTTCGTCAGGAACCACAGATCGCCGTCGAATTCGACCTCCTGGGTTTTCATCGGACGCGACACCAGCCCTTCCTGCGTCACGGTGGTCAGCATGGCGATCTCGATGCCTTTGATCAATTTCCGTACCGTCTCCACGGCCTCCCGGTGCGCCGCTTGGTCGTTTGTCATGACTAGTTCACTCCATGTTGGTTATTGGGGATGGATGGTTACGTTGGTTACTCCGTTAGGGTGAACCGAGAGGGGGGAAAATAACCATCTGATGCGCAGGTAGCTGTAATAATTGTTGCATTCAGTGCAACATTTTCATCGCCCAGGACCGATGAAGGTTCAAAATCTTC
>NZ_JAKSXN010000036.1 GCF_022427145.1 Paenibacillus timonensis
CGAAACATCGCCAAATGGCTCATTCTATATGAAATTTCGAATAGATTGAGCCACTTTCCCTTTGCAGCGGCCTATTTTATATGATTTTTCATATAAAATGGGCTTTTTCGCCCTCCAAGGACCGAATATATATGAAATTTCGAACACAACCCACCCGCTCAGACCAAATCCGGGCTTAGTAGGGAGCCCACATATTCGTAAGAAGTGACGCGGCCGGAAGTCCCTTTCGCTAGCGCTCGGAGCCTCCCCTTTTCCACGAGAATCCGGCAATACTTAATGACCGTCATCGTGTGCAGTTCGAGCTCCCGCGCCACCTCGGTTGGGCGAATCACCCGATGATGGCGAATGGCGGCACGCATCAGGTCCCTTTCAATTTTGGAATAGGTGCGCAGGGTTCTCCCCTGAGCCACAGACAAATACGGTGACAGAATACTCCGCAAGGAAGAGAGGATAAACGTAGGGTTCTCCTTCAACTCGTCCAACGCAATGTAGTAGATCAAGCAGTCTTGGGACTGCAGAAACAGCCCCCTGTTCAAATCCATCCGATATTTGGTCCGATCCGTACCATGGGAGCCGTAATCCATGATTTCAAACACGATGCGTGTACCGCCAACCTCCCAAAGAAAATCCGCATAATAGGATCTCCCTCGCCAATCCTTCACCTCGTATTCCGGATGTAATCCGTTAAAGTGCCCCACCAACGGCCACCAAATCAACTCGACGAACAACTGATTTCCGTAACCGTGGCCGCGTTTAAGCGCATCGAGACGCTCGCCGGTTCTTCGTTTCATATGATCCTGGATCCAGGCATCATGTTCCGTTTGAAAGCCCATAGTCATCCCCCCTCCACATCGTAAAAAACAAAAAGCCCCGCTCCTCTCCATCCTGGAAAGGAAACGGGGCAGGCTTTGCCTCACGCAAGTTACTATATGATACTCCTAGTGTGGCACATGAATAAAGTTAACGCAATAGGACTTTACGTATCCGGCCATTACGCCACATTACGCCACGGCAGCTTACACGCCAAGCAGCTCGCGGATTTGCCCTTCGATGCTTTCCGGTTCGTCCGTCGGGCCGAAACGCTTGACGACTTTCCCCTCTTGATCCACAAGGAACTTCGTAAAGTTCCATTTGATCAGTTTTGACCCCAGCAAGCCCGGGGCTTCCTTCGTCAGGTGCTTAAACAGCGGGTGAGCGGTCTTCCCATTCACATCGATCTTCGAAAATAACGGGAACGACACGCCGAAATTCAGTTCGCAAGCTTGCGCCACCTCTTCGTCCGTCCCTAGCTCTTGGTTGGCGAACTGGCTCGAGGGGAATCCCAACACGGAAAACCCTTGGTCCTTATACGTGTCGTGCAGCTTCTGCAACCCCTTAAACTGCGGAGCAAAACCGCATTTGGTCGCGGTATTCACGATGAGCATCACCTGACCGCGATAAGGCTCCAAGGTTTGCACCTGGCCTTGAATTGTTTTCACTTCAATATCGAATAATGACATCCACGGCACCTCCATCATCCATTTAAATTAAGTGTGATTTAATTGTATACAATCTTTATCGTCGTGTCAATTTCGAATCGCCGGGCCATCTGTCTTCCCCAAGCCTGCCGGCCAACCGGACCCTTCCGGTCCGGTCCGTTCCGATCCAGTCAAGTCCAGTCACGGTCCAGTCCGCCAACGCAGCCCTCAGCCCTTTACTCGAAATATGAAGCAATGCTATAATGGCTCAACAGTAAATATATTGCATACAATTAAATGGCAGGTGAATATAAAATGAATACCGATGAATTGATGAAACTGGATAATCAGCTTTGCTTCGCTTTTTATACCTGCTCCCGGGAGATCATGAAGCTGTATCGGCCTTTGCTGGCGGAATTCGGCTTAACCTATACGCAGTACATTACGCTGCTCGCTTTATGGGAGCGGGACGGCGTCACCGTTAAAGAGCTAGGCGCGATGTTGTACCTCGACTCGGGCACCTTAACTCCATTGCTCAAGAAGCTGGAGCAAATGAACCTGGTCACCCGGACGCGGGATAAATCCGACGAGCGCAGCGTCATCATTGAATTAACCGAGGAGGGCAAAGCCCTGCGCGACAAAGCCTGCACCGTACCGATGCGGCTGTTTGCCGGCACCGATGCCGAGGTGGAGGATATCACCGCCATGCACCGGCAGATCAATGAATTCCTGCGCAAAATCGGCGGCGGCTCCGCCCAGCTTGAACAGCCTGAATAAGGCCACCCTAAACCCTCCATAATAGGGAAGGATCACCGAGTAACCGATGGAGGAGAATCTGCATGCTGGAAAATCTCGAGAGCAACTATAACTGCGCCCACGCGGGCGAGGACCTGCACCGGTTGAAGCAAGAACTGGCCTCGATGCGAGGCATGGGCCACGCCGACCCGGAGACGCAGGAGCAAATCAACCGGCTCGAAAACCAAATCGCGTTTATCATGAACAAATGCGACATTCATCATTAAGATGGAGAAACACCCGATTACGCCGCTGGAACAGCGTGCGGTAAACGGGTGTTTTTTTGCCTGCTTATCGTGGTCCCGTTATGCCGAACCGTTCGGGAAACTGCTTTACGATGCCTTCGGCCAGCATATCCGCAAGCCGGATCAGTTGATCCTCCGCCTCACCATAAAGACGGGCTTCGGTTGGCCAATCCTTGCTCAGCCTTGCATTCAAGCCCTCTTCAATCTGGTCCAAATACTGCTCAAGCCGCGGTTTCAATTCCTGGGCCGGCCAGTTAGGATTCGCTTTATTCAGGAAAATGGCAAGATCCTCGGCATTCCGCTGCCAATCCGCCCGGTACTTGTAAGTATCCTCCCGATGCCCCTTTTGAATCGCCTCCGTCAGCTCCGCGGCGATCCGGCCATGCTCCCGCAGCAGCTCGGTCAGCCGGTTGCCCGCTTCTTCCCCATAATAGGGCTGGAGCGCGTCCCCGATATCCTGCAGGTTTTGAAGCACCCGCGCCAATACCGCCTCGCGATCCTCCAACCCGGCGAGGCTGCTGACTTGAAGATCCCGCGTCCAGCTGGCATGATCGATCCACAGCTTGCGCATATCCGCCCGCAGCCGCTCCGCCTCCAGATGGCAAGGGCACGGGGACGTTTGCCCGGCGTGCCGCGATAACACCGGCTGCCCTTGATAGGGCTCCTCGACCACCGGCGCGCCGCCGGCATTCGCACTTACGGACGGGGCGTTAGCAAGCATCAGTATGAGAATGAAGAACCCCGCGGTTTTTTGACATATCCGTCTCATTCCATCTACTCCTTTTGGATATAAATGTTATGCGCCGTCTTTTATTATGGTTGATCCTGCCGATTTCATTCCCTTTTCCCCGCGAGCCCGTCCGAGTACAATAAAAATGCACGACCCCCATACCTACTGGAGAGCAGGTGATTCGCATCGTTGACTTGAACGAACTGGCCGGGCAGTTTGCTGCCGGCGCTTTAACGATTCATGGCGTTTATCTATCGAGGCTCGAACCCGGGCAATATGACGGTCATTCCAAGGAACGCCCTACGCCGCATGCCGGTTTGGTGTTCGCCTTGCGGGGGCAAGCGGAATTCGCTTTCGACGGCACCCCTTGCGAACTCGTCCCCGGGGTCATTGCGCACGGCGCGAAAAATATGACGCTGCAACTGAAGGTGCCCGCTACGGGTTTCGAATACGTCCTGATCCATTACACGATTGAGCTGCCCGCTGAAAGTAAGCTCGAGTACCATCGGACGCATTATTCCCTGGAACCGGGCGAGAACCCCCGGATCGTGGAAATGCTGCGCCAACTGCACGCGGCCGCCAACACGCCGGGCTCCCTGCAGTCGCTTCGCGTGAAAGAACTGTTCTACGGAACGATCGGCGAGGTGATCGGCTGCGCCCGCAACCGCTTGAACGTGGAGAGCCGCAGCACCGTCGAGCACGCGTTGGAGTACATCCATGCGCACTATATGGAA
Organism: Paenibacillus timonensis; assembly: GCF_022427145.1. Taxonomy (GTDB): domain Bacteria; phylum Bacillota; class Bacilli; order Paenibacillales; family Paenibacillaceae; genus Fontibacillus; species Fontibacillus timonensis. Next base: position 3,962 of record NZ_JAKSXN010000036.1, read on the forward strand.
CCGCTCAGTTTGCGGAAGCTGGCCGGCTTGCATGATTGGGACGTTAAAAAGTTCGCTTACGCCTTTCACAAATACGTCGGCTTATTCCCGATCGATTACGTGATCCGGCACCGGATGGCCCGGGCCAGCGAGTTATTGGCCACCAGCCGCTGCAGCGTCGGTGACATCGCGGAGAGCGTCGGTTATGGCGATGCCCATTACTTCAGTCGCCTTTTTAAAAAGCATGTCGGCTGCTCTCCCAGCGAATTTCGGGCCCGAATCGGGAATGATCCACCTATCCTTTGAAAATTGTCTATTCTCAAGCCCACCCGGTGTTGATTATAATTTGATTTGAAAATGAAAATCATTATCAATATGCCGAAGTGGAGGAGCTACACGTGTTGCAATCATTCAAGAAATGGGGACTTCTTCCCCTCCTAGTTATTTTATTGTTTTCCCTAACGGCGGCGGCCTGCGGAAATAATACGGGTACCCAAACCGGTAACGGCGGAACGGGCGAGGCATCGGCCAGCGGTTCGGACGCGGCTTCCGGCAACGCGGCGCAGGATGCAAAATTCCCGATTACCATTAAACACGACAAAGGCGAAACCGTGTTGAACGAAAAGCCGAAGAAAGTCGCCATCACGTACTTCCCGTATGCCGACCATCTGTTTGCGATCGGGGAGCAAGACGTCGTCGCCGGCGTCGTCGGCCTGAAATCGCTGCAGAACTTCCCCGTTTATGATCCTTACACGAAACAGGACAAGATCGCCGATTTGGGCGACACGGCCAGCATGGAGAGTATTTTGGCGTTGGATCCGGACGTCATCATCGCCTGGGAGGACGACGAGAAGATTTATGACCAGCTGTCCAAAATCGCCCCGACGATCCTGATTCGCCAATCCGAAAACTGGCAGGATACCATCGAGAAAGTTGCCGCGGTCATCGGGGAAGAAGACAAAGCCAAGCAGTACGTTGCCGATTACAACGCGAAGCTGGACGCGCTTGCGGCCAAAATGGACGAGACCGGCGCAAAAGGAAAAACGGCCATCTTCATGATGACCTGGGGCAAAGGCTTCAATTATTACGGCGGCGTTCGAATGGAGCCGTATTACGATCGCCTGGGCTTCGCCAAATTCGATGGCATGGAGGACTGGGCGGAAATCAGCCTGGAGGGCGTGGCCGACGTCAACCCGGATTACATTTTCCTCGGGGAGGATTTCACCGGCGCCGCGGAGCTCACACTGGACGAACTTGCCGATAATCCGGTCTGGAACGGGCTGAAAGCGGTCAAGAATGGCAACCTTCACGTGATCGACACGGAAATCGTCGGACCGCTGGCCATGGGCCAATCGAAAGGCCTCGACGTGATCGGGCAAATCATGGAGAAGTAGCCGCCTTCCCTATTCCACCAAAGTAGGGATAGCTGGGTGCCCGAAAGTATGTTACGATGTGGCTGTTCATTTTGTCATTTTCATTCCATCTCATCGTGACCGCAGGAGGGCATCCTTTGAAAACTAAATCTCAACCTGACGCGGAAACGTCGGCCGCACGCGACGTCCGTTCCGCTTCCGTCAAACGGAACTATATATTTCAGCTGTTAACCGTCTTTATCGGTTTCTTTATTTTCGGCTTCTCGGAAAATATTAAAGGCCCCGCCATCCCGCGCATCCAAACGGACTTCGGTATCGACGAGATGCAGATCGGGACGCTGCTCTCCCTGAATTCACTGGGATATCTGCTGGCTTGCTCGTTCACGGCTTACTTGACCCGCAAATGGGGCGCCAAAACGGTGACGATGTTGGCCTTCGGTTCGATGGCCGCATCCGGGGTGCTCATCTTCGCATCGCGCAGCTTCCCGGCGTTGTCGGGCTCCTATTTCCTGATGTACATCGGCAACGGGATGCTCGAAATCGCGCTGGCCATCCTGGCCGCCCGCATTTTCGTCGGCAACACCGGAACGATGATGAACCTCGCCCACTTCTTCTATGGGCTGAGTTCCACGGTAGCGCCAATGATCGCCTCGGGGCTGATGACCGTCTCCATCGGCGGGCATGTGCTCGACTGGCGCGGCATGTATTTGATTATGCTGTCGCTCTCGGTCATTCCGATGATCCCGACGCTGCTGAGCCGGTTTCCGGGCGAAGAAGAACAAGGCGGCGAGCGGGTTCCGTTTACGCGACTCATGCGCGATCCGGCCATCTGGCTGATCGTGCTGGTGCTCTCATTCGGCGTTATCTCGGAGATGGCCGTTGGCGGCTGGCTGGTCAACTTTTTGGAGAAAGCCTACCAATGGAATACCACCAGCGCTTCCGGCATGTTGTCCGCCTTCTTCCTCTGCTTTACGTTCGCCAGGCTGGCGCTGGGACCCATTACGGATAAAATCGGCTTTACGCTCTCGCTGATTCTGTTCTCCGCCTTCTCGGGGATCTGTACCTTGATTGCCATTTGGGCCGGCGAGCCCGGGGCTTTCCTGTTCGCGGCGGCCGGCATCGGGATCGCCCCGATCTACCCGACCGTCATGGCGCTGATCGCCAAGAAATACCGCTCTTCTAGCGACTCCGCCATCACCTTCATCGTGACGCTGATGGGGGTTGGGAGCGTCATCGGCAACTATCTGATCGGCGCGATCACCGACGGGATCAAGGAGCTCGTCGCAGGCGGCGCCGACACCGGACTTGGCTTGTTGCGCGGACTTCAGGCCGGGTACGCCTTTATTGGCGTATGCGCCTTGTTATGCGCGGTGTGCAGCGTGATCCTATACGCCTATCTGCGCAAACGGAACGAGTTGCTTTAGAGACCTGCCCGCGCCGCTCTATCCACATACAGACGCGAAAAACCCCCGCCTCCAGCCGAGCGATAGCTGCCGATGGATGCGGGGGTTTCCTCATTATAGGGCATATACCGCTCTAAAGCGGATTGCAATTCATGACGATAAGCCGGCAAGCCGCCGATACGTGGCTTCATCGGCTACAACGTAAAGCCGTGCCCCCGCAGGAATCGGCTGGTCCAGCTTGCGGTTGATGCCCAAATCGCCGCGGTCCGCCAGCAAGGTTGCGCCTTGCCGAAGCAGCGCCTCAAACGCTTCTCCGTACGAACTCCACCCGTGCTGAACGGGGATTTCGTAAATGTCGTCGCCGTATTGGCGGCTGAGCAGTTGGCGGATCACCTCGGAATTGCCTTCTTGCAGCGCAGAACGGACCGCCAATCGCGAGATGGCGTCATGGGACAGCACAAATTCATTCACTTGAACGTGGCGGAAGTTCTGGATATGTTTTTCCTGCATGATTTCTACGGTTGTATGTACTTGTGGCGCCAAACGTTCAATGCTGGAGGCAATCAACAGCGATTTGCCGTCGATTAGCGAATACTCCTCGATCCGCGAATCGGCAAAGATGATTGCGGCTTTCGCCTTGTCGATGCCGGCTTTCAACAAAATCTCGTCCGAGGACGGATCCCCGCTGATGAAATGCACCTGATGCATATGTTCCAGCGGATGCCGATCCGTCTCGTCGATGATCACGATGTGGGCTTTGGGGGAATAGCACAGGATTTCCTCCACCGCCGAGTACGCTTTTTTGCTCCAATTGATCAGAATAATCTGGTCTTCGCCCCGATAACTCAAAGCCCCTGCTCCTCTCTGCCGCTGAAGGCTCCCGATGGAATCGATGACTTTCCCGATCACCAAGCTCAGCAGCCCGATTCCGAAAATGTACAAAAACATCGTAAACGCTTTGCCCTGCACGGTCTCGGCAAAATAATCGCCGTAACCCACCGTGGCCATGGTGGTCATTACCCAATACAGCGCGTTAAACCAACTCCCGAAGGTCGCCGGCTCCAGCCCGTAAGCCACCGTTGCGCTAAGCGTAATAAATAACAGGATAATCAGTCCGATTGACGTTTTGCGTAAACGCATCAAACGCGTCGTAATTCTGAGCAAAAAGTGCATGTGACTGCCCCTTTTTCAAAATTCATTGTGAACTAACCTCTTACTAGATGATTAGGCTGCTGACGGCGAATGCCATGCCAATAAACACCAAGCACAGCAAGGTACCTACCGCGACATTCCCCTTCTTCAACTGCTCGGAGATATTAAATCCCGGCGTCACCAATTCAAAGATCCAGTAAGACGCCACGAGGCACACATAACCAACGGCAAACCACAGGATCATATGCAAGATGGAGGTGTTCGTGAAGGCGGACACCCCCAAAATGATAGCCGTGCCCAGGAATTTACCGCCCAGCGCCAGGGCCACGGCGACATTACCTTTCTTGAGCTCTTCCATGTCGCGGTACGGGGTCATCCAATTGAAGACCACCATCCCGAGTAATTGCAGCAAAATCATTACGACGACACTAACCACAATATTCACTACGATCGTCACTTCGCCCACCCCCGAAATTTCGCAAATGCCAAATCATAATCGGCAAAATCATGCACTTCCTCCAGCACGACCGACGCCGTCTTCGCTTTCTCCAACGCCGCGTACCGCGCGTCGTCGATCGGCTGCTTGATCCGGTTCCCGGTCGGCAGCTCCAATACGGCAAAGTTCCGCGTTTTGCCTTGGTATTCCGTTTTGTATACGCCGACAAGACTAACGTCGGTCGTCACCGACACCTTCAGCTCGGCCAGATCCTTCTCGGCGGCCGCCTGATCCGGATAGGACTTCAACGTCGTCCAAGAGGACAAGCGCACTTCGTTCTTCTGATTCTCGTCCGTGGTCAGCTCGGCATCCATGAACTGCAGGATCCAGATTTTGTCCCCGGTGGCGTAATTGCTGTCGTTCGGCAGCAGATCGTTATCGGGCAGAATCGTCATGTCGCTGCCCACCAGATCGCCGACCGTCGCTTCCATGATTTTATAATCCCAAGGTACTCGGGCGGTCGTTAACTCCGACTCCGAACCGGTATCGGTGGAGAAGACGCTGGTCGTATTGCCGCAGGCTCCGAGTACCGCTACGGACAACACCAGCATCAGCGTAACGAGGAATCGCCGCGCCCAAGGCTGCTTCGTATAATGCATTTATTTCACTCCTAACGCGATAAAATGACTGGCATTGCCGGTGATCGGTCCGCCGGCCCGCCCCAGCAGGCCGCAAGGGGTCCCGTTCAGGACGAACATGCCGGTCAGCAAATGCCGCTCGCCCACGACCGTTTCGATCCGGGCCAACTCGGCTCTTTTTTGATACACCGTAGGAAACAAGACGCTGCTATCAAAACCCTCTTGGTCCTCCAGCTCCAGCTCGCCCTCCGCATCGAACAGGCGTACCGAACCGCCTTCGCGCCCGAACATCGATTTGGACACGAAATCGCCAGAGAAGACCGGCTTATTGTAAGTTGGCAGTACATACTTGGCGATGGCCTGGCGTTCCTCTTCATCAAACAGCAAGCCCAACTCGTAAAGCCCCCAGACAGCGGCAAGCAATCCTTTGGATTGCAGCAAAATGCTGTGCGGCCCGTTGAAGATGGTGAGCCGACCGGTTTCGATCGCGTAGCTCAGCGCTTCGCCGGCATCGTCCACCGCCATCCATTCCTTCGGGTACAACGCGAACAGGCGTTCAATGCTGCGGCCGTCCTTATTTTTGAGCGTCCCTTCGTCGACCCATAACTCCAGGCAATCTTCATAGTGCAGATCCAGCCCGCTGTGACGCCCTAAGGCTTCGATCGTGCCGGAATCCTCCAGATGCCAGCTGTAATCGACGCAAGCCGCGGTATCCGGCCGCTCGATCCCCCAGGCTTCCGACACCAGGTCTTTCATCCGCGCGTTAGGCGAGGCATACCCTGCCTGCTCCATGAGCCATGGGGTGGCGATCGAAGCCTCGACGTAGCCGGTCGGCGTATCCGCGTTCAGCTCCAGCAGCTTGATGGTGCCGTCGTTCGCCACGGCGAAATCGAACCGCGCGTAGCGGCTGATCACTCCCGGCTCCGGCATCGGCAGCTCATCAAGCATCGTCCACAGAATCGGGGGAATGCCGATCAGTTCATAGAGATCCGGCCGGCGATGGACATAGCGCACGGCCTTGTCGAGAATGCGCCACAACGCCGCGGCCGCCTGTTCCAGCTCCGCGTAGGTCGCCTTCGGCATCAACACCAGCTGGTCGATCCAGTACTCCTCTTCTTCGAGATCCGCCCAGGTAAACCCCAGCTCGGCTAGTTTCGCGACCCGCTCGCCCCGGTCGGGATGCGGCCGGCCCACGACTTCGAAAATGCTGCTCCCGTCCGTCATCCGCCGAAAGACCCCTTACTGGTGCCGCTGGATCTCGAGCCGGAAAACGAGCTCTTGGAAGAGCCGGACGAGGAACTCGACGAGCCGAGCGAGCTCGATTTCCCGCCGATGCCGCCCGCCTTCGAGGAGGTGGAGCGTCGGACGATCGAGCCGGTGGATGAGGTCGATGTTTTGGGACGAACCACCGATCCGGCCATGGATTTGTTTTGGAACGTCTCGCTGGAATAAGATTTCGGTTTGTACGGCGTCGACGATCCTGCGTAGTAACCGCGATGGCTGTCGTACCAGCGGCCGGACGAATAGCTGGCCCCGTTGTTGAACAACAGGTGGTACAGCAGCATATCGTCCCAACCGAACCCGGAGTTATAACCCCCGTAGTTGTTGATGACGGTGGTGCCGCCCGAACCGCCTGAACCGTCGGACCCGGAAGCCGCCCCAGCACCCTCTTCTTCCTCCTCCAAAGGAAGCGGGATGTTCCAGTCCACGTTTTTGTCGAAATACTGTTTCACTTCTTCCGTCGACCAGGCGACCAGCTTCGGTTCATTCGCCGACGTGCCGCTCCCCGAGGCCGTAGCCCCGGCACCCGGAATCAGGAAAGCGTTAGCCAACAGCGCGATGCCGAGCGAAGTCGACAAGACGCGGATCGGCTTTCCTTCCGGAGTGAAAAACTTCGATGCGAACGGCTCCTTCGCCGTCGCGTCTTGCGCGGCGGCCGTGTCCGTCCGTGTTGCTTCCTCTTCTTTTGCCAAAACCGATTCCCTCCTTACGAAAAAACCATCTTATTCATGCGTGATCGGGACGAGCAGCAGCTCCAGCTTGCCCTCGTCAACGTTGAGCCGGCCTTCCACCGTTTCAAACTCCCGGTTGCCGACGACCAGGTAGTTCACATGCTCCAACGCAGCCACCATATTGGCGCTCCAAACGCGCTCTTCCAGTTCCCGCAGCTCACCATCCGGCAACTTTTCGTACAACTTGACGCTCATGCCATTATCCAATGCATTTCACCCTTTCCATGTACACACTAAGTAATGTTACGCACCGGTTCCCGCTTAGTTTCATCCTTTGTGCAGGGAGAAATAGGGAACGTGCGGGTGAGCGGTTCTGTTTGGTCAAAGGGGATGCGCCAGGAGTTCTGCGGACAAGCCGCCAAACCTAAAATTGGCAAACCCTTCCACAACCCTCCCACCAGCTTACGTCCGTTGCCAGGGAAACGCAATGACAAAATGCGAGGAGACCTTTTTGCGCAAGGTCGCTTCCGTTCGAGGGACTGTCTCCACGATGGACGGCTGAGATTGCGGATGGGCACACCTCAGAATAGTCCCATACGCTGGGAGGCTTGCACGGTGGACCGTTTTGCATGTGGGTAGCTTATGCGGCTGACTGGCTGCACGCTGGGGGTTTCCACTGTAGACGAACCCCACCCGATTGAACCTCTCATTCTGGACGGACAAGGCAGCCGGCACTATACTGGATCTAAGACGAAGCACGTCCCGTATTACTCCGAGGTTTGAATCCTAATCCGCGGGTGGGCGCCATGACCTTTAGGTCAGCGCTCCCTAGCGATTGTGGTTCGAGCTTCAAGGAGCGAATGCGGGACGTTTTTATTTTATTGGGGAAGGTGGGCGGCATATGAGTTCAATGAATTTTGAAGAAAACTACGCGGCGTTTCTGGAGTATCATTTGGCGCGAAGATCAGGGGAACGGCGAGGAAGATTGGAACGTGGACATGCCCATGCGGAGTCCCTGTTCCTGCGGAATGTCTGGTGGCCGCTGCGCGGCGATTTCGAGGGCCTCCATCCGGAGTATGAAGTCAGCGATTGGCGGGGACGGTCTTACTTTGCCGATTTCGCCTGGCTGCCGGGGGACGGCGAGTTAAAGCTGCTGTTCGAGATCAAGGGCTACGCCGTGCACGTTCGAGACATGGACCGCCAAAAATACTGCCACGAGCTCAATCGCGAAACCTTCCTGCACGCCATGGGCTACCAGGTGATCTCTTTCGCCTACGACGACGTGGAGCAGCGCCCCGAACTCTGCATCAACCTGCTGCGCATGGTACTCAGCCGTTACCATCCGGAACGCGTTCCCGTCTCGCGCGGCCTTTTGGCGGAAAAGGAGCTCATCCGGCTCGCCGTGCAGCTGGCGCGGCCGATTCGGCCGGTGGATGTGAGACGGCATTTTGAAGTAGACTACCGCACTGCCATGATCATGCTGAAGAAGTGTTGTGACAAGGGCTGGCTTAAACCCGTATTTAACGGGAAAGGCGAGCGGATCCTGCGATATGAGCTGATTCGTGGGGCGATTCAATATATGAGCTAACCCGGCAATTCTCCTGATCGAACCAATCGGCTAAGTGGAAAATACGCATCTATTTTCTCTCAAACGTGGGATTTTGAAGAGAATAGTTGGATAAACCGCACTTATTTCGCGGGTAATCAGCATTTACGAACAAAACTCCGGAAATTAGGTGCACAAAATCCACTTAGTTGCTCTAAACACTCTCATGCGGAGGATTTAAGTGGAGGATTTCCAACTAGTTATAATGCCGGCCCATTATCGAATCAATAAGCCGAGGCGTTAATTAGAAGGTGGTTGGTTTACCAGTCAAGGCTGAAATACAAGAAAAGGAAGCGGATCCCCGCCTCCTTCGCAAGGTAAAACTCGTTACACCAAAAACATCGCCACCACGGTGGTTGCGGCCAGGCCGATGAGCACCGGCTTCAGGTTGCGGCGGGCGAGCTCGAACGGACTCACGCCGCAGATGGCGGCGGCCGGGATGAGCGCCCACGGGATCAGCGTGCCGCCGCCGACCCAGATGGCGGCGACCTGCCCCAACGCCGTCAGCACGGCCGTGCCGGAGCCGATGGCGGTGCCAAACAGCTGGGCGATCGAGCCGGCCAGCGAAATGCCCGAGAAGCCGGAGCCGTCCAGGCCGGTGATCGCACCCGTGACGGCGAGGGTCACGGCGCCGACGATGCCGTTCAGCGGAACGACGTCGGCCAGCGCCACGCCGAGGTCGTTCACGATCCCGTGCGACGCTTCGGGGAGCACCTGCCCGAACAGCTCCTTAAACGCGGCGTCGCCAAGGTAGAAGAACGCGGCGATCGGGATCACGGGGCCAAACACCTTAAAACCGAAGGTCAACCCTTCGATCAGGTACGAAGTGACCTTCTCCAGGCCCCGGTTCCGGTGGGCCAGCAGCGTCACGCCGATCAGGATCAGCACCGCCGTGCCGCCGACCAGCGCCGTCGCGTCGCCGCCCTGCAAATTCAGCAGGAACATGGCGACGACGTCGGCGGCGAAGAGCAGCGGGATCAGGACGGCCAGCCATTTTTTCGCCTGTGGGGAAATGGCCGCTCGGTCCTCTTTGCTCGCTGGAAGATCCTCGCCAAGCACGCCGCCCGTGCCTTTCCCGGCCACCAGGCCGTCACGCCACGTTCCGTTCCGCTGATCGCGGCGCATCAGCCAATAGGCGGTCACCGTGCTCACCAGGCCCATGACGAGGACCAGCGGCACGCTGGCCGTCATGACGTTGCCCACGGGCAAGCCCGCGGCGTCCGCCGTCAGCTTCGGCGCCCCCTGGATGATATAGTCGCCGGACAAGGCGATGCCGTGACCGAACAAGTTCATCGCCACCGCCGCCCCCAGCGCCGGCAGCCCCACGCGAGCCGCCACGGGAAGCAGGACGGCGCCGATCAGCGCCACGGCAGGCGAGGGCCAGAAGAACAACGAGGTCACCATCATAATGATTCCGATGCCCCAATACGCCATCCCTGGTGTTCGGATGAACCGCGTCAACGGAGCAACCATCGTCTCGTTGATGCCCGTGCGAATCAGCACCCGGCTCATGGCCACGATGATCGAGATGATCATGATCGTCCCCATTAACTCTTTGGTCGCATAAATAAACGAGTTGAAGATGCCCGAAACCGAACCGCTGAGCGTCTCCGTCGCCAGCAGCCCCAGCGTAAATATCCCCAACACGCAAATCATCGTCGTATCGCGCCGCTTGATCAACAACGCCATAATCAAGACGATGAACGCCAGGTATACATAATGAATCGCCGACAACTCTATCCCTATCATGGAGTCACGCCCCTTTTCCTGCAAATGTGCTATATGCTATGCAGGAGCCCAAGCAAGGGTTCGGCCCATGTCGAGGCAACTTGAGGGTCGGCGTCGAATTTTGCAATATTTTCTAGTTTGGGTTAGCTATACCAAATTATAGTCGCGTATTTTTTTATAGAGCGTGCCGCGGGAGATGCCCAGCAGCTTGGCCGCATGGCTCTTGTTGCCCGCCGTGCGCTCCAGCGCTTCCTTCATGAGTTCCATTTCTTCCTCAGGGGTGATTCGCGGACGCAGCATCTTATCCAGACGATCCGCTTGTTCCGAAAAGGACAGCTTCGTCCCTTTACCCAAGCCGGACCCGTCATTGCCACCGCCAAACGTCATGCCCGCGTGAGCCGCCGCCGCGAATTCCAGTTGGGCTTGCTGCCGTTGCAGCGCTTCCGGTAAGTGCTCCAGCGTGATTTGCTCGTTGTCGCTTAAGATCACGCAGCGTTCGATCACCGCTCGCAATTCGCTCACGTTTCCCGGCCAGCCGTAATTCGCGAATGCCAGCATGACCTCCGGCGAAACCACCGGCAGCGGCTTCTGGTACTGCAGCGAAAAGACACGCAAGTACATTTGCACCAACGCGCCCAGATCCTCCCGCCGCTCGCGCAGCGGAGGCACCTTCAGCGATACCACGTTTAGCGCATAGTACAAATCCGTCCGGAATTTGCCCTCCCGCACGAGTTGCTCCAGATCCTGACTGGTGGCCGCGAAAATCCGCGCCGATACCGGAACCGCCTCCGAAGCCCCGATCCGCGTCAACGTACGCCGCTTTATGTATTGCGCCAGCTTCTCCTGCACGTCCAGCGGCAAGCATTCGATTTCATTCAAAAAGATCGAGCCGCCGTCCGCCGCCTCCAACCGGCCGGCTTGGCCCGACGGCTGTCCCGAGAAGGCGCCGCCCTGATAGCCGAACAGCTCGGCCTCGGCCAGTCCCGCCGGCACGGCCCCGCAGCTGAGCGACAAGAACGGGCCCTCCGGCCGCGCGCCGGCCCGATGGATCACCCTGGCCAGCTGCTCCTTGCCCGCGCCCGTCTCCCCGATCAACAGCACGGCGGAGTCGGTTTCCGCGAGCTTTTTGGCCAGCTTGATCACTTTGCCCATGCTTTCCCCGCGCCCGCTGATCAAGGCGAACGGATCCTCGTCGTTGATCCGCTGGGTGAACAGGCGGGATGTCGCCACCGTCAGTTCGTCGTTGAGCTTCACCAAATGCGTAATGTCCTGCTCCGTCGCCACGCCGCCGATAATGCCGCCGCCCGGCTCCACGATCGGCGACGCGTTGATCAGCACATGCGTGCCTTCCCGCGGACGATGGTAAGCCCCGCGCAGCCGCCGGCCTTCATCCAGAATGCCCAATACGACCAGCGCATCGGGGTCGAAATGCTCGCCAATCGTACGGCCGACAATGTCCGCTTTGGCGATGCCGTACACTTCCTCCGCCACCGCGTTCCAGCCGATCACCGTTCCGTTCCGGTCGACGACGGTCACCGCGTCGCTGACCGTCTCCAACAGGGCGTCGAAATACGCCTCCGCCCGCTGTTGCCGGTTCGCCGCCATCTTCAGCAAGTCGGCCAGCGGGAGGTAACCGACAGGCTCCTGTCCGTCATTCACCACTAACGCCGGCCGGCCGCTCGCATCCGCGCCGGACCACCGCGACGCCAGTTCGCTGACCGGGAGCGCCATCTCCGACTCCCGGAACATGGCCGAAACGGCGAACCCCGTTCCGCTAATCCGCAGCCCTTCACCGATGCTTACCCCGCCAAAGGCATCAAGCGGCCCAGCGTCATCCGGCGTCAACAAATACAGCGTCCCGCTCAACTCGACGACCGCCGACCGCCCGCTTTGCAACGCCGCTAGCAGCGCGCTTTTCTCCTCTTCCGGCCCGAAACGGGTCAGATCCCGCCGGTACGATATCCGTTCATGATTGAACATAACTACCTCACGCGTAATGAAATTTTACTTGTAAATCTAACACGAAAGCAGGCAAGGTTCAATATTCCAGCTGCGAAGATCCAGTGCGAACCCTCTTATAACTGTTCATTTTTGAACACTTTATCATTACTTAAAAACTTTTTTGTTCATTTTTTCAATTTATATTGTTCAAAAATCTAAAATATTGTATATTTTGTGTACAATGAGAAATGGAAAAGGATGGATGCCTATGGATGCGTTACTCCGAACTCTGTTTCAATCCTTCGCCAAAAGCCAATCCGTTGGCCGAATGGCCCGCCGATATGGACTTCGCTTCGGCGCCGGCCGGTTTGTGGCCGGGGAGACCATCGAAGGTGCTATTAATGCCGTTCGCGCGTTAAATGCGACCGGCCGGGAAGCCACCCTCGACCATCTCGGCGAATTCGTCTCCACGGAAGCCGAAGCTGAACTGTCTACGCGGATGTGCCTCAAGACGCTGGACGCTATCGCCGAAGCAGGAGTGAAAGCCAATCTGTCGCTGAAGCTCACATCGCTGGGGCTTGGAATCAGTGAACAGGTCTGTTTGAGCAACCTGACCACGATCCTGAACCGGGCCCGGATGCACGGCTTGTTCGTGCGCATCGATATGGAGGATTTTGCCCAGTGCGAAAAAACGATCTCCCTCTACAAACGGCTGCGCGAGCAAATCGACAACGTGGGCATCGTCATCCAAGCTTACCTATATCGCTCCCTAGACGACGTAGAAGCGCTCAAGGCTCTGAAACCGAACCTTCGCCTTGTCAAAGGCGCCTACAAGGAATCGCCCAAAGTCGCTTATCCGGCCAAGCCGGATGTCGACGAGAATTTCAAACGCCTCATCTCTGCCCACCTCAAGAACGGCGGTTATGCCGCCATTGCGACCCATGACTCCCAGATCATCGACTATGCCAAGCAAACGATCCAAGAATTAGCAATTCCGCCAGACCGCTACGAATTTCAAATGTTATACGGCATTCGCGAGGATTTGCAGCTTGCGCTCGTTCGCGAAGGCTACAAGGTGCGGGTGTACGTCCCTTTTGGCAGCGACTGGTTTGGTTACTTTATGCGCCGCCTCGCCGAGCGTCCCGCTAACGTGTGGTTTGTATTGAAGAACTTATTTAAATAATTCAAAAATCCATTCGTAAAGGAGCAGCCCCATGAGCACAACGGCTAAATTGGATGCTTTTCGCAACGAACCGTTTACCGACTTTCGACAGGAGTCGGCCCGACAGGCGATGGAAGCCGCGATCGCACGCGTGAAGTCAGAAGAGCTGGGTCGGGAGATTCCTTTGAAGATCGGCGGCAGGGATATTTTTACGGATGCAAAAATTCACTCGATCAACCCCGGTAACCTCGATGAAACGATCGGGTGGGTCAGCAAAGCCGACCGGGAGTTGGCGGAACAAGCCATGCAGGCGGCGCTCGAGGCATTTGAATCGTGGAAAAAAGTCCCGCCCCGCGAACGCGCGCAGTACCTTCTGAAGGCCACCGGGCTTATGACCGAACGGAAGTATGAGTTCTCCGCCATGATGGTGCTCGAAGCGGGCAAGAACTACGCGGAGGCCGACGCCGATACGGCGGAAGCGATCGATTTCCTGAATTTCTACGCACGGGAAATGATCCGCCTGAGCGAGATCAACGAAACGATGCCGCTGACTCCGGTCCCCGGGGAGCAAAACCGATTGACCTACATCCCGCTGGGTGTCGGCGTCATCATCCCTCCATGGAATTTCCCGTTGGCGATCTGCGTCGGCATGACTTCAGCAGCGATCGTTGCCGGGAATACCGTGCTGCTCAAGCCCGCCTCCAACACGCCGGTCATTGCCGCCAAGTTCGCTGCGCTGATGGAAGAGGTCGGCCTACCGGCCGGGGTGCTGAACTTCATTCCGGGCAGCGGCGCCGAGGTCGGCGATTACCTGACTACGCACCCGAAAACCCGGTTTGTCAGCTTCACCGGCTCGAAGGAGATCGGGCTGCGCATCAGCAAGCTCGCGGCCGATCCGGCGCCAGGGCAAATCTGGATCAAACGGCTCGTCGCCGAAATGGGCGGCAAAGACGGCATCGTCGTTGACGAAACTGCGGACCTGGACGCGGCTGCGCAGGCCATCGTGGCCTCGGCTTTTGGCTACCAGGGGCAAAAATGCTCCGCCGGATCACGCGCGTTGATCGTGGAGTCCGTCTACGATGAAGTAGTGGAGAAAGTCGTGCATTTAACGAAGCAACTGGAGGTTGGCCTCCCCGAGCACAACAAGGCAGTGGGGCCGGTGATCGACGAGGCTTCCTTCCGCAAAATTCTCGATTACATCGAGATCGGCAACCAGGAAGGGCAGCTGCTCACCGGCGGACGGCGGGCCGAGGGCAACGGTTATTATATAGAACCCACCGTTTTCGCCGGCGTTGACGGGAAGGCCCGTATCATGCAGGAGGAAATTTTCGGGCCGGTGCTGGCCATCGGTAAAGCGAAGGATTGGCGTGAGGCGATCGCGATGTATAACGACACCGAGTTTGGGCTGACGGGGGCGTTCTTTTCCCGGGATGAAGACCGCATCGGCGAAGCGCTGGAAACGATGCACTGCGGCAACCTGTACGTCAACCGCAAGTGCACCGGAGCGTTGGTCGGCGCCCACCCGTTCGGCGGGTTTAACCTGTCGGGAACCGACTCGAAAGCCGGCGGGTACGACTACCTGCTGCTGTTCACCCAAGCCAAGCTGACTTCGCGGAAATTGTAAGGAAGCGTTGAACTACCAGGCTCCAAAGGGGCTCGTACCGCCCGCGTGGACGTATATAGTTGCACGGTCGCGTGGGTCGCCGGTCAGGGCGTTGCTGGTAGGAGCGCCTTGGTGCTGATGACTGTGCCAGGTGGACATTCGCTCGGTTGGTCGCTGTTCATTAGGCTGGTGCCACTCGCTCGCTTGATTGCGGATCACTGGTTGGTCGCTCCTTGCTCGCTTGGTTAGCGATTGCTGGGCTGGGTGCACCTTGCTCGCTTGGTTGTCTACCCGCTAATTGCTAGCTACTCAGTCGCCACCCCGCTCTAACGCTGATGAGGAACGTTATTAAGCCAATTTCGATGCGACAAATTTTCTAACGACGCTGAGCCACGCTATTTCAGCGAAAACACCTGATTTCACTTGCAACATGGGGCAATAAGCTCCGTGATCAGCGTTAAAATCGCAAAAAGGCGATTTTAGCCAGTTTAAGGTTTGTGACAAGCGTTAGAGCTACGGCGGCGGGTTTGTTGGTCAGGTGACGAGCGTTAGAGCTACGGCGGCGAGCATGTTGATCTAAGCGTTGCGACAAACGTGAAAGCTAAGCGACCCTGAAAGCCTTCATTAGGGCTCAGTAGTTCTCAGGTCTACTTCACATTAGATGGATCACTTTTTGCGGAACCTCCAACAATTTTCCCAAAACGGGACGGAAGAAGGGTAACCCATGATTATGAACGGGAAACGCAAACTTTCGGAAAATACGGACGTTTTGACCGGCACCCAGCAGGTCATCCGGACGGCACTGGAGACGATGAACGAGCCGCCGGCGATGTTCGACTTGCTCAAGGAGCCGCTGCGGATGCTGACCGTGCGGATTCCGGTGAAGATGGACGACGGCTCCGTCCAAGTCTTTACCGGATACCGTGCCCAGCACAACGACGCGATCGGGCCAACCAAAGGCGGCGTGCGATTTCACCCCGACGTCACGGCCGAGGAAGTGAAGGCCTTGTCGATGTGGATGAGCATCAAGTGCGGCATCGTGTCGCTGCCCTACGGCGGCGGCAAAGGCGGGATTGCCTGCGATCCGCGGACGATGTCGATGCGGGAGCTGGAGGCTTTAAGCCGCGGCTACGTCCGGGCAATCAGCCAAATCGTCGGGCCGACCAAGGATATTCCAGCGCCTGACGTGTACACCAACTCGCAGGTGATGGCCTGGATGATGGACGAGTACAGCCGAATTCGCGAATTCGACTCGCCCAGCTTCATCACCGGCAAACCGCTAGTGCTTGGCGGCTCCTACGGTCGGGAATCGTCGACGGCCCTCGGCGTCACGATCGTATTGAAGGAAGCCGCGAAGATGGCTGGCATGGAGGTGGAAGGCTCGCGGGTCATCATCCAGGGCTTTGGCAACGCCGGAAGCTACCTGGCGAAATTCCTGCACGACGCCGGTGCCGTCATCGTTGGCATCGCCGACGCGCGCGGCGCGCTGTACGACCCGAACGGGCTCGATATCCTAGAATTGCTGGACCGGCGCGATTCTTTTGGGGCCGTGACGCACCTCTATCCCAACCGGATCACGAATCCGGAACTGCTCGTGAAGGAATGCGATATCCTCGTCCCGGCGGCGATCGAAAATCAACTCACCGAGCAAAATGCGCCAAACATCCAAGCGAAGCTGATCGTCGAGGCGGCCAACGGGCCGACGACTTATGCGGCAACCGAAATTTTATCCAAGCGCGGGATCCTGATTGTGCCGGATGTCCTAGCGAGTGCGGGCGGTGTGGTCGTATCCTATTTTGAATGGGTGCAAAATAATCAGGGTTACTACTGGCCGCTGGAGGAAGTGAACGCGAAGCTGGAGCAACTGCTGGTGGACGCATTTCACAAGGTCTATCAAACCTCGGCGACGCGCCGGGTGAACATGCGTCTTGCCGCGTATATCGTTGGGCTGAAGCGAATGACCGAGGCGGTAAAATGGCGGGGGTGGGTTTAAGTTATGGCACGTACCTTAATTATTATCCGATTGGAGCTCGACCATAAGAAGGCCAGCTTTGGCGATGTCGCCGCTGCGGTGAGCGGTGCGGGAGGCGACATTACATCGATCGACGTCATCTCCTCGGCCAAAGGGTCTTCGGTGCGCGACATTACCGTCGATACCGGAGATCGGGAGGAAGCGGATTTCGTTAAGGCGCTGCGCAAACTGCATGGCGTCCGGCTGATCAACGTCTCCGATCGCACGTTCCTCATGCATCTTGGCGGCAAAATCACGATTGAGCCGACGATGCCAATCCGCAACCGCGACGATCTGTCGCAGGTGTACACGCCCGGGGTCGCCAAAGTCTGCACGGCGATCCATGAGAGCCCGAACAAGGCGTTTTCGCTGACGATCAAGCGCAACACTGTGGCGGTCATCACGGACGGCACCGCCGTGCTGGGGCTCGGCGATATCGGTCCGTACGCAGCAGCGCCGGTGATGGAGGGCAAAGCGATGCTGTTCAAGCAGCTCGCCGGGGTCGATGCGTTTCCACTCTGCCTCGATACGAGCGATACGGAGGAGATCATTCGTACGATCAAAGCGGTTAGCCCGATTTTTGGCGGGATTAATCTGGAGGACATCAGCTCACCGCGGTGCTTCGAAATTGAGCAGCGGCTGGCTGAAGAGTTGGACATCCCGGTCTTCCATGACGATCAACACGGAACGGCGGTTGTTGTAATCGCGGGGTTGATTAATGCGCTAAAGGTCGTCGGCAAACCAATATCTGAGGTGCGGGTCGTGGTGAGCGGCGTCGGTGCGGCTGGTGTCTCCATTTGCAAAATGCTGCTCGCTGCCGGCGTGACGAAGCTTGCCCCGGTGGACAAGGAGGGGGCGATCGTCCGTGGCGGAACGTACCGCTATCCGATGTGGCAGTGGCTGGCAGAGCAACCGCAGGTGGAAGATCAAGCGGGTTCGCTGCAGGACATCCTGCCCGGTGCCGACGTATTTATCGGCGTCTCAGCAGGCAACCTGCTTCGCGGCGAACACCTGCGGTCCATGAGCGAGCAGCCCATTGTGTTTGCGCTCGCTAACCCGCAGCCCGAGGTGGATCCCGAAGTAGGGTTGACGCATGCGGCCGTATTCGCGACCGGCCGGAGTGATTACCCGAACCAAATCAACAACGTGCTCGTGTTCCCCGGCGTGTTTCGCGGAGCGCTGGATTGCCGGGCTCGCGTGGTGAACGAGGCAATGAAGCTGGCCGCAGCGGAAGCCATCGCCTCCGCCGTCACGGACGAGGAACGGAATGAGCAGTATATCATCCCGAGTATTTTTAATGATCAAGTCGTCCCGCTCGTGCGAAAAGCCGTCATCGAGGCGGCCATTGCCACCGGCGTCGCCCGGCGCATCCCGCCGGATTTCCGGTGATCCTGTATCAATGGGTATCCTCGTCTTTTTAGCTTCCTAACTTTTGACCTTCTTGCCCTTCTGCCCTTCGCAGCTAGGGCATTTTTATACCCACAGATAAATGGTTCAAAATTTGATTGCATGATTTTGAAATTAATATATATTAATTTTAGACAAAACTCGCGACGCCATTGTAAATTTTTCGGGAAAAGGGAAAGGGGAGTATTGATGAATAAAAAACTTTACGCCAAAGTCATGACCAGCGCCGCCCTGCTTAGCGCAATTGCGCTGCCTGCCCAAGCGGCCACCGACTTGACGGACATCAATGGTTCATATGCCAAAGATGCCATTCAAGAACTCGTCAACGCGGGCATCTTAAACGGAAAAGGAGATGGGAAATTCGATCCCACGGGGAAGATCGAGCGGAGGATTTCGCAATCATTCTAGCCAAAGCCTTGAACTTGGAGATGGATCAAGCCCCGGCATCTGCTACTTTCAGAGATGTGCCTGCTGATCATTATGCTTATAAATTTGTCGAAGCCGCGGTAGAGGCCGGATTGATTAACGGCTACGGAGACGGAGTGTTTGGAACCGGCCAAAACTTATCTCGGCAGGATATGGCGGTTATTTTTGTGCGGGCATTGGGCATCGATGCCACCGGCAAAGGAGCCGACCTGACCTTTTCCGATGCAAGCAATATTTCCGATTATGCCAAGGATGCGGTGGCAGCCGCGGTGGAACTCAAACTGCTCTCCGGGGGGACGGACGGCAACTTTAACCCAACCGGGACCGCGGAAAGACAGGCCGTCGCCGCAGTAGCCAATTATTTTTTGAAAAAATATGAGGAAACGAAGAAACCAACCGAAAGCAGCAATACACCTTCCCCAGGAGAAACGCCGCCCGCGCCAGCCGAGCCGGACAAGCCTGCAGCCCAGCCTCCGGTTTCAACGCCGTCCAACCCAAGCCCAAGCTCCGGAGGCAGCAACAGCGGCGGTTCCAGCCAACCCGATCTGACGGTGCCGGCGATCGCTCTGGTTTCTGCATCTCCGGTTACGATCGGCCAGAGCTTGTCCGTTCAAAGCAGCGAAGCCGGGAACGTGTATCTCGTCCGAGCTGCCGACAGCCCGCTGACGAAGTCGGCGCTGGACGCATTGGTAACGGAAGGCGTCGCCCGGAAGGCCATCGCCATCGCGAACACCGCCGTGGAGATCGCCACCTCAGGTCTGCCGGAAGGGAATTACAAGGCTTATGCGGTTGATGCGGCCGGAAATGTCTCAACGCCAACCACGGCGGTCGTCTTGCAAAAAAGCCTGCAAGACTTGGTTGTAGATGCCCAAACGCTGGCGAACACCGCAGTTGAAGGAGAAGCGCCCGGAAATTATCCGGGAGTTGCCATTCTAGAGTTGAGACATGCCATTATGGCCGCACAAAGTATTTTGAACAATTCCGCCTCAACTCCCACTGACTTCAATAATGCAGCCGCCGCACTCCGGGAAGCCATTTCCGTCTTCAAAAGCACCCAAGTGCAGCCAAGTGAACTTGAACTTCAGCTGACGGAAGGAGCCAAGCTCGTCCTAAATAGCGAACTAGCCTCGGGTGCCGAAATCACGCTGACCGATTCCGGCTCGGGGGCTTACCAGTATGCGCAAAGAAGTATCCATGATTTTCTGAAAGTGACCCGAAATCATGTCGTTCAGAGGCTGGAATATCACCCGGATACCTATATTTTCTCCGTTTTTGACCCAGAAACGGACGTCGAGGTAGCGACACTTAGGTTGGAAAGCGCATCGCCACTGATTGAAATCGAACCGTCGTCAACGGGTGTGGTGATTCGACCGCTTGAAGCACTGGAGGAAAATGACGAGGTGGCTTTGACATTCAAACTATTGGATCTTGATGTCTTTATCGCGAGTAAAGACTTGATGATCAAAGCGGATCAAACTCCGCCAACTGTAAGTGATGCAACGTATAACGCGGAAGGCAGCATCACCCTAACGTTCAGCGAAGAACTCCCAAGCGGGGCGTTCCCATCCAGTCCATTGCTGATTTACTCTCCTTCCGGTTTTTTAACGGATGAAGATATGGTAGGCATTGACCCCGTAGGATATACCGTAAGCAAAATGAGCAGCTCGCAATTGCGCATCCAATTCAAGCCGGAAACGATGACGAGGTACGACTTCAAGAGCCCCGGAAAATTCCGCATTACGGCGCTGAACGGCACGGATTACGCTAACCTTCCGCTGAACCTAAACGTGGGAAAAGTGGAAATCAACATTCCCTAACCCCCCAAGAACGGCCCCCGGCCGTTCTTTTTTCTGCCCCGGAACTTCTCGCCAACGAATCCTCCCAAAATATGATATAACAATATTAATGTGTTTTTTGAAAAATCATTCTTCAGGAAGTGAACCAGTGAGCATAGAGAAGAAACCGGGAAAACTCGTGCAACGGGTGGTGTTGTCCGTGGCGCGCGCGATCATCCGGAGCCGTTCCCGGATCAAAGTCGAGCGGAATGATACGGTGGGCCTCAAACCGCCTTATCTCATCTTGGCGAACCATGTCACCAACTGGGACCCGCTGTACATCAACTGCTACGTGGACGAGCCCATCAGCTTCGTTGCCGGAGCCTCCTTGTTCCGCAACCCGCTGCTCGCCAAGCTGCTGAATTATACCGGGGCGATCCCCAAAACGAAATATAAAAACGACACGCGAACGATCCGCGGCATGCTGAAGGCCAAGCAGCACGGAAGGGTCATCGGCTTGTTCCCGGAAGGCAACCGGAACTGGGACGGGACGACCGAACCGCTGATTTACTCCACGGCCAAGCTGGTGAAAATGCTGGATCTTCCGGTGGTCATCGCAACCATTTCCGGCGGCCACCTGTCGTTCCCTCGCTGGGCGGAGAGCCACCGAAGAGGTCCCCTACGCCTATCCTTCGTGAAAAAATGGGAGGCCGGTACGTTCGCGAACCACACGCCGGAAGCGATACACGATCTGCTGACGGAGGCGTTGGCGCATGACGATTCAGAGTGGCAAGCCCGTACCGGAGCCTCTTACTACGGCAAAGCCCCGGCTCATTATCTGGAGCGCCTGCTGTTTATTTGCCCGCACTGCGAGATGCCGGGCCGCCTCCGCTCCGAACAAGACCTGTTCGGTTGCACGGCCTGCGGTTACACCGTTCGCTACACGCCGCAAGGCACATTCGCCCAATTCACCCATCCCCCGCGTTTTACCACTACGCGGGACTGGAACCGCTGGCAGCTGGAACGCCTGAACCAATCGGTACAAGAACCCGAGCAGTTGATCACCTGGGAATCCGTCATGCGCGATCCCGTACATATGTATGTATCGGAAGGAGAGCAGCCCTTTCAATCGCGGGGAACGGGACAGCTGCGATGGGACGCCGATCAGGAGGCTTCCTTTACTTTTCAGGGGGAGACCGGACCGGCCTATTCCTTCCCGTTTGCCGAGCTGGAGGGCTTGAACGTGCAGCTTCACCACAAATTCGAATTTTATTGCGGGGACAAGCTGTATCGGTTCCTGTTTTACCAGCCGCGAACATCGGCCTACAAGTGGCTTAAATTTATCACTGCGCTGGAACAGCGTACACCCCGGCACAACTAGGAGGTACACCCTTTGGATAATTCATGGTCCTTCGTCATTGACTTTACGCTTCTCTCCCTGCTGATGGTCGTGTCGGCGATCCTCAAAGCGCGCATTCCGCTGCTGCGCAAAATCATCGTCCCGACCTCCATGGTCGCTGGCATCCTCGGTTTGCTCGTCGGTCCGGAGCTGCTCGGTTGGCTCCGATTCGATATCGACCGCCTGGGTCAACTCGTCTATCACCTGATGGCCGTCGGGTTCATCGCCCTCTCCCTCAAAGAACGGGAGGTATCGAACAGTCCGGCGGTAATGAAATCCGGGATGCTGATCGTTTCGACCTACCTGATTCAAGGGTTGGTGGGGTTCGGGCTGCTCCTGCTGCTGACGGAGTTCTTCTATCCCGGCATGTTCCCGGGTATCGGATTGCTGCTTCCCCTGGGTTACGGACAAGGTCCGGGACAAGCCTATTCGATCGGCAGCCGCTGGGAGGCATTGGGACTTGAAGGCGGCGGAAACCTCGGCCTGACGATCGCCGGGTTCGGCTTCATCTGGGCCGTGATTCCGGGGATCATCCTGATGAATTTCCTGATCCGCCATCCTAAATTTAAACAGGCGGCATCCGACTCCCGCAAGGAACGGACCGAGGTCACGGAAAAATCGGAAGAAGGCGAAATTCCGCTTAGCGACGCGATCGACAAGCTGACCTACCAAATCGCCCTGATTGGCTTCATTTATCTCGTCACGTATTTGACGTTGCGCGGGCTGGAAGCGGTACTGACCCCGCTCGGGACCTATGGCGAAACGCTGGCTCAGTTGCTGATCGGCTTCCACTTCTTGATCGGCAGCCTGTATGCGATGTTGTTCCGGTGGATTCTTAACCGCTGGAAGCAAGCGGGCTTCCAATTGGAGCATTCCCCCAACAACTACCTGTTGCAGCGGATCTCGGGATTCTCCTTCGATTACATGATCGCCGCCTCGATCGCCGCGATCTCGATTTACTCACTAAAGCAATATCTCACGCCGGTGCTTATCCTCACGACGGTCGGCGGGTTGGTTACCTTGTGGTTTATGGTTTGGTTGGTGCCGCGGGTGCTGCCGGAGGATAAACTGCCGAACATCCTCGGTTTCTACGGTATGCTGACCGGAACAATTTCCACCGGGCTGGCGCTCGTCAAAGCCGTCGATCCGAAATTCCAGTCGAATACGACGGATAATCTGGTCATGGGAAGCGCGACCGCGATCATGTTCGGGTTCCCGTTGCTGTTGATTTTGAACATCCCGATCGTCGGGTACCTGCAAAATCAACCGATGATGTACCTGTACACCTTCGCCGCTTTATTCGTGTATTTCATCATCCTGCTGGGCTTGCTGCTTTACCGATCCCGAAAAGCGACGGCATAAGCCTGGCTCCCAAATCGAAAATCCCCACCTCTTTACCAAGAGAGTGGGGATTTCTGCTTGACGGCATTATTTCGCCGGTTTGGAAATGTTGGCTTTGCGGAACCCCTGGTAGCTATCGAGGGCTGCGGCTAACATGTAAGCGAACAACGCCAACCACATGATCCATCCGGAGCTGAAGCCGGTCTCTCTCAATGTTGTCGACCCGAAGATGTCCTCCATTTTCGCAACGAAACCTGGGGAAAGCAGCTCCGCATTGCCGATCATGGCGCCGAATACCACCAGCGAAAGGACGTGGTTGGCCACGTTCAGGAACGCAATGGGCATCGTCCATTGGGAAACGACCCATTTATAGATCGCCAGAGCAACATCCAGTACGAGAATCACCACGATAAACGGCCAATAGGAAATCAGCACCTCCTGATTAAAGACCGGAGTCGTCATACCCAAACCGATTCGGCCGTTCTCATACACGCCAATCAATCGATCCGCATTAAAATAAACGCACCCCCAAATCGCCGTCCACATCAAACCGATAAAAATCTCGCTTTTCTTGATGAGCTTCTCCTTGGGAACGTAGCGGGCATCCTTCAAATCATCCGGCGTCCAGGCCTTGAATTTGCCGTTCAGCGGCAGTTCCTTGCCGGTTCCCGTCCGTTCCAGAATGGCAAAAACCAAGGTAATCCAAAATGCGACCTGAAGGCCTGTGCCAAGCACCGCCTCGATGGCTTTGCTGAGTAGGTTCGTCGCGGCATGGACCGGTGCCTCTTCGCCGGAATACGTAATGATCTGGTTGGCGATCAACGACAGCAGCGCAATGACAACCGCGATCGGAACAACCATTTTCATGACTTGAATATAGGCGTCATAGAGGCGAGGCCCGATCAGATAGGACGGCTGGTCCCGATACTGCGCGGCCAGCATGGCCGGGTCGCCTAATTTGGCTAACGCTTCCTTCACTTCGGCTTCGCCGTAATCCTCCGGCAGCATATCCTCGATCGTGGAGCGCAGCTCCAGCGCGATGTCCTCCCGGTTTCGTTCCGGTAACCGGCGAGTGACCTCGTATACATAAAGCTCAATCAGATCCGACGGAATCATCATCCTTCTCCCCCTTTAACAAGGTGTATAGCTCCTGGGAGGTCTTCTCCCACTCCAGCTTCAACTGCTCGAAAATCTCCAAACCAAAAGCGCTCAGCACGTAATAGCGGCGCGGCCGGCTCTCCGATGTGTCCCAACTGCTCGTCACGAGTTCCTGCTTCTCCAGGCGGCGGAGCAGCGGGTATAACGTGCTTTGGTCAATCGCGATCCCCGACTGCTCCAGCCGTTGAACCAGCGAATACCCGTATTGCGGCGTCCGCAACTGGCTTAGCACCGCCAAGGTCAACGTTCCGCGGCGGAGCTCCGTGATCAATGAATTCAGTAAGGCGTTCATCTTTCCACCTCGTTGTCTAATACTGTTTTTCGTATACTGTGTGTCATACAATATATCTTATACTGTGCATCATACACTAATGTTTGTCATCAAGCAATAGGCATCAGCTAATATAAAATAAAAAATCCTGCCTCATAACGAGGCAGGACCTTCCAGAGTTCAGGTTTAACGGTCAACTAGCTTTACTCTATTCATTCAAAAAAGTCGTTGCCCGGTTTTGCATCAGCTTCGCGGCTTCCTCTGCGGATTTCTGCCCGCTGAAGAAAGCGAGCGATTCCTCGCCGACAATGGAGATCACCTTGGCGTCAAGCGGCGAATAATGGTCCACCGCATCCAACATCTGTCGGAAACGGTTGAATTCCTCGTCCTCCGCCTTGACCGGGGTTCCATCGGGCAGTTTATAGCTGCCGTCCGCGATCTGCTGCCGCATCTCGTCCAGCCTTTGATCGTTGACCGAGGAAAGCAGCGAGAAACCGCTGCGCTCCGGCATTTGCTGCACCTCCTCCGACAGGAGGAAGCGGATCAGCTTCCAAGCGTCGTCCGGAACCGCCGACTTCGCCCGGATTCCGAACAGGGTGGCAGGAATGATTCGCATCGTGCCGGATTGATCCGGGTTATGCGGCTTCTGCATGAAAATCGGATGTTCGAAATACTGGTGAGGCACGTTAATGACGTCCGCCGGATCACGCAGCACGGCGGAATAAAACAGCTGCTTCCCCGGCCCCGCCGATTCCTCAGTCATCACGCCGTCGTCGTACATCTGCTTCACCTGATGCAACAGCGCTACGAACTCCGGGGAATCGAACTTGGCTTGCTTCGCGTTCGGATCGACGTAGGTCTTATAGTTATCCACCGTTATTTCCTGCATCAGCATGTCCGGCGGGTATTCCGCCATTGCAAAGGTCTTATCTTTCCCTTGCGTCAACGTCTTCGCCATTTCGGCAAAATCCTGCCAGGTCCAGGTTTTCTCCCGGATGTCCGCCCCTTTCAACGCTTCGCCGTTGCCGATGAACGCCCTCAGGGAATAGCCGCCCGGTATCGCATATAAACCTCCGTTTTCCCTCGTGGCGTCCAGGATATTTTGTTGGAGTTCCGCCTTCTTGATGGACGAATCTCCTTGTAGCAGCTCATCCATGTTCTGAAGCAATCCTTTCGCAACGTAGTCGCTGATCGGCAGGCTGCTCATTTCGATGACGTCCGGCCCCTGCCCCGAGAGCAGCGCGGTGTTGACCGATTTGCGGTATTCCTCGATTTCGCCGGCCTTCCATTCCTCACCGGCTTGCTTGTACGCCTGAAGGGTCAGATCGATGTCCGGGTATTCGGCCTCGAACTTCCGTTCCAGCGCCGCGTAGAACGGGGTTGCCTCCTCAACCGATAAGGTGAGAACGGTTTTGCCCTCGTCCCCGGCCGGTTTCTTCCCGGCATTTTCCGTCCCTCTGCTACATGCAACCAAAGCGATTGAAACCGCCAAGGCCACGATCACCGTCTTCCCCATCCGTTTCTTCATGGGTATTCCCTCCTATGTTTCAGCTCTCTCGCCTATCTTCTATTGCAAACGTACCCGGTTGCCGTCCTGCAAAGGTTCGCTGCTCTCCAGAATGATTCGCTCTCCTTCATAGAGAAGGTCCGCCGGAATCATCGTTTCTTCTTCATTTGCTCCCATTATCTCGATCGGCACCTTCCGGGCTACGAATACGTTACCCAACGCCCCGCGCTGCTCCTCCACTTTGAAAATAAAACGCGTATCGCCATCGCGGCGAATCGCTTCGTTCGGAACAACCCAGCCCTGCTCGGACGAGGTCTGCTCCAGCCGGACCGAAACCTGCTCACCCCCTTTCAGGTCGGGAGCAGCTACTTGGATGCGCAGTCGTCTTTGCGGCACCGCGGCCGGTCCGGTACCGTCTTCCGCCGAATCGGCAAGCCGCGAGTCCGCATTGGCGATTTCCTCGACCGTCCCCTCCAGCCGGTGCGCCGGACGTTCGGCGGTGGCGGCAACCTCGACCCCCACCGCTTGGCCGGTTGCGATCCCGAGGCGGTCGATCACCCCGGCATCTCCGGTGATGTCTACACGGTAGCCCGCGCTGCCGCTTGAAACCACCACGTCCGGGAGGGAGGCGGAAGCCAATCCTGCCACCGCGTTCACCTCCGCGACCACTCCATCAAACGGGGCCACAAGCTCCCGCTGGCGGCTTAGTTGCTCCCGAAGCCCCTCGATTTTCCGCTCCTGCACCTGGAGGTCGAGCTTGCGCGTTTCCAGCTCGCGCTTGGCCTCACGGAGTCCGGTTTCGTCGCCGCCTACCGTGGCCTCAATGAACTGATCCTGTATCGTTTCCAGCGCGATTCGTTGTTTCTTGAACTGCGCAAGCTCGTCCTCCAATTCCCGCTCGGCGGCGGCGCTATCGTATAACACAAGCTTCTGGCCCTCCTTAACCGCGGTGCCCTCCTTCACGAGCACCTTTCGGACCTTCCAACCTGCCGGGTTCGCCGGCTTCAAAATCCCGCTTCCCGTTAGCCGATAGGTGAGTCCGCTGGCCGCCGCCGGGTTCGTTCGGACCTTCGGCAAGGTCATGGATTGCAGCGTGTTGCTGAAAAACGTGAAAAACAGCAAGCCTCCCATCAATGCCATAAAGGCGGTAAAAATCATTTTTTTGCGTTTGCGATCCGTTTGATCTTTCTCGAATTCCATGACGCATCTTTCTCCTTCCTACCCCTTGATTCCGGACAGCTGCACGCCTTCGATGAAATACGATTCGGCGTATAGAAACAGCAGCACCATCGGCGACATGTACAACATCGAAGCGGCGAAGGCGGTCCCCCACTCGCCGCTTAATCTCGATAGGAAGACCGACAACGGCTGCCGAAGCGGGTCCAGAAGGATCAGCGGCTGCTCGACCATATTCCAGTAATCAACGAACAGCAGAACCACCAGCGCGGCAATTCCCGGCTTGACCATCGGGAGGATGATCGTCAGGAAGATCCGCAGATGGCCGGCACCGTCGATATGGGCGGCTTCGATATAGGCGTAAGGGATATGCAGCATGAATTGGCGCAGCAGGAAGACCCCGAACGCGGCGAAGATGCCGGGCAGAATCACCGCCGCCGGACGGTGGATCAGTCCCAGCCAATCGGCCATCAGATAATTCGGGACCAGCGTCACTTGAAAGGGCATCAGCATCGAGAGCAAGTAGATCAGAAAAATGGCGTCCCGGCCGCGAAACCGCAGTTTCGACAGCGCGTAAGCCGCCATCGCGGCCACCGCCGTCTGTCCGGCGATGATCGGCAAGACCAGCCCCACGGAATGCCAGAACATCAGCAAATAATTGGGGGTATACACCAACAGTCGGCCGTATTGCGCCAAGGTCACCTGATCCGGCACCCATTTCAGGTTAACGAAGGTGTCGGCTCCGGTCGAAGCGGCCGCCGTCAGCTCTCCGATCGGTCCGTAATTAATTTCAAGCTCCTGTTCGCTCATCAGCGAGTTAGTGAATGTAATGACGACGGGGAACAGGAGCAGCACGGCGAATACGCCCAACACCCCTGTCAACAAAGCCTTTTTCATCGTTTTGAACGCTTGCACCCCCGACACCTCCTATATGTGCGTCCTCTTCGGCTTTTCAGGATCGAGAAGGTTGGATGAAGCCGACCCCCTATTCCATAAAGTGCCGGTATCGGCGTTCCAGCCCGAACAAGCCCAGAACAATCGCCAGGATGGCGGCGACCATTAGGACCGCGGCAGCCGTCAGTTTCTGGACATCCAGCGATACGAACATGTTGTTCATGTAATGCTGCAGCATGTAGATGCTGTCATGCGGATAATCGCCCGCGAGCAAATACGTCTCCCGGAATACCTTAAACGAATTGATGATGGACAGGATGGTCACGAAAAACGTCGTTGTCGTCAAATAAACGAGCGTAATGCCGAAAAACTGGCGCACCCGCCCGGCACCTTCCACCTGCGCGGTCTCGTAATAGTCCCGGGGAATTTGCTGTAAGCCGGCCAGGAACAAGATGACGTTGTAGCCGAGGTTCTTCCACAAATACGCCGCGATGACGACATACCGGGCGGCGCTGGTCTTCATCCAGTCCACGCGCTCGATACCGAAACGACCGAGGAGGTAGTTCAAGACCCCGTTCCAATCAAACACCATCTGCCAGATGAAGATGACCGAAGCCACCGGCACGACCAGCGGCAGTACATAAGAGGTGCGCAGCCATTTCCTCAGGTAAACCTGCCGATTCAGCAGCAGGGCCAGTCCCAGCGACAAGCCCAGCAGTATCGGAACGCCAAGCGCGCTGAAATACAGCGTGTTGGCCGCCGCCTTCCGGAACGAGGCACTAGCGAGGAGCTCGCGGTAATTCGCCAAGCCGACGAAACTTCCGCCGGAGGTTCCGCTTTGGAAGGAGGTGAAGAGACTCATGCCAAACGGGATCAGATAAAAGACCGCGAACCCGACCGCGCTCGGGGCCAGAAACAACCCGGCCGCCGCGGCATCCCTGCGACGCCACCTTGCAAAACCCGACGGGGCCCGGCTTTTGGGCGCACGCCAAAAAACCCACTTTTTCATTTCCCAATCCTCCTGCCGTTCTTGCTCTTCAAGCTTAAGGCGGACTGTTAAAATCAAAAGTGGGGTAAATCTAAACTTTTCCTTAAATTGAGCCGGAATTAACTCATCAGTTTCGGCAAGCGCACCTCAAACTCGGTACGGATGAGATCGCTTTGCACCGAGATGGAGCCCTCGTGCTGCTCCACGATATTTTTGGCGATAAACAGGCCAAGCCCGGTGCTGCCTTCCTGGTGCGTACGCGCCCGATCACCGGTAAAGAACATGTCGAACACGTGCGGCAGCTCGTCCGGCGGGATGGTATCCCCGTAGTTGGTGACGCGCACGACGACCTCTCCCCCGTCCAGAGCCACGCGGACATCGACGTACTCTCCGTCTTTGCCGTAACGAACGGCATTGGACAGCAGGTTCTCAAAGACGCGGGCGAGCAGGTCACCGTCGCCGGAGATCATCAGCTGCGGATCGGTCTTCAGACGGGCGGTCAGCTCGTTTTTCTCAAATACCGGGTACATCTCTTCGGTTAATTGAACCAGCAGCTCGTTCAGGTCAAGCGGCCGGCGGTGGATATTCAGCTTGCCGTAATTCATTCGCGTAATTTCAAACAGCTCGTCGATCAGCTTCTCCAAACGTTGCGATTTGGTGTAGGCGATCGTAGTGTAATGCTTCATCTGCTCGGCGGTTAAGTCCTTCCCTTGAAGGATGAAATCCAGGTACCCGATGACGGAGGTTAACGGGGTTCGGAGATCATGGGCCAGGTTCAGCACCAGTTGTTCCTTGCTGTTCTCGGCAAAATCGCCGCGTTCCACCGCCTGCTGCAGCTTCTCGCTGGCCAAGTTGATGTCCCGCGCAATCTCCCCGAACTCGTCGCCGGAAGGAACATGGACCCGGTGGGTGAAATCCCCTCCCGCCAGCTGATTGATTCCCCGGGAAATTTCCCGAAAATAAGCGACGTAACGCCGGGTAAGCAGATAGAAGTATAGGAACGAGAGCGGAATAAAAATAATCAAAAATACGTTGACGTCGCCGATCTCACGCATGATCCGACGGACATCGTAAAGCGGGTCCTCGCGCAGCAGCGTATGATAATACCCCCGCAACGCCAGGTAAACCAGAAAGGTCGTCCCGGCGGACAGCAGCATGCTGAGCCCGAACAGCCGGATCATTTGGAAGCGAAAACTGCGAAATTTCGGTTTGTCCGCGTAATTATCCATTGAACGTATACCCTACTCCCCAGACGGTTTTGATCAGCTTGTTCTTGTGCTGGTCTTCCCCCAGCTTTTTGCGCAGGGTCCGAATATGCACCATGACCGTGTTTCCGCCCTCGGAATACGCTTCGCCCCAGACCTTCTCGAAAATATGCTCCGAACTGAACACCTTCTTCGGATGGCCGGCCAGCAGCACTAAGATATCAAACTCCTTGGGCGTCAGCTCTACCGGTTCGCCGTACAGGAACACCGTCCGCTGCTCGGGATGGATCACGAGCCCTCCGGCCTCCAGCACCGGCTCGTCCGCCGGAGCAGCGACCGACGGATTCAGCTGGATGAAACGCCGCAGTTGGGCATTCACCCGGGCCACCAGCTCCATCGGGTTAAACGGCTTGGTCATGTAATCGTCCGCCCCGCGAACCAGGCCGGTGATTTTATCTAGATCGGTTGCTTTTGCGCTTAAAAAAATGATTGGCAGATGATGCTGCTCGCGGATTTGCCGGGTCACTTCGTACCCGTCGATCTTCGGCATCATAATATCCAAGATCGCCAGATCCACGGACTGCGTGCGGATGGCATCGAGCGCCTCCTGTCCGTCGGACGCTTTGAGGCAGCGGTATCCTTCCCGGGCCAGGTGCAACTCGATCAAGTCGGCGATTTCCGCCTCGTCGTCCGCAATCAATACCGTGATGGGTTTCATCGATCATCGCTCCTTTTCATGGACAGCATAACTGATGAAGGCTCACGATTTCAAATGTTCGTTCAGCACGTTCTCATCCAGGACGTCATAGTTGCCGTAAACCTTGCAGATATGCTGCTCTCCCCAGGCGCACAGCGCATCCAAAATACCGCGCAGGCTCTCCCCGTATTCGCTTAGCTCGTATTCCACTCGGGGCGGAACCTCTTGATAGACGATCCGATGGATGACGCCGTCGGACTCCAGCTCGCGCAGTTGTTGGGTCAACATTTTCTGGGTAATGTCGGGCATCAGGCGCTTTAATTCGCTGGTCCGTTTACGGCCGTGCGTCAAGTGGCACAGGATCACGCATTTCCACTTCCCGCCGATCACCTCCAGCGTTGCCTCTACGGAAATATTGTATTTCTTCGCTTTCATGTGCATTGCTCCTTTTTTCATAGGCACAAAAAAGTGCCTACCCTACTTTTTGGTTCCTATATCACTTCAAAGTGCGTACTTCTCAAAAATAGCCCTATCTCCCATAATAGCATTTGTCGCTCGCTTCTGCGCAAGTCCCCGCAGACCAGCGGCGACCTTCAAACCATATCATCTTGGGAGGTTGGAAATGCTTATGAATCAACGAAGAAGCATCTTGGCGCTGCTGGCCTTGGCGATTAGCGCCTTTGCCATCGGGACCACCGAATTTATCAGCGTCGGCCTGCTGCCCTTGATCGCCGAGGACCTGCACATCTCCACGACCACGGCAGGGCTGACGGTTTCCTTATATGCGTTAGGCGTGACCTTTGGGGCGCCGGTTCTCACATCTTTGACCGCGCGATTGTCGCGCAAAACGCTGCTGCTGTGGATCATGGTCGTGTTCATGATCGGCAACGCCTTGGCCGCCGCGGCGACCGGGATCGGCATGCTGCTCGCGGCTAGAGTCGTCTCCGCTTTCTCGCACGGCGTATTCATGTCGATCGGTTCTACGATTGCCGCCGACCTCGTGCCGGAACATCGCCGGGCCAGCGCCATCTCGATCATGTTCACCGGCTTGACCGTCGCGACGGTGACCGGCGTGCCGATCGGCACCTTCGTCGGACAGCAGCTCGGCTGGCGGGCCGCATTTATCTTGATCGTCGCCGTGGGCCTGCTTGGCTTTGTCTCCAATAGCCTGCTGGTCCCATCCGGCTTGCGGAAAGGGGCGCGAACCGCGTTCCGCGACCAGGTGAAGCTGGTGACGAACGGGCGGCTGCTGCTATTGTTTTTAATCACTGCCTTGGGTTATGGCGGCACCTTTGTCGTTTATACCTACCTGTCGCCGATCCTGCTTGAAATTACGGGCTTTAAGGAAAGCGCCGTCGCCGTCATATTGCTCGTGTACGGCGTCGCCATCGCCATCGGCAACATGGTGGGCGGCAAGCTGTCCAATCGGCAGCCGGTTCGAGCCCTGTTTTATATGTTTATCGTTCAGGCGTTCGTCCTGCTCGCTTTGCTGTTTACGGCCCCGTTCAAAGGCGCCGGCTTGGCGACCATTTTCCTTATGGGGCTGCTGGCCTTCATGAACGTGCCGGGGTTGCAGGTGTATGTCGTCATGCTGGCGGAGCGGTTCGTCCCGTCCGCCGTCGATGTCGCCTCCGCGATCAACATCGCGGCCTTTAACGCCGGGATCGCCCTGGGGTCTTACCTGGGTGGGGTCATCGCCGATTCGATCGGCCTCATCCATACCTCATGGATCGGCGCGCTGATGGTCGCGGCCGCCGTGCTGCTGACCGGCTGGAGCCGCGCCTTGGAAAGGAAAGATCGGCAGGAGACGCAAATTCAACATCCCATTCCCCATCAAACTCAACAGGAGGTTCAAGTGTTATGATCACCAATTTACAAGATACCACTACGCTGCACAATGGAGTGAAGATGCCTTGGCTGGGCCTTGGCGTCTTCCAGGTCGAAGAAGGACAAGAGCTGGTAGATGCGGTCAAATCCGCAATCGCGCAGGGCTATCGCAGCATCGATACCGCCGCCATCTACGGCAATGAATCCGGCGTCGGGCAAGGCATTCGCGAGGGTCTTCGGCAAACCGGCATCCCGCGCGAGGCGCTGTTCGTCACCTCCAAGGTATGGAATGCCGACCTCGGATACGAAGAAACGCTGGCCGCATATGAAACCAGTCTGCAAAAGCTCGGGCTGGATTATCTTGACCTGTACCTGATCCACTGGCCGGTGGCGGGCAAATACAAAGACGCCTGGCGAGCGCTGGAGACGCTCTACAAAGCCGGAAAGGTCAAAGCGATCGGCGTCAGCAACTTCCAGGTCCATCATCTGGAGGACTTGATGGCGGACGCGGAGATCGTGCCGATGGTTAACCAGGTCGAATACCATCCGCGTCTGACGCAGCGGGAAGTGCAAACCTTCTGCCGCGAGCGCGGCATTCAGATGGAGGCCTGGTCCCCGCTGATGCAAGGGCAATTGCTGGATCATCCTTTCCTGCAGGAGCTTGCCCGCCAATACGGGAAATCCGTCGCGCAAATCATCCTCCGCTGGGATTTGCAGAACGGCGTGGTCACGATACCGAAGTCGACCAAGCCGCACCGGATAGCGGAGAACGCGGACGTATTCGATTTTGCGATAACGACCGAGGATATGGAACGGATCAGCGCCTTGAACGAGAACCTTCGCGTCGGGCCGGACCCCGACCACTTCGATTTCTAAACACGCCAAAAAAAGAGCAGATACCGTGGATCCGCTGGATCCTTCGGGTCTGCTCTTTGTCAGCTGTAGGGGCCGATTTCGATTCGGTGATGCTCCGTCTCGTAGGTGTGGTCCTTGTAGATGCCGTTCTCTTTGACCGAGAATTCGGCGACCGCATATATTTCATACGTCCCGATCCGATCGATCCGGGTTTCGAAAAACTCGTTGATATCCGTTTCTCCCCCCATGCTGCGAACCACCGCGCTATCCACTTCGGAAATCGTATTCACCCGGTTGCCCGAGCTGTCCACGATCAGGTAATGGAACACCCGGGGCCGGCTCTGCAGCTCGAACCGGGTTTTGGACAGATTATGCAGGCTGGCGATCAGCGTAAACGTCTGGTCTAAACCGGCGCGCTTCGGAACGGATAACTCTACGGTGAAGGGGCCTTCCGCATCCTGGGCCGAATCCGCGGCGTCGGCTGGTCTCAGCTGGTTCAACGCCTTGTTGACCGGATCGAAGGTGCCGCATCCGGCAAGCAGGAGCGATAACAGCACGACCGTCAAACCTAGCGCGTATTTTTTCAAAACATATCACCTCGAAAAAAACGTGATCCCGCCTGTTATGCGGCAAGCGGTGTAAAGAAAGGGTACCCCAAAGGTACCCCCGAAATCAAGGGCCTTTGGCCGGCCCGGCGTATTAACGGTTCGCTTCCCACCAGCTTAAGTACGGGTAGGCGTTTAGGGCTTTCCAAGGCGACGTCTGGTAGATTCCGACATGCAGATGCGGCAAAAACAGGCCGGAGGTCCCTTCCGGGCCATAGCCGGTGCTGCCGACATAACCGATGAGCTGGCCTTTCGTCACCTTGCTGCCCGGTCCGATTCCCTCCGCATAGCGCGATAGATGCGCGTAGTAAAATGCGGTGGAGCCGTCGACGCGCACGGTCAATCGCCAACCGCCTAGTTCGTTCCAGCCATAGTTGATGACCTCTCCGGCCATCGCGCTATACACGGGGGTTCCTTCATCGGCAAAAATATCGATGCCCTCGTGCGTACGCTGCGCGGATCCCTCTTCCGCCCAGGCCCGGCCATCGCCATAACTGTTCGTCATCGGCGTGTACGTCCCTTTCGCAAGCGGGAAGAAGCCGTTTTCGAACCGGTCCGGCTTGGCTACGGTGCTGGTTATTTTCGCTTCGGCCGGCAGGTTGATCTGCAAGCCAGTCCAGATATTGTTCGGATTCGATAATTGCGGGTTCACTTTCAGGAGCGAGTCGAGCGTGACATTGAATTTCAAGCTGATCAACCACATCGTTTCCCCATTTTGCACGGTATATGCGGTCGTTCCCGGAACCTGCAACACCTGTCCCGGATAAATCCAGTCACCGGTTAACTGATTCATCGTTTTAAGTTGTGTCGTGCTGATTCGGTAGGCATTTGCGATTTTCCACAGGGAATCCCCTGACTTGACGGTATACGATGCAGCCTGGGAAACGCCCCCAAACAGCAGGGTGCCGATGATCGCCCCGGCGATGCCCAGCATCCGCTTCTTGTTACCCATGATGTCAACCCCTAGCAGATGAAATTGTTGGACTACTTCCATTTTACAGGAAATCGGAAGGAGGGATAAGCGGTGAATTCTGGAAGACGGAGGATGCGCAAGTTACGGAAAAAGAAAAAAACGGAGGCTCTGATTCCATGGAGAACTTTGGGCTAAGTACAAGTGACCGGCAAAAACTACACAACAAGGGCCTAAATTTGAGACCCATATTGTTACCTCCAAAGCAGCAGATAGAGACCAACATTTTCCGACTGATTTGAAATTATGATAAAATATAGAAAAACGAGCTAAGAATAAGTTGAGGCTGAATTAATGAAAAAATTCGCTATTATCGTTTTGGCTTTTGCTGTTATTTTAGGGTTAATTGGAGGCTTCATTTGGTATAAAGGATACTGTATGAGATGTTTACCCGAAGGAGAACTCCTAAATGAAAGTAAATCATTTAATGGTGAATATGCAGTTCAGACATACATATATTGGGGGTCTATGGCTACATCAGATCCTTCGATTAGAGGCGAACTAATCTGGGATAATGGCAAGAGAAGCAAAAATATCTATTGGAATCCGGGGGAATCTGAAGCACAAGTAAATTGGATAGACAATAATACAGTGGAAATCAATGGACATCAAATGAAGTTACCTAATCAGGTGTTTGACGGAAGGAGACACTAAAAAGAAAGAAAGCTCTATTTGCAAATAGAGCTTTCTTTCTTTTTTTTGCATTAGGGAACTACTTTTGTAGCATTCCATGGTTGCCCGTTGAGCACAACTCTTTTGTAAAGAACCCATATTGAAACCACCATTATCAACAATAGAGGCAAGCCCTGCAGTTGCATATAACGTGGTATCCGTAAAGTATGCTTTTCCTACAAAACCCTAGTGACCGTTTCCGAAGTCTTCACCAGGTAGGCTTGCAATAAAAGAAACCCGAAATTGCAGTGAATTTTGAGCGATTTATGAACCGGGAATAGACGGCCTCCCCGAAACCATACTAATACCAGCTTTATCCAAACCACATACGATGGAGGCTGGCCGTAATGGAGCAAAAAAGAATGAACTTGCTGATGTTCAGCGGCGATTACGACAAGGCGATGGCCGGGCTGATTTTGGCGAACAGCGCGTGGGATATCGGCGTGGAGGTGACGATGTTTTTTGCCTTCTGGGGCCTGTTTCTGGTGCGGGATCCGGAGAAAATGACGCTGGAGGACAAGACGTTGTACGAGAAGCTGATGACCTGGATGACGCCCAAAGGGCCGGACGAGCTGCCGCTCTCCAAAATGAATTACAGCGGGCTTGGCAAATGGATGCTGAACGAAATGATCGAAGACCAGGAAGCTCCCCGGCTGATCCACTTCCTCAAAGGAGCCCGCAAGAAAAACATCAAGTTCTACGGCTGCAAGCTGTCGGTGGAGATTATGGGCTTCAAGCCGGAGGAGTTCCTCCCGGAGCTGGAGATCATCGAGGCCCAAACGTACCTGCGCGACGCGCTGGAATCGGACATCCAGCTGTTTATTTGAAACCGAGGCGGTCTTAAGCAAGCCGCCCGTCCCCTTTGTGGACGTTTTTTGAACTCTCTCCCTTAACCCTGACCCCCCTAGGCGAATACACATAACCTAAAGCGTGATTACAGTTCCTTAACAGGGGGAGACTCGGCTTGCTGGAGACAGAAGAATTGGAATTCGAGGTTTACCGTGAAAATACGATCGGTTACCGCCACCGATACGTCACGCCGTATGGGACGCAAACGCTGCTGTATGCCGATTGGGCTGCCAGCGGCCGCCTGTATCGGCCGATCGAAATGAAGCTGACCCGGGAGCTGGGTCCGCTCGCGGGCAATCCCCACACCGCCGCCAGCTTGACCGGCACCGCCATGACCGCCGCTTACGAGGAGGCCAAACGGATCGTCAAGCACCACGTCCATGCCGGCCCGAATGACATCCTGTTGTTCGAGGGAACAGGGATGACGGGCGCGGTGAACAAGCTGCAGCGCCTGCTCGGATTGAAGACCCCCGCCGCTTGGCGGGCGGCCTACCGGGGCGGAATGGCCGGTCGAGAGCGGCCGGTTATTTTCATCACGCATATGGAGCATCACTCCAACCACATCTCCTGGGCGGAAACGATCGGCGAGGTCGTTTGCCTCCCGCCAGGGGCCGACGGCCGCGTCGATCCCGGCCGGCTGGACTTCCTGCTCCGCCGCTACCGGGACCGCCGTGTCAAAATCGGCGCGTTTACCGCCTGTTCCAATGTGACCGGCTTCGTTACGCCGGTTCGCCAACTTGCGCGGGTGATGCATCAGCATGGCGGCATTTGCGTGATTGATTTTTCCGCCAGCGCGCCGTACGCGCCGATCGACATGCACCCGCCGGGAGCGCCGGAGGAGCGGCTCGACGCCCTCCTCTTCTCCCCGCATAAGTTCCTGGGCGGCCCCGGCACGGGCGGGGTGCTGGTAATGGATGCGGGGCTAGGCGCAGGGGCGTCGCCGGACCGCCCGGGAGGCGGCACGGTGTCCTGGACCAGCCCCTGGGGCGAAGTCCAGTACCTGGCCGACGCCGAATCGCGGGAGGATGGCGGCACGCCGGGGGTGATGCAGGCGTCCCGTACCGCGTTATGCCTGCGGCTCAAGGAGCAGATGGGCGTCGGCCGCCTGCTGCGCCGGGAACGGGCGCTGACGGACCGGCTGCTGACGGAGCTTGAAGCCGTCCCGGGCCTGAACATCCTGGGCGGACATAGCCGCGAGCGTCTCGGGATCGTCTCGTTCACCTTGGAGCCGGTCCATTATAACCTGGCCGTAAAGCTGCTGAACGACCGCTTCGGCATCCAGGCACGCGGCGGTTGCTCCTGCGCGGGAACGTACGGCCATTATCTGCTTGGCATCGATCGGGCCGCCTCGCAGCGGATCGCCCGCCGGATCGCCGGCGGTGACTACGCCGCGAAGCCCGGTTGGGTGCGGATCTCCCTGCATCCGATGATGACGGCCGGCGAGGTCGCCTATATGGGATACGCGCTTCGTCAGGTGGCCGCCCATGGTCGAGATTGGGCCGGGGATTATACCTACGATCCGCGAACCAATGAGTGGAAACATCGGCGAGGAGAACCCCGGATCAACCTGGACGAATGGTTTCGCTTGCCAGGGGCTTCAACGTAACCCGGTCTTCCTCCGTTGTTCACCCATTTCCGCTATGGCACGCAGCTTCCGGGAAAAAGGTTACTTCCGACGAAGAGCTACCGAGACGGTTTAGCAGGGAGGACCGCCGCTTCCGGGTCGGAGCCGGCCGTATCCCGCTGGGGCTTGGCTTTTTGTCCGGCGCCGCGCGAGCCGCTTCGGTTCGCCAGATACACCCCGCCGAGGATGAACACCAGCCCGGCCAGCAAGCGCCAGCTCACCGGCTCGTTCAGCAGCGTGAATCCCCAAAGAATCGCGCTGGCCGGCACGAGATACGTCACGGTGGTGGCGAATTGCGGGGTTCCTTTTTGCACCATGAAATAGAACAAAATATAGGCTACCCCCGAGCCAAACACGCCTAGCCCGATCACCGCACCCAGCGTGGGAAGCGAAGCCAGCGGGGCCAGTGAGTCCCTTTCGACGGTCAGCGCCATAAGTCCGCTGCCGGCCATCGCGCTAATCAAGGTGCCGAAGGTCACCTGATACATGGATAACCCTCCGGATAACCGCTTAGACAGGTGCGTGCCGACGGCATAACAGAGCGTGGCCGCCAGCATGCAGGCGAATCCAAGCAAATCCACTGAGGCGAGCGAAGTCGGGCTGACGCCGACAAGCACGAGCAGACCAAGAAAGGCGATCCCCATCCCCGCCCACTGCATGCGGCTCGTAGCGACGCGGAAGAATACGACGCCGACCACCAGCGTCCAGAGCGGGGTCGTCGCGTTGAGCACCGACGCCAGGCTGCTTGTCAGCCGCGTCTCGCTGAAGCCGATCAACGCCCACGGAATCGCTGTGTTGATCAGCGCCATGATGACCATCGCCACCCAAGGGATCGAACGGAATCCAAACGGCTTGCGCAGGACGAGCATCACGCCCGTAATCGTCGCCAGACCGAAGGCGGAACGCAGGAACGCCACCGTCCAGGGCCCGAAGTCGGGCAGCAGGATTTTGATGAAGAAAAACGAACCGCCCCAAATCAAACTGAGCAAAATTAAGGCAAAATACAGCGAACGTCCCACTCTTATCCCTTCTTTCTAGGTACTAACCGGCATATTTAATAACGAAACCGGATCACTAATGATCTTGATTGTATCACGGGGATGCCTCGATCTTCATCGAAGTATGCCTGTTCATGACGAGGAGGTACGGATGAAAGTCGGAGAAGCTCGAAAGGCAGCCGCCAAGTGGGTCTCCCAACACGCCAGCCGGGAAGCCGGCTTCCTGGGAGCTTATTTCAGCGGTTCAACGGTAGGATTACCGGAGGAAGCGGAGCTGCCGGAGAGCTCCGACATCGACCTCATCATCGTAACCAGATTGGCGGAACCTCCGGCAAAACGGGGGAAATTCCGTTTTGAACAGGCGTTGCTCGAAGCGACCTCCCTCTCATGGAACCAACTGGCAACCGCTGAATCCGTATTATCGGATTACCATCTGGCCGGAAGCTTCCGGACGGATACGATCATCGCCGATCCGACGGGTCAGCTGCGCCGGCTGCAGGCCGAAGTGGCCCCCCGCTTTGCCGAACGGCCTTGGGTCCTGCGGCGCTGCAAGCATGCGCTGGACCGGATCGAACGCGGTCTGCGCAGTATCGGTCCCGATGCGCCGCGGCCAGATCAGGTCTTGGGATGGTTGTTCCCGACCGGGGTTACGACCCATGTCCTGCTGACTGCCGCCCTTCGCAATCCCACCGTACGGCTTCGCTACCTGGCGGCCCGCGAGGTGCTCGAGGCATATGGGCATAGCGATAAATATGCCGAACTGCTGCGGCTCCTTGGCTGCGCGCAGCTCACTACCCGGCAGGCGATGTCGCATCTGGAGGCGCTGGAGCGTACGTTTGATGCCGCTGCAGCACGAGCCGTCACGCCGTTCCCCTTCTCGAGCGACATCACTCCTGACGCGCGTCCGGTCGCCATCGACGGCAGCCGCGAGCTGATTCGGAACGGGTGCCACCAAGAGGCGGTCTTTTGGATTGCCGCCACGTTTGCGCGCTGCCACAAGGTTCTGGCGGCCGACGCCCCGGAGGCCGGGGAGCGGCTCGCCCCTGACTTTCATGCCTTGCTGACCGACCTTGGCGTCGGGACGACCGCGGCATTGTTGAACCGGGCCGACGAGGTGCTTCGTTATCTGCCACGCCTCATGTCGGCTGCGCAAGCCATCTTGGACGCCAACCCGGACGTGAAACCCGGGTCGGCTTGACCCGTCAGGCCCGCCGTATCGGCAAAAGCCCCCAATCACAAGGTACGGTGGAATGGGGGCTATACGATCTGGCGTTGCCTATGCGGTTAGTCGATGCGAAGCTCACCGTCGTAAGAGGTAATGATCTTGTACAGATCCGGACGGCGGTCGCGGAAAATGCCCCACTCGATGCGCTGGATCTCCATCTGGTCAAGGTCAAATTCCGCTACGAGCACGGTCTCTTCCGTACGGTCCGCTTCCGCGACCTTGTTGCCTTGCGGCCCGGCGATGAAGGACGAGCCGTAGAACGTGATGCTCGAATCTTCGTCGGTTTCCGTGCCGACGCGGTTCGAAGCGATGACCGGCACCAGGTTGGAAGCAGCATGCCCCAGCATGCACATCTGCCAGTGATCCTTGGAGTCGATCGAGCCGTCCTGCGGTTCGGAACCGATCGCCGTCGGATAGAACAGCAGCTCGGCGCCCATCAGCGCCATGCAGCGGGCCGCTTCCGGGTACCACTGGTCCCAGCAAACGCCAACGCCGATTTTGGCGTAACGCGTCTTCCACACTTTAAACCCGGTGTCGCCCGGATTAAAATAAAACTTCTCTTCATACCCCGGCCCGTCCGGGATATGGCTCTTGCGGTAACGGCCCAGCACTTCGCCGTCCGCATCGATGACCGCCAGCGAGTTGTAGCGGGCGTTGTTCTTTTTCTCGTAGAAGCTGATCGGCAGGACCACTTCCAATTCCTTCGCCACCTTGCGGAAATGCTGGATGGCCGCGTTCTCCTCAAGCTCGGTCGCGTAGACGTAGTAGTCGGACTTTTCTTTTTGGCAGAAATAAGGGGTTTCGAACAGCTCCTGCAGCAAAATAATCTGCGCTCCCTGCCGGGCTGCTTCCCGAACCAGCCGATCCGCCTTCGCGATGTTTTCTTCTTTATTGGACGAGCAGCTCATTTGCGTCGCCGCTACTTTTACGTTTCTCATGTCGTTGGTCGAACCCCCTTCATTATCGTTTATGGGCGTCTAGCCGCCATTTGCTGCGTCGTGCAGTGTACGTTGCCGCCTTCGCGGATGATGGCCATGCCGTCGACGGTGCGGATTTTGCGATCCGGGAACGCCTCGCTCAGCACTTGAACGGCCTGACGGTCGGTTTCCGCCGCAACACCGCCAAAGACCGGTAAAATGATGCCGCCGTTGACAAAATAAAAGTTCAAATAGCTGAGCGTCAACCGGCTGTCCTCGTAGAACGCCTGCGGCGGCTGCGGGATCGGAATGATCTCCAGCTTGCGGCCTTGGGCATCCGTCGCTTCGCTAAGGATCGCGATATTTTCCTGCGTAATGGCATAGTTCTCGTCGCTTGGATCGTCGCACACCTGCAGGATCACCTTGCCCGGCGCCGCGAAGCAAGCCACGTTGTCGACGTGTCCGTCCGTTTCGTCCCCGCTTAAGCCCCGTTTCAGCCAGATGATTTGGTCGACGTTCGTAAAGTTCTTGACCGCGGCCTCAATCTCTTCCCGGCTCATGTGCGGGTTGCGGTTCTTGTTCAGCAGGCACTCCTCGGTAGTCAGCAGCGTGCCTTCTCCGTCCGTATGGATGGAGCCGCCCTCCAGCACCAATGGCGCGTCAAAGCGTCTGACCTTCATGGCTTCGAGGATTTGCAGCGCCACCGCATCATCCAGATCCCACGGCGAATATTTCCCGCCCCAGGCGTTAAAGCCCCAGTTGACCCCGGCCAGATCGCCTTCTGGGTTGACCAGGAACGTGGGTCCATTGTCCCGCAGCCAGGCGTCGTTATGCTCGATCGGCAAAAAAGTAATGCGGCCCGTGTTCGGGTCCTGCTCGAAGCGGGCCTTCACTTTTGGCAAATCGTCCGGATTCACGACGACGGTGATCGGTTCAAACTCGGCAATCGCCGTTATGAATTCGGCATACCCGTCGCATACCTCGGCATACCGGTCAGGATAAACCATGGACTCCTGGACGGGCCAGGAGATGAAAGTACGCTCATGCGCCGCCCATTCGGCCGGCATTTTAT
Source organism: Paenibacillus timonensis (assembly GCF_022427145.1). Classification (GTDB taxonomy): domain Bacteria; phylum Bacillota; class Bacilli; order Paenibacillales; family Paenibacillaceae; genus Fontibacillus; species Fontibacillus timonensis. Next base: position 46,804 of record NZ_JAKSXN010000036.1, read on the forward strand.
AGTTTAAGTCTTTCGGATACATCGTTTCCCCCACACCCATAATTATTATCGTTTCAAGCTAAATCCGGAACCGCCTCTCTTGCTTTAGCGTGGATAAGAAGCGCTGCGGCAAGCGTTAGGCTCGCGGGCAACCCCGGATTTCTAGCGCGTTCACCCAATTTACCATGATATCATATAACAAATCTCCCTCGCCTACAATGGAAGTCTTGACCGGAAAATCGATGCCTGATTTTCGGCGGCACCGCTTGGTCGCAAACGATATAATAAGGACACAAAGATGAATGCCAAGGAGGGCCCGGCCTGAATGATTCCCGCCGAACGGAAAGAAGTGTACTATCAAGCTTTACTGGAAAAAAACACGGAGTACGAAGGGGTATTTTACGTCGGCGTCAAAACGACCGGCGTCTTCTGCCGCCCGACGTGCCCGGCGCGAAAGCTGAAATTCGAAAACTGCGAATTTTACGAGACGGCCAAGGAAGCGCTGCTCGCCTCGTACCGGCCATGTCAACGCTGCCGTCCTTTATCCCATCCGAACCGCGTGTCCGATTTGGTCCGCCAACTGGTGGAAGCGGTGGAAGCCAATCCCGAGAAGCGCTGGAGAGACGAAGACTTCCGGCAGCTGTCCGTCGATGCGTCCACGGCGCGCCGCCAATTCAAGAAACGCTTCGGCATGACCTTCGTGGAATACGCCCGCGCCCGGCGCATGGGTCTGGCGCTCGGGAACATCCGCTCCGGCCGGCCGGTCATCGACGCCCAGCTCTCCACGGGGTACGAGTCGAGCAGCGGATTCCGGGATGCCTTCTCCCGGATTATGGGGGCTGCACCGACCCGCCTGGAGGAGAGCCAGGTACTGCGGGCGACGTGGATCGACACGCCGCTGGGGCCGATGATCGCGATCGCCGATGAGGAAGCGTTGTACCTGCTCGAGTTCGTCGACCGCCGCGGTCTTGAGCGCGAGGTGGAACGGCTTCGCCTGCGGACGAAATCCGCGATCATCCCGGGAGTGACCGGTCCCATCCGCTCGATCGAGCGGGAGCTCGCCCTGTACTTCGACGGGCGGCTGACCGAGTTCGTCACCCCGCTGCGCCTGCTCGGCACGCCGTTTCAGCAGCAGGTATGGGCCCGACTGCGGCAAATCCCCCCAGGGGAGACGCGCTCGTATGCCGAGCTGGCCGCCGAGGTTGGCCGACCGACCGCTTTCCGTGCCGTCGCCCAGGCCAACGGAGCCAATCAGCTCGCCCTCGTCATCCCCTGCCACCGCGTCATCAACGCGAATGGCGATCTTGGGGGCTATGGCGGCGGATTGTCGCGCAAAAGCTGGCTGCTGAAGCACGAGAAACAAGAAGGAGGAGCCTACGATGCCTATTCGAACCAAGCAAATTGAACAAGCCCGCGCTCTGGCAGAACTGCATGTCCCTGGTGAACCGCTGGTGTTATTTAACGTATGGGATGCCGGAAGCGCCTTGGCGATGAAGGAAGCCGGAGCCGAGGCGATCGCGACGGGAAGCTGGTCCGTTGCCGCCGCCCATGGCTACGAGGACGGCGAACAGCTGCCGTTCGAGCTGGTGCTGGCCAATCTGGAGCGCATCGTCCGGGCGATCCCCGACCTCCCGGTAACGATCGATATCGAGAGCGGCTACGGGCCTAGTGCGGTTGAGGTTCGCAAACACGTTCGCCAAATCGTTGAAGCCGGAGCCGTCGGCATCAATATCGAAGATCAACAAATCGGCGGAGAAGGTCTGTACGCCGTGGAGGAGCAAAGCCGGAGGATTGCCGCGGCCCGCGAAGCCGCGGAGGACGCCGGCGTGCCTTTATTCCTCAACGCGCGCTGTGACGTGTTCTTTCATACCGATTCCGCCGAGCATGGGAATACGCAGATGGACGAGGCGATCCGGCGCGCCCATGCTTATGCCGAAGCCGGAGCCAACGGTTTGTTCGTGCCGGGCCTGAGCGACCTGCGATTGATCGAGGCTTTGTGCCAATCGTCCCCGCTTCCGGTCAACATCATGGTTGGCGGCGCGTCCTCGCCTTCGCAACGCGAGTTGGCGAAGGCAGGCGTGGCCCGCGTCAGTTACGGGCCCCATCCATACTTGCAGATGATGACCGCCTTGAAAGAAGCCGGGCGCAAGGCGCTGCAGAAGGACCACTAAAGCAGCATAGCGGCTCAGCCTTATTTGAGCCTCCCGGTCCCTTATCCCTTGCCGATCTCCGAACTTGGCATAGGGTAGTCTAAAAGGAGAGGGTCCCATGACTTCTCGCAAGGATCAATTAACGATCATCCTGAAAAAAGGTACCCAGCGGCTGATCGCCAAAACGCCCCTCCCAGGCGTGGACCGGATTGTCGTCGTCGTGAACCGCCAGTTCACGAATGCGCCCAACACGACGCAGATCGCCAGCGGCGCAGGCCATAGCAGCGCCGGCGGCAGCAACGCGGCGATCGATTCGCCGTACGTGCGGCAGCAGCAAAGCGTCGGCGCTGGCGGCAAGGCGATAAACAGGGACGGCAAAAGCGGCCCTGTTGGAGCATGGCGGCTGCGGGGCAGCCAGCCCACGGTGCGGGGCAAAGCCCGCCGCGGCAAGGAGGTCGTGATCGTGGTCAACGATCAGGTTGCCAAGCTGCCCCGCGGGCGGCAAGATGCGGCCGCCACGCAGGTGGCCAGCGGTGGCGGCCGCCATAGCACCGGCGGCACCAACTCCGCCATCGGCAGCCCCGGGACGCGGCAGCAGCACGCCGTCGGCGGCGGCAGCGGCAGTCTGGCCGCCAACCAGTACGGCCACAGCAAGAAAGCCGGCCGCAAGCGCGGGCGGTGAGCGCGGGATCGGCGGGGTAATGGCGATTGGCGGCGGAGCGGAGGACCTTGCGCGGTTGCGCCGAGCAGGTGCGTGCGGAGTTTGCGCGAGACAATTGCGCTGGGCGGGTGCCCGTAGCGGTTGACCTTGCGCGGTTGCGCCGAGCGGGTGCATGCGGAGTTTGCATGGGTTGCGGGGATGTTGCGCGGGGCGGATCCACCTGGAGTTTGCGCTAGACAGTTGCGCTTTGCGGATGCCTGGGATGCATCCTTAATGAAACTTCCCGGATACGGCTCGACCGTGGCAACTAATACTCGCTGAGCGGCAAGAAATGTTGTATTTTATACAACATTTCTCCCAGGTGAAAACGGAAAGGGGGCAAAATGTTGCAGTTTATGCAGCATTTTGCCCCCTTTTCGCCTGATTGCCGCTAAATTGTTGTACAAAATGCAACATTTAAGCCCTCAGGCCTTCAAATCGCCTGGAAATGTTGCACTTTTTACAACATTTCCCCCTGGCCAACTTGCCTAGTTACTCCTCCAAGACTTCAATCGCCCGCTCCAAACCGGTGGTGAGCTGCTCCAGCGCCATGCTCGGGGCGCCGGGATGCCGCTCCGCCTGTTCCGGCAGGTAAGGGACATGGATGAACCCGCCCCGGATCGGCTTGCCGCTGACAGCGAGGTGGTGCATCAGCCCGTAAAAAACATGGTTGCACACAAAGGTGCCTGCCGACAGCGAAAGCGACGCGGGGATTCCTTTCTCCTGCAGCCGTTCCGCCATGCGCTTGACCGGCAGCGTGGTCCAGTAAGCCGCCGGACCCTCCGGTACGACCGGAACGTCGACCGGCCGATATCCCGCATTGTCGGCGATGGCGGCATCGCTGAGGTTAACGGCAATCCGCTCGAACGAGATCCCCTTTCGTCCGCCGGCCTGCCCCAACGTGATTACTACCTCGGGTTCGGTTTCCTTGATGCAGGACAACAAGCGCTCGACAGATTGTCCGAACACCGTCGGAAGCTCCAACCCTACGACCTCAAAGGGGCCGACCCCACGCCCCTGCAGCCGGCGAACCGCTTCAACCGCCGGATTGATCGGTTCGCCGCCAAAGGGTTCGAAGCCGGTAAGCAACAATTTTCTCATCTGACGTTTCCCTCCCTCTTGAAAATCCTGGGTCACTTACGCTATACTGCTATACAAATCAAATCTCGGAATCATGCCTATGATGAGCATCCAACTCGGAGGCGTTTTCGTCAAGGGGAACTGCGCGCTTAACTCGCAAAAATCTCCCTCCTAAGCTAACCGGGTCCGCCCGTTACCGCGGAACTAAAGGGGATTGAACCGGACCTGCCGGTTTGATCAATTTGGGTGGCACCGCGAGTCGATAAGCGCTCCTCGTCCCAATCGGACGAAGGGCGCTTTTTGTATTCCCATACGTAAAGGAGCGGATCACCCATGTTAGACGTGAAATGGATTCGGGAGCATCAGGAGCAGGTTCAAACGGTAGCAGAGGAAAAAGGGATCGCTTTGTCGGTCTCGGAGCTATTGCGTTGGGACGACCAACGCCGGGCCTTGCTGCAAGAGACGGAACGGTTACGGCAGGAGCGCAACCGGCTGACGCCGCAGATCGAGGCGCAACTCCGGGAGCAAGGGCCGGAGGCCGCCGCCGCGTTGAAAGAAGAGGTCAAGCAGCTGAACCGGCGGCTGAACGGGCTGGAGAAAGAGCTGGAGGAAGCCGAACGCGAATATCGGCGGCTGATGCTGCTCGTCCCTAACCCGGTCTCGCCGGATACCCCCAAGGGCCGGTCGGATCTCGACAATGTCGAGGTCAAGCGGGCCGGCGAACCGGCGGCATTCGGCTTTATACCGCGGGATCACGTGGCGTTAGGCGAGCTTCATCGGATGATCGACATCCCCCGCGGGGTCAAAACAGCTGGTGCTCGCAACTACTACCTGAGCGGCACAGGGGTGTTGCTGCACCGGGCAGTGCAGCAACTGGCCGTGGATCTCCTCGCGGCCAAAGGATTCACCTTGCTGGAGGTCCCGTTAATGGTGCGCTCGGAGGCGCTCGTGAACACCGGGTTCTTCCCGCTGGGAGCGGATCAGACGTACCGGATGGCCGAGGATGACCGATGGCTGGTCGGCACCGCCGAGGTCCCGCTCGTGTCGTACTTCGACCGCGAGATCGTCGACGTCGCCCATCCGGTGAAGTTGGCCGCCGCTTCGTTATGTTTCCGCAGCGAGGTCGGCTCGGCGGGCCGGGACGTGCACGGCTTGTACCGCGTGCATCAGTTCTCGAAGGTCGAGCAGGTGGTGCTGTGCGAGAACAATCTGGAGCTGTCGGAGCGGCTGTTTCAGGAAATCACGCAAAACGCCGAGGAGTTGCTTCAGCTTCTGGAGCTCCCTTACCGGGTGATGGCGGTGTGTACCGGAGACATGTCGCAAAAAACGTATAAGCAATACGACATCGAAACGTGGATGCCGAGCCGCGGGGCTTACGGGGAGACTCATTCGTCGTCGCAGTTGCTGGACTTTCAGGCGCGTCGCTCGAATATCCGCTTCAAAGACCGGGACGGCAAGCCGCAATATTGCTACACGTTGAACAACACCATGGTCGCCTCGCCGCGTATCCTGATTCCATTACTGGAAAATCATCAGGAAGAAGACGGCAGCATCCGGATTCCGCGCGCACTGCGCAAGTATATGAACGGCTTGGAGCGCCTGACACCGCTGGATTCGCAGGGGTAGGAAACATTTTCCACACAACTTATCGGCCTTGGTTTCGTCCAACTATATAAATCCATCCAGAAAATAGGTGATTTATCATGACGAAACCATTCAACACAAGAACACGAAGATTCACCTGGCTGCTGGCGGCCTCCCTCGTGCTGTCCGCCCAGGCGGGAACGGCCGGTGCGGAGCCTGCGGGCGGCGCGGCTTCAGGGGCTTTGACGGCGGCGATTCCGGCCACCCAAACCTCCTCAGCCTCCGCCTCCACGGGCCGCATCGCGGTCGAACTCGACGGGCGGCCGCTGCAGACGGAGACGCCGCCGGTCCTGGTGAGCGGCAGCGTCCTGTTGCCGATCCGCGACGTATTTGAAGCGTTGGGCGCCAAGCTGGTCTGGGACGACGACAGCAAGACCGTCACGGCCACTCGAGGCCAAATGACACTGGTTTACCGGATCGGCGACCCAACGGCTCTGCTGAACGGCCAAACGTTCACGCTGCCGGTGCCTGGACAGATCATGGACGGTTATTCCCTGGTGCCCCTGCGGTTCGTAAGCGAAGCCCTGGGCTGCGACGTGGTTTGGGACGGCGAGCACCGCACGGTGCGGATCACCTCGGCGTTTACATACGAAACCACCGTTGCGTGGGGCGTTAACCTGCGCAGCGCGCCGGATACGGATAGCGAAACGGTCGGCGAGGAACTGCTTCCCGCCGGCAGCAAGCTGCATGTCGTTCGCGAGGCCAGCGCCCTTTGGCTGGAGGTGCGCACTGCGGACGGACGCTCCGGTTATGTATCGGCCAAGCCGAAGTACACCGACTATCGAAGCGACGCCCTCGCGGACAAGCAGGCGGACGAGCTGATCGCGTATGGCAAAACGTTCGAAGGCACGCCTTACGAATTCGGCGCGTCGCCGGACCAGACGAAAACGTTCGACTGCTCTTCTTTCGTGAAAAGAGTGTACGAAGATATTCTCTCGATCGAGCTTCCGCGCGTTTCCTATGACCAAGCCAAAGAAGGCACGGAGGTTGGTCTGGACGAGCTGCGCAAGGGGGATCTGCTATTCTTCGGCGCACGCGGGCTGGATATCGGCCACGTCGGGATCTACATCGGCGACAATCAAATTTTGCACACCTACTCCAAAGAGCAGGGAGTTCATGTCGAGGCGTTCGATGGCCAGTGGAAAAAGCGGTTCGTCACCGCGCGGCGGGTGTTTTGAGGTAGCGGCCGGAGTAAATGCGGAAATATCCAGAGGTTAAACCAGGATTCATTCAATTTTTTTCCTCTTTTTGCCGACATAGGAAGTAAAGACGTTCGCAAAGGAGGTGAATCCGTGCGGTTCTGCCGGCGGCATTCCCGTTAAGCCGGATAACGCGCACGGAGACGCGATGTGGAAATGGATGAAAGGCTCGAAACCAACCTCTGACCCTGCCCGCAACGAGAGCGAAACCCTTGGCCCGACCGACACGGTCCTGGCGGACGATCGCGCCCCGCAACCCAAGGTGATCGTCATCACCGGTACGAGCGGCTCCGGCCGAAAGAGCATCGCCAAGCAGCTAAGCGCTGAGCTGGACCTTCCTTATGTGCTGCCTTTCACGACCCGTGCCATGCGCAAGGGGGAACGAGACGGCGAGCACTACCGTTTTATCGCGGAAGCGGACTTTCAGGCGAAGGTCGGCAGACAGGAGTTCAGCGAAAGCGTCCGCCTGGAGCGCGGCAGCTACGGAATCGCAGAACGCGAGCTGAGCGAAGCCTTGGAGCAGCGTGGCGCGGCGATCGTCGTCGTGAATCATGACGGCTTGCAGGCACTGCGAAAACGGTTTGGGCCGCAGGCGATTCGGATTTTCCTCTACGTGACGAAGGAAGACATTCGGCTGCGCGAGGAACGGGAAGGGGCGCCTCCCGAGGTCATCGAAGAGTATTTGCGGAACTATTCCGAGCAGGTCGTTTACAAGAAAGATTCCGACTATTTGCTGCAAAACATCGATCCCGCCGCGACGCTGGCGAAGATAAAGGATTTTTTGCAGGACAAAATCTAAACGGAAACGGGTTGACCCGGTCATTGCGGCCAGGCAGCCCGTTTTTTTGTGCTTTGGGTGCTATAACGGTTGCAGTGCCAACGCTAACGCTGGTGAGCAATGCTGATGTGGCGAATTCCGCGCTAACGCTGATCAGAAACGCTAATGTGGCAAATTTGCCGCTCTAGAAATTCTAACGCTTCTGAGCAACACTATTTTGCAGAAATCAGCCGTTTTTCCCCGTAAAAATGAACAATAGGCGCCGTGATCCGCGTTAGAATCGCAAAATGTCTGTTTCGGCGGATATAAGCTTTGTGACAAGCGTTAGAGGCAAAGCGGCTAGGCGGCGGTGGCTGCTAAGCGGCAATGCCGTCGTACCTCGGTACGAAAGAAGGTTGACGGGAGGAAAATTTATTTATATAGTTATATACAAGACTATATAACCATATAACTAAAAATAAAGGGACACGGAGGTGATTTCCCGTTGAGTCCGTCTTTTGACGACAAGAAGCCGATTTTTCTGCAGATCAAAGAGCTGATCGAGGATCAGATCGTGAACGACCAGTTGAAGGAACATGAGCAAATCCCGTCAACGACGCAGCTGGTGCAGTTTTACAAAATCAATCACCTGACGATTGCCAAAGGCATCAATTTGCTGGTGGACGCCGGTATTTTGTACAAGAAGAGAGGGGTTGGCATGTTTGTGGCCGAGAAGGCAAAGGAAATGCTGCTCACGCAGCGCAAAGAACGGTTTCTCGATGAATATGTCCTTCCGATGATGCGGGAAGCCGCGAAGCTGGGCATTGCCGAGGGTGAAATGAATCTACTGATCACCAAAGCAAAGGAAGGGATCAAACATGAGCTTTGACATTACGCTAGAGCGGGTTAGTGTCCATTTTGGCGGCCACCCCGCACTAACCGATATTACCTTAGAGCTGGAAGCCGGAAAAATTTATGGTCTGCTGGGCAGAAACGGCGCGGGCAAAACCACTCTGCTCTCCCTGCTGGCTTCCTATATGGAGCCGACGGCAGGACAGGTGCGCATCGGCGGCCGGAATCCGTTCGAGCACGCCGAGACGATGGCTCAGGTCAGCTTCGTTTTTGAAACCGACTACAGTGAAGAAAGCGAAAAAGTGAGGGGCATGCTGCTGGTAGCTGAGCGATACCGCCCTCATTTTGACCGGGCATATGCCGAGGAGCTGGTACGATTGTTCGGCCTGCCGCAGGACGTGCCGATCAAGAAGCTCTCCAGCGGGATGCAGTCGGCGCTGAATGCCGCCATCGGGCTGGCGAGCCGAACGCCGGTGACGATCTTTGACGAGGTCTACCGCGGAATGGACGCGCCGACCCGGGAGATTTTTTACAAGCAATTGCTGGAGGATCAGGCGGGCCACCCGCGGACGATCATCCTGTCCACCCACCTCGTATCGGAGATGGACTATTTGTTCGAGGACGTGGTGATTTTGCACAAAGGACGAATGCTGCTTAAGGAGCCGATCGACCGTTTGCTGGACCGCGGTGCATCCATCACCGGAGCGGCCGCCGACGTCGACGAGTTTGTGCAGGGCATGAAGGTGCTGAACGTTCAACAGCTAGGCGGAACGAAAGCCGCCATGGTCTATGGGGAGATCGACGACGCTCGGCGCAGAGCCGCTGCGGGCAAAGGTCTCGACATCGGGCCGGTTCCGCTGCAGGATTTGTTTATCCACTTAACCGGGGAGGAGGATTCCCATGAAGTCCAATCCGAGCAGTAAAGCCCAGCCCATTCATCATGCAGGACGTGCGCTTCGGGTCGCCGCGGATATGTCCTGGCTCCAGTTGACTTGGTCCGCCTGGTTTATCAGCTTCGTCATCTTGGCGTATGCGTTAATCGAAATCAATGCGCAAAATTTCATAACGTTTGCTTTTCAACCGTCCAAGGTGTTTATGCTCGTCATCGGGATCATCTCGGTATCCGGCTTCCTGAGTTTTTACGCTAGATTTGGGGTACGCGAAAAGCTTATTTCTACGGTTCCTCTCTGGCCGCTGCGACGGTGGCTTTGGTATTGATGGGGGGTGTAGGGGTGCTCGGCAGCTTGCAGCATTGGCTGATTCCCGCGCCGGAGAAGGTTTCCTTCCTGGGGGAGGACGCCTCCTGGCTGCTGACCGTGATCGTCTACGTTTTGAACGCCCTGGTATATTATTTAGCGGGTTATGTGATCGGTGCCGGCTTTTACCGGTTCGGCAAGCTTGGAGGCATGCTGTATATCGTTCTGGCCCTGGCTGTTCTGTTTGCGTCCGAGTCCATGTGGGATTTGGAACTCAAGGATCTCCTTAACCGCGTCGTCTATATTGGCCATTTGCCGGTTTGGGGATCCTTGCTGGGAACGTTGCTTCTAGCAGCTCTTACGCTCGGAATCATATGGGCCACGATGAAACGGGTCCGCATAAAAATAAAGTAACCGGGCCTGGTTCTTTGTCCCTTTCGCCGCCGCTGGGGATTCGTATAATGGGTACGAAATCACGATGCCCGAGGTGATCCCTGTCCAATGAAATATAGTGTCATCATCCCCAGCTATAATAAGGCGCTGCCTTTGATGCTGACGTTAACGGCGTTCGAAACCCAGACCTATCCGCATGACCAATTCGAGGTGGTGGTCGTCAACGACGGATCCACCGACGATACCATGGAGCGCCTAAGCCGGTACCGGCCCCCTTACCGGCTTATTCCCGTCTCCTTGGACGAAACCGCCGGCAGGTCGGCGGCCCGGAACCGCGGGGTGGAGGCGGCTTCCGGCGACATTTTGATCTTCTGTGACCCGGATTACCTGGTTACGCCCGATTTCGTGAAGACGCATGACCTGTATCACCGGCAGCATCGAAACGCCGTCATCTCCGGGGTTCCGATCCTGTTCATCAAAGCCTATCCCCACCTCTACCCGGATTTCTCGGCGGAGGAGAAGGTTGCCGCCGCTGAAGTGCTGCAGGCCTCCGGGCTGTGGAGCAACGACTATTGGCATGCGCCGAACCTGATCGAAATCGTGACTCGGGAGGATCTTCTCGGCCAAACCGGCCAATTGGAAAAAGTCGTCGCTCCCTGGGAGCCGGTTCAGGAGCATTATCGCGAATTCCCCACCACCGACGTCGCGCCATGGCTGATGGCGGTCACGCGCAACCTCTCCCTGTCCAAACGGCTGTTTGAAGAAGCCGGCGGCTTTAATGAGGACTTCCTAAAGCACGGTCTCGAAGATTGGGAATTGGGTTACCGGCTACACCTTCGCGGTTGTCCGTTCATCAGCATCGCGGAAGTGGTCGGCTATCACCAAGAGCACCCGTCCTTCCATCGCAGCGAGGATTCCCAAGGGGAGAACCTGCGGATCATGTACCAGAACCATGGCTACTCCGATCCGGAAATCAGCTTGTTTGCCATCTTGCCTCCTTCCGAGGGGATGGAAGCGTATAAAAATACGCTGCGGATCCTGAAATCGTGGCGCTGCAGCAAGAACGCCTCGGACCGGGCTGCCGGCCGTCAGGTCCGGCGGACTTTAGCTCATGGGGCCCGGCTCTTTCATCTTCAGCCGGAGGCACCCGACTATGAGGCTTTGAAGAATGGACTGAAGCCCGCGCTAATGGCGGCCACCCAGATCTATACCCAGCCGGAAGCTCCGCAGAAACAGGAGCAAATCAAGGCGATCTTGACCCAGGCCTGCCAAAGTCTGTGGCCGGACTCGGCGAAACCGTCTCCGACCCGGCGGCGGCGTAAGCGTTCGGTGCGCAAAGGGGCGCTTCGCAAAAGAGGGGCACGCTCTCAAACGCGCAGGGCCGCCGGAAAAGCTGCTTCCCGCACCCGCGGAAAGGCCAGCCGGCGGAGCCTTCGCCTGTTTCGGGCAGGCACGTTGCGCAAACGGAAACGTCTTCGGCACTAACGGTGAAACGGCAAAAAACCATCTCTTCTAAGG
>NZ_JAKSXN010000037.1 GCF_022427145.1 Paenibacillus timonensis
TTCGTCCTGAGCCAGGATCAAACTCTCCAATAAAGGGTGTTTGACTTGCTCATTTAAAACAAACTGACGAGATTTAAAATCTCAGTTATTACTCACTCGTTGTTCAGTTTTCAAAGATCAACTTCGTTTGCTGCCGGCCATTCAAGCGCCGGAAGACTACTATATCATTTCAGCAAGCTTCGTTGCAAGAAGTAAATCCTGCCATTTCGCTGACCGCCTACCGTTCATCCGGCAGGACACTTAATATATCATACCAGCAAAGCTAACTTCAAGGCGTAAGTTTTTCCAATCCAATCTTCTTGTTTGGCACGTTTACGCCTCGCCCCGCCCCTTCCATGGCATCATCTTGCGACGACTTCCGTGGGCCGGACAATTAATATATCATTCTTTATAACCAACATGCAAGAGGTAAATCTTACCACTGTTGCCGCCTACCGCTTAACGACAGGAGACTCAGTTTAACCTATCGGCTAGGTTCAGTTCAAGTCGTAAGTTTTTCCAAGCGGCGCGACCCCAAAATACAAATAGCCCTCCGGCGAACAACGCATGAAGCTCGATATCCGACGTTTTCGTAAAACTTGCATTCTGCAAACATTCGATGATATAAATGAATCAAGAGGTGAGTTCACTATGGAGAATCCGCGTGAGTTGTTTCAAATCATGACCCGACGTTTCGGGCTGTTAAACCGGAATTGCTGTACCGTCGGCGGCTGCGACATTTCCCTGGTTCAGAGTCATATCTTATATGAGATCGACCGCCATCATAAACCGTCCATGCAGCAAATTGCCGACACCCTGGGGACCGATATTACGACGTTCAGCCGGCAAATCCAGTCGCTGATGAAGCTGAACCTGGTTGAGAAAACAACCGATCCCGACGACCGCCGCGTACAAACCTTATCGCTAACCACCGAAGGCAAGTACGTTGCCACGACCATCGATACGCAGATGAACGAATATTTGGAGGAAGTCTTATCCTTTATGAGCGATTTTGAAAAAGATACCGTCCTTCGTTCCGTCAAGCTCTTTAATGAAGCGATGGCCAAATCCAGCAAATGCTGCGCTCCGGTCTCCATTTAACCCTTCGTTAGGCGAAACCAAAAAGCCGGTCAACGCCCCCATGTTATTGTGGGATCGTTGCCGGCCTTTTCACCATCCGCCAGATATTCAAGATTTCAGCTGATTCTCCGCTTCTGCCAAAGCCGCCTGGTCTTCGGCCAAATCCTCTTTAGCCCGTTCCATCGGCTCGGTATTCATCCGTCCGTCGGCCTGGGCGATGGCGTTTTCCGCTTTTTCGATAGCGTTGCGGGCACCTTCCACCGTTTCGTCGCTAGGATGCGATTGAGCTTGGGTTACCGCGCGATGCGCTTTTTTGACCGACTGCTGCGCGAGTGAAATCGGATTTTGCGATTGCATGCTGGAAAACGGGTTTTCCATGTTCAGCCTCCTCAAGCGATGATAAGGTTAGGATGTGAAAATAAAGCTGAAATCATGCACGATACCGCATCACTCGCGCCGGAACGCCCGCTCTTCCCGCTCCCGCAGCTCGACCCGGCGGATTTTGCCCGTGTTAGTTTTCGGCAAATCGTCGATAAATTCGATTTGACGCGGATATTTGTAAGGGGCGGTCCAGGTTTTGACATGCGCTTGCAGCTCTTTGATCAAATCGGCGTTTCCCTCGATGCCTTCCTTCAACACCACGAACGCTTTGACGATATGGCCGCGCAACTCGTCCGGGCTCGCGACCGCCGCGCATTCCTTGACGGCCTCGTGTTTCATCAAGGCCTCTTCCACTTCGAACGGCCCGATCGTATAGCCGGAGCTGATAATGATATCGTCACCGCGTCCCTCGTACCAGAAGTACCCTTCCTCGTCTTTATGAGCCCGGTCTCCGGTCATAAAATAAGAGCCGCGGACATTTTTCGCTTTCCGCTCGGGATCCAAATAATAGGATTGAAATAAGGCAGGCATGTCGACATGCACCGCAATGTTCCCCACGACTCCGGCCGGCAGCAGCAAGCCTTCTTCGTCGACGATTTCCACCACGCCCGGGGAAATGGCCTTGCCCATCGAGCCAAGCCGCAGCGGGGTGTCCTTCAGGTTTCCGATCAACAGAGTGCTTTCCGTTTGCCCGTAACCATCGCGGATCGTGATGTCGAATACGCTTTGGAACTTGCGGATCACTTCCTGGTTTAACGGCTCGCCCGCGGAGACGGCACTGCGTAATCCGGACAAATCGTATCGCTCGAGCCCGTCGGTCTTGGACATGATCCGATACTCCGTCGGCGTGCAGCACAGCACCTGAATGCCGTGCTGCTGGATCAGCTCCAAATACCGCCCGGCCCGAAAAGAACCATGGTACACGAAACCGGTCACGCCATTGCCCAGAACCGACAGAAACGGGCTCCAGATCCACTTCTGCCAGCCCGGCGCCGCCGTAGCCCAAACGATATCATTCTCCCGGATATCCAGCCACGAGCGGGTGATGCGCAAATGGGCATAGCCCCAGCCGTGACTATGCATGACGCCTTTTGGATTCCCGGTCGTTCCGGAAGTGTAAGCCAACACGGCCAGATCATCGCGGTGCGTCTTGACCGCTTCAAATGTCTCTGGCTGCCCGTCCATCAGCGATTCAATCCGGGTCCAGCCTTTAGGGATGGACGACTCCGCTGCATCGGAACCTACCAGCAAGCGGTAGGCGAGCGCTGGCAGGTCATCGCCGATTTTTTCAACCTCCGCGGTCACGCCATGCCATACGACGACGGCGCGGGCTTCCGAATGCCGCAGCCGGTAAGCCAAATCCTTGGCACGCAGCATTTCCGATGACGGAATGATCGTCAGTCCCAGCTTCAAGCAAGCCAGATAGATCGCATAAGCCATAATATGCCGGGGCATCATCACCAGCACGCGATCGCCCGAACGCAAGCCCAATCCACTTAAGCCGCCGGCCAACCGATTCGCCATGGCCAGCAGCCTCCCATAAGTAATCTCTTCGTAGTCTCCCTGTTCGCTAAGCCATTTCAGCGCGAGTTTGTCGGGATCATGCCGTTCCATCTCCGAGGTTACATTGTAATATTCGGGAGCGATCCATTGCTCATAGGGTTTCACTTTATCCTATCCCCTTCGGAACTCGGATATCGAGTTCTTTTATATATAAACTATGGGACTCATTATAGCACGTAATAGTACCAGGTGCTAAATTCGGCCTAACCCAAGTGTGCCAATAAATCGACAATCGATGGCAGGGCAAAAAAACAAAAACCCGCGAAGTTGCAGGTTTTTGCTGAGCCCTTAGTCCATTGCACGGTACGCTTATTGGCTGTTCGTGTTCGCGTTCGTTTTGTTGGCGGCTTCCTTGATCCGTCCGCGCTTTAGCGCCCCTGCACGCCGCAGTTCGCGTTCCAACACGGCTTGGCGGTAGAGCTCCAGCAGTTGGCGGCTGGGTTCGTCCCACCCAAGCCCGCTCGCTTCCGCCCGGGCCGCGGCGCCCATGCGGCGCAGCCGCTCGCCGTCCTGCAGCGGCTGCGCGGCCCGCACGAGCCCGTCCGCCGCGCCGGGCTCGTACAGGAAGCCGGTCGTCCCTTCGGCGACCTGCTCCCGGGTAGGCGCGCTGGCGGCGGCGATCACGGGCAAGCCCGAGGCCATCGCCTCCAGCAGCACCAACCCCAGCGTTTCCGTGGCCGACGGAAACGCAAACACGTCGCTCGAGGCATACGCCTCCGCGAGCTCCGCCCCGTGCAGGAAGCCGGTAAACACCGTGCCCGTACCGGCGAAATAAACTTCCAGCGCAGCGCGGTGCGGGCCGTCTCCGACGACGGCCAGCCGGAACCCGCTGGAAGCGGTCAGGAGATCGCGCAGCCGCTCGATCTCCTTCTCCGCCGCCAGCCGGCCGACGTACAGCAGGAGCCGTTTCTCCGGCTCCCCGCCCGACAGCCGGAGGCGCATGGTTTCGCTGCGTCGATGCGGGCCGAACAGCTCCGGATCGACGCCCCGCTTCCACAGCCGCACGTTCCGAAACCGCCGCGCCTCAAGCTCGCCCCGCACGGCCTCCGACGTGCAGAGATTCAGATCCGCGCGGTTGTGCAGCAAACGCAGATAACTCCATAGCACCGGCTTCAGCCAGGGCAGCTTGTAGAAATCGGCGTATTGCGGAACGTGGGTATGGTAGGAAGCGACCAGCGGGTACCGCCGCCCGAACCAGACCCCGGCGGCGCCCAGCATCGCCGGATTCACCACATGCACCACATCCGGCGAAAACGCGCGCAGCAGCTTGCCTACCCTCCGGCCGGGCAGCGAAAGCGGAAGATTCGGATACAGGAAGAAGCGAAACGACGGAATCCCGTAGATTTGCGCACCCGCGTAAGCCCCGACCCCCTGATCCGGGGCGATGACGATCACCTCATGCCCCTGCTTCGTTAGCCAGCGGATACTCTGCGTCAGCCGAGTCACGACCCCGTTTGTCGACGGAAAAAACGTCTCGGTCACGATCGCGATTTTCATGGACGACCCGCCTCCTTGTTAGCCCCACTTCACGCCGGGCAGCACGTTGGTCTTCACCACGCGGTCTTTATGCTGCACGGCCGTGCGGAAGATGTCCAGCAACACCTCGTCCGTAAGCAGATTCGGCGTGAGGCCCAACTGCTGCAGCTTGGTGTTTTTGGCATGGTAATAGTGGGTCTCTTTTTCGATCCGCGGGTTTTCCAAATGGGCGATACTTACGGGATAGCCTTCCCTCTCGGCCACCCGCTTCACCTTCTCGGCCAGCTCTAGTACGGAGAATTCCTCCGTAAACTGGTTGAACACGCGGAATTCCCCGCGGTCCGCCGGGTGATTCGCCGAGATCTCGATGCACCGCACCGTATCCGTGAGGTTCAGGAATCCCCGGGTTTGCCCGCCGCTGCCGTAAACCGTCAAATCATGCCCAATCGCGGCCTGGATCAGAAAGCGGTTTAGCGCCGTCCCGAACACGCCGTCATAATCAAACCGGTTGACCAGAAGCGGATCTAGCTGCGTTTCCTCCGTGTGCAGCCCGTAAACCACGCCCTGATTCAAATCCGTCACCCGAATGCCCCAAATCCGGCACATGAACATCAGGTTATGGCTGTCATGAACCTTCGACAGGTGATAAAACGAGCCCGGCTGTTTCGGATAAGGAAGCACGTCTTTCCGGCCGTTATGTTCGATTTCGATATATCCTTCTTCAATGTCGATATTCGGAGTTCCGTATTCCCCCATCGTCCCCAGCTTGATCAAATGGCAATCGGGAGCAAACTCGCGGAGCGCGTATCCGACGTTTAACGTCCCGATGACATTGTTGGCTTGGGTGTACACCGCATGCTCGCGGTCGATCATCGAGTAAGGAGCGGAGCGCTGCTCGGCAAAATGAACGAAGGCATCCGGACGTACCTGACGCATCACCTCGCTCAAAAAGTCGTAATGGTTCAAGTCGCCGAGAAATACGCGGATTTTGCGTCCCGTCAACTCTTCCCAGCATTCCACCCGCTCTTCCAAAGAGGCGATCGGGGTCAAGGAATTGGAGCGCAGCTCGTCGTCCCATTTGCGTCTTGCCAAATTGTCGATGATGGCCACCTCATGTCCCCTTTTGGATAAATACAGCGCCGTCGGCCACCCGCAAAAACCATCGCCGCCCGCTACGATCAAGCGCATCGAAATCGACCTCCTTCATGGCGTCATGAAAATATAGGTTAAACATAACACCCGAATATTAAGGAGGCATAAACTGGTTGGAACCAATAAGGTCGTCTCGTTCCGTTAGAGCTCATAGTCTCGTATTTACAGCTAAATAACGTCTCTCAGTTCCGTTAGCGGTTAGCGGAGTGCTCTTGGTATCTTTTTCACTCCCCGCCCGTTCGTGCTACAATAAGGGTTGTTTGTACATAGGAAAAAACGAAAACGGGAGGAGTCACAACGATGGAAGCTTTCGAGGTTCTTCTTGAAAAATACGCCGAATTGGTCATCCGGGTCGGCGTCAACATCCAGCCCGGCCAAAACCTGATGCTGACCGCGCCGCTGGAAACCGTGGACTTTGCCCGGCTGCTGGTGGCCAAAGCCTACGACGCCGGAGCCAAATACGTCCACGTCGACTGGGAGGACGAGCAAACGACCCGCATCCGCTACGAGCACGCGTCGGACGAATCCTTGTCCTATTATCCGCAGTGGCTCGCCGATATGGCCGAGCAGTTCGGGGAGGAGGGCGGCGCGATCCTTCGGATCAAAGTGCCGGATCCGGAGCTGTTCCGAGGCATTCCTTCCTCCAAAGTATCCACCGCAGTCAAAGCGGCGGCCAAAGCGCGCGAGAAGCATTCCGCCCAAACGCGCAACAACCGGATCACCTGGTCGCTGATCAAAGCGCCAACGAAGGCCTGGGCCGACAAAGTGTTTGCCGATTTGCCCGAAGCGCAGCGTATCCCGGCCATGTGGGAGGCGGTATTCCAAATGAACCGCGTTGACCGCGAGGATCCGATCGCCGCCTGGCGTGAACATATCGGTCAGTTGAAGGAAAGACAGGAATATATGAATGCCAAGCGTTACAAAATGCTGCATTACCGCGCGCCGGGCACCGATCTTCAGGTGGAACTGCCTGAAGGCTATTTGTGGCTGGGCGGCGGAGATAACAATGCGGCCGGTGACTATTTCGTTGCCAATATGCCGACCGAAGAGATTTATTCGATGCCGCACCGTTACGGCGTGAACGGCACCGTAGCCAGCACGATGCCGCTCAATCTGAACGGCCAGCTCGTCGAAGGCCTGACGCTGACGTTCAAGGACGGCAAAGTGGTCAGTTATGACGCGAAATCCGGCCGGGAGCATATGGAGAACCTGCTTAGCACGGACGAAGGAGCGACACATCTAGGCGAAATCGCCCTGGTGCCGCACGACTCGCCGATATCGCGGTTGAACCGGATCTTCTACAATACCGGGATCGACGAGAACGCCTCCTGCCACTTTGCCTTGGGCAGCGCTTATCCGGTCAATATCGAAGGCGGCGCCAAGCTGAGCAAAGAAGAGTTGCTGGCTAGAGGCGCCAACGTCAGCTTGACGCATGTCGACTTCATGATCGGCTCCGCGGAGCTCGATATCGACGGCGAGCTGCCCGACGGCACGATCGAGCCGGTTTTCCGCCAAGGGAACTGGGCATAAGCAGGCCCCTCAACGCAAAAGCTCTCCTCCCCGCCAGGCGGAAAGGAGAGCTTTTTTTACGATTTCATCCCGGTATAAATATGAACCGCATCCCGCAGGAACTCGGCCGTGCCTGGCTGATCCTTGTCGTAATAAGCCGTAAAGCGCTCGTCGTCGACGTACATTTGCGCCAGCCCGGCATGGGCTTCCTTGCTGTACTCGCTCCAGTAGAACGTCAGCCATTGCTTATGCAAATCGGCGGCTTTCTGGGCGAGTTCGCCAGCGGGATCGCCCGTCTTGAAGGCCTCGGCCAACGTGGCATTCACTTCGTTCGCCAGTTGCGTCACCTTCTCGTATTCCTCTTCGGTCATGTTCATCAGCTTCCGATTGGATTTCTCTACCGTGGCTTCCCCGTATTTTTCGCGGATCTCCTGCCCGTATTTTTGCTCGTTCTCGTCGATCAGCTGACGTTTGAAGCCTTCGAATTTTTCTCGATCGCTCATCGTGATTCTCCCTTCTTGCGACGCCATCGTTTTTTCCACATTGGCGATTAATGCGTCCAATTGCTTGCGTTTGTCCAGGAGTTGATTCCGGTGTTCTCTCAGCGCACGGGTACCGTCGAATCCGGGTTCGGTCACGATGGACCGGATGTCCTCCAGACTCAGGCCAAGCTCCCGATAGAATAAGATCTGCTGCAGCAGATCGACTTCCCGCTGACCGTAGATGCGGTACCCCGACGAGCTCGTTCTTGCCGGCTTCAGAAGACCGATCTCATCATAATAACGCAGCGTCCGGGTGCTGACCCCCGCGAGGTTACCCAGTTTCTGAATGGTGTATTCCACACGCTCACCTCCTGACAACACTCATGATAAACGTTGACGTAACGTGAAGGTCAAATCTTTTTTTAAAACATTTTAAGGCCCCGCTCGGACGTGCGGCAACCCCATTTCTTAATTAAAATAAGCTCCAATCAAAGGTTCGCGACAGCCGTTCGATCAACTGAACCCCGGCGATGCTGTTGCCTTTGGGGTTAAGTGCCGGCCCGACGACGCCAATACCGTATCGTCCGGGCACCAGCGTCAAGATCCCGCCGGACACGCCGCTTTTGGCCGGCAGCCCCACGCCGATGGCAAACTCGCCCGATCCGTTGTACATCCCGCAGGTGACCATAAACGTTTTGGCAATTTGCACGTACCGCCGCGGAATCAGCGTCTTGCCCGACAGGGGATCGGTTCCGTCGAATGCCAGCACCAGCGCCATCCGAGCCAGGTCCTCGCAGCAGACTTTGATCGAGCATTGGCGGAAGTAGATGTCCAGCACTTCTTCCACGCCGCAGCCCAAGGTTCCTTTATCCAGCAAAAAATAAGCCATCGACCGGTTCAAATGCCCCGTCTCCGACTCTGAACGGTAAACTGGTTCATCGTAATCCAAACCGGGGTTTCCGGCCAACTCACGAAAAAAAGATAAAATTCGCGCCGATTTCTCCTTTGCATTCTCCCCCTTGATCTTTGAGGAAACCACGATCGCGCCGGCGTTGATCAATGGATTAAACGGAATCCCCGGCTGAGACAGCTCCAACTTCATGATCGAATTGAAATGGTCGCCGGTCGGTTCCATCCCCACTTTGGAGAATACGGCCGCTTCCCCATGATCCATGAGCGCAAGGATCAACGTAAACACCTTTGATATGCTTTGCATCGTAAAGCCTGCCTGGGCATCTCCGGAGGATATCGAGTGCCCCCGGGAATCCAGAAGATGGATTCCGAGCCTATCCTGCTCCGCCTTCGACAACTCCGGAATATACTCCGCCACTTTACCCGCAGCGCTTGTTCCCCGGTATTCCTCCACCCACTCTTGAAGGTGGAGCTTCAGTTGATCCCACTCGCTCATGACCATGGCGAACCCCCATTTGAATGATTTTACGGCTGATCGTTTAAGCGTTGCTTCGCCAAGCGGATCATTTCCTTGACCATCGAACCGCCGATCGCGCCGCCGACCTTGCCGGCTTTTGCCGTCGTCAACTCGCCGTTATCGCCTTCCCGAAGCGGCACGCCTAAGGATTGGGCCACTTCATACTTCACGTCATCCGGCCGCTCCGGATTAACATTGTATCCCTCACGCTTCATGACTTCCGCCTTGAATCGGCTCAGGCGCAGCGCCGGATCCGTCTCTTGGCGGCCGTTCCCGCCATTCCCTTTTGGTTGTACCATGGATATCCCTCGCTTTCAAGTGAGAATTATCCAATAAGATACCCGGATTACCAACCGTCAATCCGACGAATCCCGCTTCATAAATTTAGCGAAAAATGGTAATAGTAGGATCATTGATTAGGGGATGCGTAGGAGGTGGAGTCATTTTGCAAGAAAAAATCAGCGCAGGCCAACTGGCTTCGATCGTCATCTTGTTTCAAATCGGCAGCTCCTCTTTATTTCTACTGGCCAGCGAAGCCAAACATGACGCGTGGATCTCCGTTGCCATTGCGATGATCCTTGGCATGGGCATGCTGATCTTCGTCACGATGCCCATTCAAAACCGTGCCCCCCATTTGGACCTGATGGAAATGCTGAACCGTTATTTCGGCAAATACTTGGGTTTCACGTTGGGCTTGGCTTACATCGTCTATTTCATTTACAAATCGGTGCGTAATGTGAGGGAGTTCGGGGATCTGGTGATCCTGTACCTGCTTCCCGGAACCCCGCTGGACATCGTGATGATCGTTCTGTTAGTCGTTGGGGCTTATGCGATCATCCAAGGAATCGAAGTGTTCTTTCGGGTAGGACAATTAGTGCTTCCCTGGTTGCTGTTGATCTATATCGTGTTGTTCGGCCTTTTGTTCGTTTCCGGTCTTGTCGATCTCAAACGATTGCTGCCCGTATTCGAACATGGGTGGACGCCGGTATGGAACGCTGCCGTCCCTGAAGTGATTTCTTTTCCCTTCGGAGAAATGGTCGTATTTCTCATCTTCTGGAAGCATGTCGCCCAGTTTGGCGATTTCAAGAAGTTTACCCTGATTCCCTATATTTTCTCCGGCCTCTTCATCGTCCTTACCAACATGCTGATCCTCGCCGTCCTCGGCGATTTGTCGGGAGCTTATGTCATCCCGTTCATGTTCGGGACCAGCTTGATCCAAATCGGCGGATTTCTGGAACGAATGGACCCGTTTGTTAGTTTGCTGCTCTTCGGAGGTGTTTTCTTCAAACAGGCAACCTACTATTTGGCGGCGGTTCTGGCGGCTGCGCAGTTGTTCAGAACCAAACGCCATGTCGTGGTCGTTCCCGTGGGTGCCGCCATCTATGTCGGAGCCAAAATGTTTAAAAGTTACATGGAGCAAATCCAGTTTGGCTTCGAACATAATCTTAAATATCATTTTCCGATCTTTCAGATCGTTTTGCCCATCCTCCTGTTACTGGTCATGTTGGTAACCCATGCGTTCAAGCGTAAGCGGGACGACCGGGGATTGGAACCCCCACAACACGAATGAGAAGGAGAGAACGACGTGGTACAAAAGTATAGGAAGAAGCACACCTCGCCTCATCCGTTAGCCTCGCGGCTGGAAGATAATCTGGCCAGCCTGCGGGCAGCCGCCCACAAACGTTCGGATCTTGTGATCCGTTCCTTTCACGTTCCCCCCGAGAATCAAATGGAATACGTGCTTGTGTATATCGAAGGGCTTGTCGACCTAACCTCTATTAACGAGTCGCTGCTTCGCCCGCTCATGACCGTCTTATCGGCCCATGACGGGGATTCGGCGAAACGGTTCGCCGCGATTCAAAACTGCGCCTCCGCCGCGGGACCGGCCGTCATCGTCGAGGATATGGAATCGCTGTGGCAGCAAATCATGCAGGGGGATACCGTCATTCTCGCGGAGGGGTATCCGCAAGCCGTCGCGTCCGGCACGTCCGGCGGCGAACGGAGAAGCATCGCGGAGCCAACGACGCAAAATGTGATTCGCGGTCCCAAGGAGGCATTTACGGAAAGCCTGCGCACCAATACGTCTATGATCAGCCGCAGGCTCAAATCGCCAAACCTCCGCATCCAGAACAAAATCATCGGAGAGCAAACCCAAACCAACGTTTCCATCCTGTATCTGGAAGGGATCGCGGACGCTTCCGTTGTCCGTGAAATCCAGGAGCGCCTTGAACGGATCCAAACTGACGGGATCCTGGAGGGGGGATACATCGAGGAATTGATCGAAGATGCCAAGTTAAGCCCGTTCCCTACGATTTTCAACACGGAACGTCCCGATGTTGTGACGGCCGGCTTGTTGGAGGGACAAATCGCGATCGTTGTCGACGGTTCTCCGTTCGTGCTGCTTGCCCCCGTCACCTTCTTTACCTTTTTCGAGTCCAGCGAGGATTATTATCAGCGGTTTTATATCGCTTCGTTCCTGCGTTTGCTCCGCTTCGGCGCTTTTTTTGTCTCCTTGCTGCTGCCCTCATTATATATCGCTGTTACAACCTATCATCCGGAGATGCTCCCCACGACCCTGTTGGTTAGCTTGGTCGCCCAGCGGGAAGGCGTTCCCCTTCCGGCCTTGATCGAAGCCTTCTTAATGGAAATGACGTTCGAAGTGCTAAGGGAAGCCGGCGTTCGCATGCCGAAAGCCATCGGCCCGGCGATATCGATCGTGGGGGCGCTCGTACTGGGTCAGGCGGCCGTGGAAGCCGGCTTGATCTCCGCCGCCATGGTCATCATCGTGTCTTTTACGGCGATTTCGAATTTTGTGATCCCGTCTACGAACCTGTCGGTCACGGTGGGACTTATCCGTTTCTCGCTGATGTTGCTGGGAGGAACCTTGGGACTGTACGGCGTCATGGTCGGATTGATGCTGCTATGCATACATCTTGCCTCCCTGCGCTCGTTTGGCGTACCGTACCTCATGCCGGTCGCTCCCTTGATTTGGTCGAATCTGAAGGACGTATTCATTCGTTTTCCTTTATGGAGCATGCGTACCCGTCCCGACGGAATTGCCGGTAAAAACCGGATACGGCAAAAGAAATTCCTCAAACCCCAACCCTCCCGGCCGAATCCGGAAAAGGAGTGAAATCATGGTTTTCCCGCCCAAATGGATGAAGATCTTATTCGCGTGTTTCGTTTGTCTCTCCCTTTGCGGGTGCTGGAGCCGGAAGGAACTGACGGATTTAGCGATCGTGTCGGCGACCGGCGTCGATCGGAAAGATAACCAATGGGAGCTAACCTACCAGCTCGTCACTCCGGCAGCCTCCGCTTCAAGCGCGTCAGGGGGCAATGCGAGCTCCGGTCCGCCGATCAGCGTGCTTTCGATACAGGGAGACACATTGCGGAAGGCACTGGCTAACAATGAACTGGAGAACACGCGCCAACTGCATATCGGGAACAACCGCGTATTCGTGATCGGCGATGCAGCCGCTAAATATGGGTTAAATTCGCTGATTGACACCTACTTGCGGAATCCTCAAGCAAGGGAAACCGTAAACCTGTTCGTTACCAAGCATAACCCCCGGATCGTCGTGTCCCAATTGATGTATCTCGAAAAAAACACCGGCGAGGGCATTCACAAATTAATTGAAAAAGAAACCAAAAACACCTCTATCCTGCCGAGAGTCAATATGTACGATTTGGCCTCCGAATCGGCGGGTGCGTCCAAATGCGCCGTCATCCCGGAACTGCTGGTCTCCGGTAAAGGCGAGCCGGGTTCGACCAAGGCGCTCGAAAACACGACGACGGCTTCCAAATTGAAGCTGGGCGGGTTGGCCATTCTGAAAAAAGGAAGGCTGGTCGGATGGCTTAACCAGAACCAAGCTTTGGGTATCGCTTTTATCCGCAATCACGTGAACAAGGCCGTCATTTCCTTTGAATTTGACGGTGGCAAGGAAGGGAATAAGGCGAAGTCGACGTTTGAAGTTTCCGATTCCACCACCCGGCTAAAGATGAACCGTAAGGAAGGGCGGATTTTCGTGACCGCGAACATCAAAGTCAAAGGCACGATCACGGATACCAATTCCCAATTCGATGCGATTGATCCCAAGGTGCTGCGGGAGATGGAACAGAATATCCATGACGAATTGCTGCGCATTGTTCGGGAGGGGTGGCATGCCGTACATGGCATGGGGACGGACGTATTGGGGTTCGCCGACCTGTTTCACCGCAAATATCCACGGGAATGGCAAAAAGCCAAAGAAGACTGGTCCGTTGAATTTGCCAAAATCGAATTCGAACCATCCATCGAGGTAACGATTGAACGCGTGGGATTAATCAACCAATCGTATCAGAAGCTTCTGGAGGAATAAAGTGAGTTTGGCAAAAGGTTGATAAATGTCATAGTCCAACGGGCTGATAAAAAATATAATTTGTACCGATAAATATATTTTATGAACTGTTTTCCTATACTCCGACGAAAAGAAGGCTCAGACATGAATTTGGACCAGTACCGCCCGATGATCGAAAAACCGCTTCGAGCATCGCTAAAACCCGCGCAGGAGGTTGGCGTCATCCTGCTTTCGGCCTTGCTTGTAGCCGCAGGGCTCGACTTGTTCCTGATCCCGCATAGATTGCTGTCCGGCGGCGTAACAGGCGTCGCTTCGATCATCACTTATTTGACCGGATGGAACATTTCGATCGTCTACTTTCTGTTAAACGTTCCGTTGATTCTATGGGGATGGAAAGCCGTAGGCCGGCGTTATATCGTGCTCAGCTGCATCTCCGTCGTCAGCACCACCTGGTTTATCTCGATCATCCCGGAGGTACAGGTTACGCATGATCCGATTCTTGCGGCGGTGTTCGGCGGGATCATCTCGGCGGCGGGTATCGGATTTTCGCTTCGCGTTGGCGGCTCGACCGGCGGGTTTGATATTCTCGGGTCCATCGTAACGCGAAAAAGGGACGTCCCCATGGGGAACATCCTCTTTCTGCTTAACGGGCTCGTTATTTTGGCCCTTGGCTTTTTTCAAAGCTGGGATCTGGCCCTGTATTCCATGTTATCTACCTTCGTGAAAGGCAAGGTCGTGGATATGATCCACGTCGGGCATATCAAGGTGACCTGCTTTATCATTACGAAGCGCAAGGATGAGGTGCTCTGCCAGTTGCGCAAGCTGCATCACGGTATCACTTGCCTTCATTCCGAAGGCGGTTACCGCGAAGAGCAGAACTATACGCTGATGACCGTAACGACCCGGTACGAGCTGGCAGCCGTTCGAAAAGCCGTGGTCGATACCGATCCGCACGCTTTCATGAATGTGGTCCAATCCATCGAAATCCTCGGAAGGTTTGCCAGACCGGTCAAATAGACTTTTTTACTCTAGTTCATAGATTTTATAAAGCTCGTCAAGCAGCAGATTGGCTGCTTTAATGCCGCCGGCCGTGTTCCAGATCGCATCGTCGACTTTGTAGGTCTTGCCGTTCTTGACGACGTTCAAATTTTTCCACAGCGGGTCGTTTGTCCAGTCCAGTTCGGTTTGATTCGCTTTGCCGTCGCCCGTCTCATAGGTAAAGTAGAACAACCGGTCGGCATCCACTTCCGGCAGCCGTTCCTTGGTAATCTCATCGACGAACGTATCCTTGGCGTTAAGCGTCATCTGATTTCGGGCCAGGCCCAACTGTTCAAAAATAATGCCGGAGAACGTGTTCGTATGGTAGACGCGCGTTTTCCCGTCCATGAACCGGACGACCGATACGGTTTCTTTCACCTTATCGCCGGCTTTGGCTTTGAAGTCCGCAATCCGCGTTTCGAAAGCGCTCAGCAGCTCGTTGCCTTTGTCGGTTTGTCCCACCGCTTCCGCGTAGAGCTTGAAGTTGTTCATCCAATTCCCTCGCAGATCCTCGGACATCACCGTCGGAGCGATCGCCTTCAATTGCTCGTACACCTTCTCCTGGCGCATTTTGTTGCCGATGATGAGGTCGGGCTGCAGTCCGGCGATCAGCTCCAGGTTCGGTTGGCTTTCTTCGCCTACGACCGTAACTCCTTCCATCTCGTCTTTAATATGCGGATACCAGGGATCCCCTGTCCAGGAACGAACCGCTCCAACTGGCTTGATGCCCAAAGCCAACAGCGCTTCCGTTCCCTCATTGGTCAAAACGACGACTTTTTGCGGCGTCCCGACGATCTCGGTCTCTCCCATCGCATGCTTCACGATACGTTTACCTTCGGCGGACGCGCTATTATTTCCCGCCTGGTTCTCTGACGCCGCGCTGCCGTTCGTTTCGGCATTGCTGGACGCTCCTTGATTTCCGCTATTCCCGCAGCCCGTGACAACCAGCACAAGCGCTAGCACAACGAAGGCCCACCCTATGGAGCGGTTACGAGTTGGATTCATGATTCTATTTCCCCCTTAAAATGAGTCTGCGTGCTCAGATTGATAATGATTATCATCTTCACGAATATAGGGCATGACCCTTCCGCTTGTCAATACGCTAAGAGAATGATTCTCATACTCATTGACAGTGTCTTCCCCATCTTCTAAGATTTAATGGACATGATCTATTCGATTTGGAAAGTGGGAAACTACCTCATGAAAGGACTCGGCTTGTTGGTTTGCGCTTTGGCGTTGGCCGCAGCGCTCGTATGCAGTATCAGCTTTGGCGTGACGGACATCCCCTTCCCTGCGGTCTGGGAATCCTTTGTCCGTCCGAACGGCAACAACGAGCATCTGCTTATTCAAACGGCCCGCGTGCCTCGCGCTTTCATCGCTGCCGCCGTCGGGGCCTGCCTCACCGTTGCGGGGGCGCTGATGCAGGTGATCACCCGGAATCCGATCGCTTCGCCCAGCACGCTGGGCGTCAATTCCGGAGCAGCTTTCTTCATCATCCTGGCGTCCGGATGGCTGGGTCTGTCGGGCATGCAGGCTTTGACCTGGGTTGCGCTGGTCGGAGCCGCCCTGAGCGGTGCGGTGGTCTTCACCCTTGGAAGCCTCGGACGGGACGGCATGACGCCGCTGAAGATTACGCTGGCCGGCGCGTCGATGGCTGCTTTCTTCTATTCCTTGACTCAAGGTCTGATGCTCTCCGACGGCAAAATGTTCGACCAGGTGCTCGTCTGGCTGGTTGGTTCCGTGGCGGGAAGGGAAACGGATCAACTCCTGAATGTGCTGCCCTATATGGGGATCGGGATGGTTATCGCCCTCCTGTTGGCCGTCCAACTCAACGTACTGGCGATGGGGGATACCGTGGCGCAAGGTCTCGGCCAACGTACAGGCCTGATCAAGACGCTCTCCGCAGCCGCCGTCATTCTGTTAGCCGGGAGCTCCGTGGCCGTGGCCGGACCGATCGCGTTCGTCGGCATCATCATCCCGCATATCGTCCGCCATTTCGTCGGAACGGATCACCGCTGGATTTTGCCATATTGCGCCTTGACCGGGGCCTTGCTGCTCGTATCGGCCGACATCGGCTCCAGGTACATCGCCATGCCGAAGGAAATCCCGGTCGGCGTCATGACCGCGATATTGGGCGTCCCGTTCTTCGTTTACATCGCCAGGAAAGGGGTGAAGAACTGATGGCCAAATCCGGTAAAATTACGGTGTTACCCGTCCAATCACTCGTGCAGGCGAAGAGGAAAAGAACCTTGTGGATATGCCTGCTCCTGTCCGTTCTATGTCTGGGAATGATGGTCATCAGCGTAGGGATCAGCAGCCACTACCTCCCTCCCCTGACCGTTTTAAAATCCATATTCGGCATGGCCGAACCCGGGGATCAGGTCATCGTAGTCAACCTCCGCCTGCCGCGTATCCTGATTGCCGTGCTGGTCGGGGCTTCCTTGGCCGTGGCCGGGGCTATTTTACAGGGCGTCATCCGCAATCCGCTGGCTTCGCCCGATGTTGCGGGAATCACCGAAGGTGCCTCGCTGGGCGCCATTCTGTTTATATACCTGTTCCAGGGTACGATCTCGATCCACTGGATGCCCCTCGCGTCGATTCTCGGCGCGTTCCTCGTCACGGCGTTGCTGTACGTCTTGGCCTGGAAAAAGGGCGCGTCCCCGCTGCGGATCATCCTCATCGGGATCGGCGTATCTGCTGCCATTAAGTCGCTGTCGTTTATGCTGATCATCTCCGGACCGATGCAGCAGGCCAACCAGTCGCTCACGTTTATGACCGGCAGCATCTATGGCGTCTCCTGGGAGAACGACGTGCTGACGCTGCTGCCTTGGACGGTCGTTTTGCTAATCCTGACCTGGTTGCAAGCGCGCCAAGTCAACATCCAGGCCTTGGGAGACGATATCGCCACCAGCGTAGGCTCCCGCGTACAGCTGCAGCGCTTGCTGCTGATCGTGCTCAGCGTATCGCTCGCCGGCGCTGCGGTGGCGATCGGCGGCGCCATCGCTTTTATCGGGCTGATGGCGCCGCATATGGCCCGCCGACTGACCGGCCCGTCCTTTTCCGGCGTGCTCCCGGTCAGCGCGCTGCTGGGCGCATTGATCCTGCTTGTCGCGGATCTGGTTGCCCGCACGGCTTTTTTGCCCCGGGACGTACCTGCCGGCGTTTTGACGGCCGCGATCGGAGCACCGTTCTTCATGGTGCTGCTGTACCGGAACCGAAATCGGTTTTAAACTTTAGTTCAAAATAGCGATTATCGCCTGCAGTTTTACATCTGGTACACGTAAATAGCCCATTTCTGCGAAAATGAAATGCACTTTTGCATTTGAATCGCCTAACGAACGAAAGCCGGCGCCCCATCAGGGACGCCGGCTTTATTAAATTTAGGCAAGTTACGACCCTGCCCCCCTGTACCGCTTGACGCCATAGTTCCAAGCGGTTAATCCGATCGCCAGGAATACGACGCCGACCAGCGGGGTCAGCCAAGCCATTTGCCGCATCTCCTCGCGCTCCAGGAAGAGCGAAGCCGGATAGACGCCAACGAAAGCAAACGGCAAAATCCACGTCAACAGCACTTGAATCGCCCGGTTGTAAATCGTCACCGGGTAACGCCCGTACCCCTGCACGTTGTACATGAGCGGCAAGATGCCGGTCGGCGCGTCCGAGTAAAACGACAAGGAGGTCAACGTCGTATAGATTCCCGTGTAAATCGCTACAGCACTAAGCGTAAACAGCAATAACGCAGGAATCGTCCACCACTCGAAGCTGAGCCCCAACTGTTCCCCGCTGATCGCCATGATGATGCCCCCGATGATCGAGCCGACCAGCGCCGGCGGATCAACGTTTTCCAGAAAGATCTGGAACAGGTTATAAGCCGGCCGGGTCATGATCCGGTCCATTTCGCCTTTGACGATATACCGTTCGCTGAAGTTCCACAGGTTGATGAAACAACTGAATATGCCAAACGGAACCATAAAGAAGCCGTAAACAAATACTACTTCGCTTTCGCTCCAGCCGCCAAGGCTGTTGGTGTGCATGAAGATCACAAAGATAAAAATCAGGTTCGTAGCTTGAAACAACAGGTCCGAAATCACCTCCACCCAAAAATCGGCGCGGTAGGTCATGCGGGTTTTCATATAATTTTTCAAATATTCGCCCATGAGGCCCAAGTAGTACATGCTTCCCTTAACCCCCTTGCACGAACAGGCGTTTCCGCGAAGCGCGGTACAACCCAATCATCGGAATGAGCAGGATGACGAACCAGACGACCTGAATGCCGAGCACGCTCCAGATCGAAGCGCCTTGAATCCGGCCGGTAAAGACCGAACCCGGCAAATACGTGATCGCTTGGAACGGAAGGAACGACATGATGCCGCCCAGCCAGGACGGAAACAGGCTGATTGGGATGATCAAGCCCGAGAACAAATCGACGACAACGCGCTTCATGCGCATAAAGCCTTCGTTATTTTCCACGAAAAAGGACATCAGTCCCGTGATCACGTTCAATTGCGAGTTGATCAGAAAACTGAAGAACAACATCACAAGGAACCCTGCCCAAGCGCTCGCCTCGGTCGGCAGCTTGACCGGAAAGAGCAGCATGGCAATCGCCATGCCCGGAACCATCAGCATCATGAAGCGGAACATGCCTTCGCCGAAGCCTTGCATCATTTTGACAATGAGATAGTTATAAGGGCGGATGAATTGAATCGCGATGCTTCCGTCGCGAATGTCCGTGGAGATCTCCCGGTCCAGGTTGTTGAAATAAAACGCCCGGGCCATCCAGGAAACGGCCAGGTAAGTCGTCATCTGCGAGGCGGTAAAGCCGCCCAGCTCGCCGCCGCTGCCGTAGATCGCTTTCCACGTAAAATAGTAAACCCCGATATTGAGTGAATAAATCAAGATGCCCGAATAATAGTTCACCCGATACGCCAGCATCGTCAAAAATCGGATGCGGATAAAATCGAGGTACGCCCCCCACTGGTTAGACATGGATGACTGCACCTTCCTTGCTCTCCGCATCCGAATCCGCCGGTTTGTCCGCCGAACCGGATTGGTAGATGCTGCGGACGATTTCGTCGGTATTGGTTTCGATGATTTTGATGTCGGTAATGTCCGCTTGACCGACTACCTGCCCCAGCACCTCGGAGACGCCGATGTCCCGCGGGATCCAGACCTTGGCGTTCAGGTCGTTTTCCGCCGTCCAGATGACGGGCAGCGTTCCCGTCCAGCCCCGCAGTTGCTCGAGCTTGGTGGCAGTTCCGAACTGGAACAGCACCTCCTTGCCCGTCCCCCAGCGGTCCTTCAGCTCTTCCAGGCCGCCGTCGTAAATGATCCGGCCGTCGTCAAGCATGATCACCCGGGAGCAAAGCGCTTCGATGTCCTGCAGGTCATGCGTCGTCAACAGGATCGTCGTGCCGTATTCACGGTTCATATCCTTGAGAAAATCGCGAATTTCCGATTTGACCACGATGTCCAGACCAATCGTCGGCTCGTCCAGAAAGACGATCGACGGATTGTGCAGCAGCGCGGCTACCAGTTCGCAGCGCATCCGTTGGCCCAGGCTCAGCTTACGTACCGGACGGTTCAGCAGCTCCTGCAGTTGAAGGCGTTCTACCAGTTCATCGAGCCGTTTCTTGTATTCGGCCTGCGGCACCCGGTAGACCTTGCGCAGCAGCTCGAACGACTCGATCACGCCGATGTCCCACCAGAGCTGGCTGCGCTGACCGAAGACGACGCCGATGTGCTGCACGAACTTCTCGCGTTCGGCGTACGGCACGAAGCCGCCGACCTTCAAATGGCCCGACGTCGGCACGAGTATGCCGGTGAGCATTTTGATCGTCGTCGATTTGCCGGCCCCGTTCTCCCCGATATATCCGCAGATCTCCCCCTCCGGAATCTGAAACGAAATATCTTTCACGGCGGCCACTTCATTGTATTCCCGCTTGAATAAATCAAGAAAGGCCCCCTTGAGGCCTTCGCGGTTTTTCTGCACCTTAAATGTCTTGCGCAAATCGCGCACTTCAATGGCAGCCATGGTATCCCTCACTTTGAATCAATTTATAGTCCGCTAAAAATTATATAGTAACTTCCATCAAAGCACCATACCCTCTTTATAACATTATCCCTTTGAATCAAAGAGCAGAACGACGCCCAACGCAACGCAGGCATTTGTGATTGCACCCTTATTAAAAGGGATAATACATGCAAAGTGACTGAGGAAATGCTCCCCAGTCACCCCCCAACTATAGATTAAAGCGGTAACCGACGCCCCAGATCGTCTCAATATACTGCGGCTGCGACGGATCCCGCTCGATTTTCTCCCTCAGCTTGCTGATGTAGACGGTGACGGAAGCCAGGTCGCCCAGCGAATCCATCCCCCATATCTTCTCGAACAAATCATCCTTTGAAAATACCCGGTTCGGATGCATCGCCATAAACAGCAGCAAATCGTATTCTTTCCCCGTCAGCGTCAGCTCCGTGCCATTGACCGACACCTTCCGTGACATTTTATCGATATGCAAGCCGCGGATGCGCAGCTCGTCTTTGTCAGCCGGGCGGGAATGGCTCGTGAGCCGTTCATACCGGGCCAAATGCGCTTTGATCCGGGCCATCAGCTCACCCACGCTGAACGGCTTGCTCACGTAATCGTCGGCACCTAAACCAAGACCGCGGATTTTATCGATGTCTTCCTTTTTCGCCGAAACCATCAGGATCGGAATGTCCTTGGCTTCGCGCACTTGCTTGCAAATCTCGTAGCCGTCTACGCCCGGCAGCATCAGGTCGAGCACGAGCAGGTCATACGGCTCCGAAAGCGCCAGCCGAAGCCCCTCATCCCCGTTCGGGGCGATATCCGCCGCATACCCGCTCGCCTGCAAATAATCCCGCTCCACCTCCGCGATAACGGGATCGTCCTCAATAATCAAGATTCGTTTCATTTCGCTTCACCGTCCGTCCTTGGATGTGCTTGCGCCTGCCTTGGCAGCGTGAAAGAAATCGCCGTCCCCACGCCGGCCCGGCTGTCCGCCCGCACGATCCCGCCATGCGCTTCGATGATTTGCCGAACGATGGCGAGGCCCAATCCGCTGCCGCTTCGGCCGCTCTGACTGCTCCGTGAAGCTTCGGCCCGGTAGAACCGCTCGAATACCTTCGGCAATGCATCTTCTTCTATGCCGGCTCCGTTGTCCCGGATGCGGACGAGCGCCTCGCGAGGGTTGGCTTCGAGTTCCAGGGTCAAGCGTTGGTCCGGCTTATTCATATAATGCAAACTGTTCTCGGCAATATTCATGAGCACCCGCTTGAGTTTATCCCGGTCGGCTGCGACGTATAACGGGCGCTCCACCGCGGCACTAAAATCGATTTGCACCTGTGCGAGGCGGGGGTCCGCCTTCAACTCTTCGCTGCACCCTTGCAGAAAGGCGTATACGTCCACCGGCTCAAAATCAAAAGGCAGGCGCTTCAAATCCAGCTTGGAGAACAGGAACAGCTCCTCGATCATCCGGTCCATGTCATCCGCTTTTTGTCCGATCATGCGGATATATTTATCGCGTTTCTCTTCGGTATCAGCCACGCGGTCGCGCAGCCCTTCGACGCAAGCTTTGATCCCGGTGATCGGCGTTTTCAGATCATGCGAAATATTGGACAGCATCTCCTTCCGGTTCTCCTCATACTGAAGCTGCAAATGGATCGAATGCTTCAACCGTTCGCGCATCTCCTCGAAAGCTTCCCCCACTTCGCCGAATTCATCCTTGCGCTGCATGAGGAGCGGACGGTCCAGCTCGCCTTCCTTGATGCGTTCCGCCGCACGTTTGAGCGTGTATAAAGGGCGAAGGATGCTGCGGGACACGAAAAACGTCAGCAGCAGGTTAGTAAACGCCACGATAAGCAGCAGCGAAAAAAACATCAGCGGCATAAACCGGGACATTTTGCCCAACAGCGGATTTAAATCGGATAAGAGGTACAGGGTTCCGGCGCTTTGGTCGCCAAAGGCAAAATCTACGCGTTCAGCCGTATAACGGCCCCCAACTTCCGGCCCCCGGCCCATCATCCATCGCGAATGTTCTTCCTGATCGGCATCGATCCGGGCTAACTCCGCTTCCAGACCTTCTTGCTCCACATCGTCGGAAGCAAACGCCACCTGACCGTTTCGAACGACCACGAGACCGGCTTGAAGTCCCTGAAGCTTCTCTCCCGTCTCAGCCAGAAACTTCGGATCGGCGAGCAACTCCGGATCCTGTTCCGCGACGAACTTGACGCCGTTCATCAACTGTTCGCGCTCGTTGATTTTCTCCCAAAATTCCGACAACGCGTGCCCGTGGAACTGAAAGCCGTCGGAACCGTTCACGGCGGCCTCTCCGGTGCCAAAGAAAACGCGCGTCAGCACCATGGCGGTGAGCAGCGTCAAAAAAATGGGGATCAACACCATCGCGATATAGGATAAAATCAGTCTTAACCGGATCGTCATCAGCGGCCGTTCCTTTCAAGGGAATCAAAATGACTTGCGTTCAAAGCGGGTGATGCTGCTTACATAAGCCATCATACTATAAGCGAGCAAAATGAAAAACGATTGCAGCAGTTTGCCGCCTCCGGCCCCGTTACCAACCCATAAGGCGTGCCAATCCGTATAGGCGAACGGAGACCAAATTGCAAGGGCCGGGAACAAGACCGGCAACAGCTTCGCAGCGGCGTAGACCAGAATCATGGAGCCCAGGGCCGCAGCGCTGTTCGCGAAGAACATCGCGATCCATACGGCGATCAGGATAAGCGCTGCCATCGGCACGATCGACACCGTATAGGCGATCAAGCTGTCCGTCCATTCGCGCATCGGTGATACGGAGAACGACAGTAATCCGCTAAGCGCGGAAGCGATCCAAGCGGTGGCCAAGACTGCCGCAGCGGCCGAGCCGAGCGCAAGCGCCTTGGCGGCGAATAGCTTGGCGCGGGTCACCGGACGCACCAGCGTGAGCTTCATCGTACGTGCGGCGGTTTCGCCGGGAAACAAATCGGCAGCCGACATAAACAGATAGAGCGGCAGCAAGAAGCCGGTGAACAGATTGAGCGTTAATACGGATACCTGCCCGCCCAGCGCGGAGGTCAGACCCAAGGCCCGGCCAAGGAGACCGATGCCCAGCGTTAATATCACCGGGATAAGGACGGCCAAAGCGAGAACCGCTTTGGTTCTTTTTCGCAGCCACAGCTTCTCCGCTTCGTTACGCCAGCTTGCCAGCAGTGCGTTCATGAACATCCGCTCCTTTCGCAGATTGGATTGCGTCCAAATAATAATCTTCCAGCGAAACGTCCGGCGGCACGATTTCATAACGGCGGCCAAAACGGATTAATTCTCCGACGTGAAGGATCCCGACGGTCGTCACGATCGGTTCGAGATGGCTTAACATATGGCTGGAGATCAGAAAAGCAATCCCCTCTTCGCGTGCCAGCCGGGCGATCGTTTGACGAAGCTCCACCATTCCTTCAATATCCAGCCCGTTCGTCGGTTCGTCGAGGATCACGAGCTTCGGATCCGGCAGCAAAGCCGCCGCCAACGCCAAGCGCTGCTTCATCCCCAGGGAATAATGCTTCGCCCGCTCGTGCTGATAAGGCGCCAAACCCGTCATTTCCAGCACGTCGTCGATCCGTGAGGCCGGCAGGCCCGGATAGTAGCGAGCCGCTTGACGAAGATTCTGCCTGCCCGTCATATATTCGTAAGCATCGGCCGCCTCGATCACGCACCCTACGCGAGTCATGGCCTGCTCGTAGTGCGTATTCAGGTCGGAGCCAAATAGCCGGATCGTGCCTTCGTCGGGCCGGCATAATCCGGTGATCGCTTTGAGCAGGGTCGTCTTGCCGGCTCCGTTCTGCCCGAACAGACCCACGATGTCCCCGGCTTTAACGCTCAGGCTGACCTTGCCGATCCCGCGTCCGTTACCGAACCGCTTACTTACCCCTTGCGCCTCCAAAAGCGTCTCCACACGCTTCAACTCCTCTCGGTAAGTTCTATATAGCAATGCCGGGCCGTCTGGCCCGGCATCCGGCTAAATCCCTTTTAACGATGCCAATACGGCATAGATTCCCGGCGTTCGATCGTTTCGACCCGCTTCCCGGTCAAGTCCACGGTGTCCGGGGTCGTTTGGCCAAAGCCGGACAGATCAAAACTGGCTTTGATGACAACTTCATGCGCTTGCCCTGCCTCGTCCGTTCCGCTGACGATCATTTGCCCTTGTTGGTGCTCCACAAGTTGATCCTTGTTGATGTCCGCGTCAAAACGGATGTCCTCGACCTTCACGTCTTTCGTTAAGGCCGGGAGATCGAAGTCCATCAAGGAAGGATGCATCGACATCATCGCGTTGGATGATGCCCCGGTCATCATGCCGTGTCCCCTATGTGCGTCCCGGCCGCCTTCCGCCATCATCTTGTCGGCAGCGGCCATATGTCCTGCCGCGAGGGAGCCTGCCGCCTGAACGATCGCCGGAATTTGGCTTCCGCTCAAATGCAGCGTGGTTTGTTTACCGCCGGAAGGCAGCTCCTGCACCGTGGCCAAATCTTTGATATTGCCCATCAATGCCTCCATCAGTTGCTCCGCATGCTGCGGCGGATCAAAATCCCCGTCCCCGAACCGCTGCTCATCTTCCGCAAGCGGTAAGACACGGTAAGTGCCGGCATCGTCGCCGCCGACGAACACCATTTTCCCTTCTTGTTTATACGCTTGGAACGTTTGGGTTCCCGAAGCCCCGGTCACCTCGATGTTTGCGCTCAGAGTGTCCTTCTCTTTGTTTAGCTTGACCTCGAGCTTGGCGTTCACAATCGTCTTGCCGTTGTCGGTCACGACGATGCTGCCTTGGTTCGTTAAGCTGGATGTTGCATACGTCTGCTTGATCGCGGTTTTGTACGTTTCATACCCGGACGTTCCCGCCATGGCGGACAATCCGCTGCCGAGCAGCAGGGCAGCCCCGATCCCGAACACCGCTCCGCGTTTGATCCATTTTTGGTTCATCTTCGACTTCCTTTCCCTTTTGTTTTTGTCCTTCCTCTCTAAGCTTAGCCCCCGGCTCTAAAGCGCTTCTAAATGAAATCTTAAAAAAGTATAAAAAAGCCGGCTTAAAGTCTAATGAAAGACTGTAAGCCGGCTTTTGCGCCGTGATTTCCTAAATCCAGGATATGGATAATCGTTCTCAATCATCAATCCCCGCTTGTACCGTCTTCGCGATCCGGTCGATTCGGTTCGTCCAGATCCAACCGCTGTATCCCGCCGGCAGGCGCTTCACATCCTCGGGCGTATCGAATCCGCTGGAGAAGTCGCTGCCATCGCCGCCGACCACGATGACGCGGGTGTTCGCCCGTTCCATACGGCTCAGGAATTTATCCGGCCAGCCCCATAGCCAAGGCGCGATTTTCTCGGGGATGTGCAGCTCGGTGTTCCGGCAAGCGTCCGGGATATACCCGGACCAGCCGGAAGCCTCGTATGACAAAAGACATTGCTTCAACGTGGCTTTGGACATGACCCGCACGTCCGGCAGCAGCCCCTTTAAAGCCGCGATCGGTTGGTCGCCGCCGTAAACGGTCAGCAGATCCCGCTCCTCCTCTTTTAAAGTCGAAAGGTATGTGGCCAGTTGCTTTCCTTCCTCAGGGTCGTCGCTTTTGATATGCAGCAATAGAGCCTTGCCGGGAAAATGCTCCACGACCTCGGGCAGCGACGGCATCATCCCAATCCCTTTGCCGCGGAACGGGTACGTCTTGCCTTGATCGGCCGTATATCCGTAACCGATGTCCAGCATTTTCAACTCGGCCATCGTATAGTCCTTCGTTGTGCCCTCGGCATTGGTGCGGCAATCCAGCGTCCAATCATGGAACACCGCGAACTGCCCGTCCTTGGTCGGCTTCAGATCCAACTCCACCATGTCCGCTCCCGCCGCAAACGCGGCTTCCATGGAAGGCAGCGTATTCTCCAGAAACTCGTGCTCCGGTTCGTAAATCCGTTCGGCCGTACACGTGTCATTTTCGATTCCTTCCATCGGGAAGGTTTGCGCCAGCCCGCGATGGGCCAGCAGTTTGGGTTCTCCTTCGCGGGCAGCGGTCAGATGCGGCGTATTGTTTAAGTAGATAAATGCAATCAGGACGAGCAAAATCCAAAACGTTCTTGTTCGAAAGACATTCTTGATCCTTCGCAAACCAGTTCCCCCCGATCCAAGCCAAGCTCCTATTCTGTCTCTAAAATATATCCGCTCCCCCGGATCGCATTGATCTGGAACGTGTCGCGGCCGTATTTCTTGCGAATCCGGTAGATCAACGTCGTTAATTCGTCGATCGTCACATCTGGCAGCCCGTCGGGGCCGGGATTGCGGTCGTACCACACCTTCTGCTTGATCTCGCGAATCGTCACCAAACGGTTCGGGTGCTCATGGAGCAGCTGCAGCAGCAAAAATTCTTTTTCCGACATCGAAATTTTTACGCCGTCCACGATGCATTCCCGTTTCTCCCAATGAATCGTAACCGGTCCCTCTACCGCCTCCGGGTGCGACGTGCCGCTTACCGGCTCAAACTCCAGGGTCTGTTCTCCGGGCGAATAGGAGAAATGCAGCACGCTCGTGCCCCGCGCCAATTTCAGGATGTCGTTCGTTTCCAGCACGTAAGGGGCATGCGGGATCATTCGCACCCCGTTCAGCTCCGTGCCATGTCGGCTCCCCATATCGTACGCGACCGCACGATCCCCTTCTTTTCGAATCATTAAGTGCTTGCGGGAAATAAAGATGTTCGTAAACGCCATATCCGGAAAATGATCCGAAGAAGTGCGCCCGATTTCCGTCACGTCTTGATCCAGGTACAAGCAGGTTCCGGGACGAAACGGGTCCCCGCGAAGAATATAAATACAGGCAAAGGTATCCATACCGAATTCCCTCCATTTGCAATGACATCATCATCTTATCTTAAGGGACGGGCAAAGAATATGGCAACCGCAGTGACATTATCCTCACAGCTGGCTGATAAGCTTTCGTTTTTTACCGGACGTTTTTCTGTTATCATAGGGGGAGAACAAAAGGCGAACACCTGACGAACGAACGGGAATTGAACGAGAGAGGAAACCATTCATGAGCTTTCAGTTAACGCAGCGCGTCATTAAATTGTTATGCGGCCGAATCGCTTACGAGCGTGGAGAAGCTTACTACCGGACCGGGAAAGTGACCTTTCTGCGAATCGATCACGGCTCCCGCGTATATGAAGCTGCGGTGTCCGGAACCGGCCACTATCATGTCGCGCTGCAGATCGATCAGCACGGCGACGTGCATGCGGAATGCAACTGCCCCGCCTTCTACTCTTATAACAACTACTGCAAGCATATCGCCGCGGTTTTGCTGGGGATTCATGACATGCTGCAGGGCGGAAAGCCGCCGGTTCGCCCTTCCCGATCGCTTCTGCATCAGGATGAGGAGCTGGATCTCACGGGGGATGCTTGGAGCGGATCGCTTGGCGCGAACCAACGGAAACAACCCGGGGACATCCCTTCCCGCGACATCTGGATCGCCCGTGACATGATGCGCTTGTTCGAAGAGAACGCCCAGCCGCCGTTGCGGACCGGAGTGAGATTCGATCAACGGACGCCGCTGGAGGCGGAATTTACGCTCCGCCCCGTGCCGTACGGCTACCGCAAGTACCTGTTCGGCCTGGAGCTGAAGATCGGCGAGAAGCGTCTTTACATCGTCAAGAACATTCGGGATTTTCTCGATAAAATCTCGCGCCGCGAGCCGTACAGCTTCTCGAAGCATTTCAACTACGACCCGGAACGTTACGGGTTTCGGCCAAAAGATGAAGCGATCCTGCAGAAGTTGGCGGAAATCCAGCGCAATGAGCAAATGTACCAAGAAAGCCTGGGAGGTTATACGGCCAAATCCTACGGGCACTCCGATCGGCTGCTGCCGGTACCGCCGTTTTTCTGGGACGGGCTGTTGCCGCTGCTGACCCAGGCACCGCTCGTGCAGCTCGAGCAAGACGGTCGAATTTGGCCGGGGCTAACGGTCACCGACGAAACGCTGCCGTTAAGCTTTGACCTCGGCCAAGACGGGGATGGGAGCTATCAATTTTCCGCCCAGGGCCTCGATGAGGTCACGGTGATGGATGCCTACGGCGTGATTCTGTCGGAAGGCAAGCTTATCCGGCGGCCGCCGGCGCAAACGCGCCGGCTCGCCGAGATGAAGCACATGCTCGCCACCGCCCGGAAGCAGCATATCCTGATCTCTCCCGATCAGATCGAACCCTTCGTGGAGCGCGTGCTGCCCGGTCTGATGAAGTTGGGGAGCGTTCACGTCGAAGAGAAAGTCGCCGGCCGTATGGTGCGAACCCAGCTTAAGGCCCGGGTGTATCTCGACCGGGTCAAGGATCGGCTGTTGGCCGGCCTGGAATTCCAGAACGGGGATGTCGTGTTTAATCCTTTGGAGGAGCATGGCCCCAAGCGGGGCACCGATCTGATCCTGCTGCGCGACGGCGAGCGGGAACGGGCAATCCTGGATATGATGGAGGCCGGCTTGTTTGCGCGGACGGAAAGCGCGTATTTCCTCGACGATGAGGATGCGGAATACGAGTTCCTGTACCATGTCATGCCCGAGCTGGAGAAGCTGGCGGAGATTTATGCCACCTCGGCCGTGAAGACGCGGCTCATTCCCGATCTTCGTCCGCCGAAAATCTCCGTGGAGGTGGACGAGCGTACGGATTGGCTGGAGTTCCGCTTCAGCATGACCGGCATCGGCGAATCCGAAATCCGCGGATTACTGGAGGCTCTGGAGGAGAAGCGACGGTATTACCGGCTGCCGAACGGGGCGTTGATGCCGCTGGAAAGCGAGGAATTCCAGGATATCGTGCGTTTCCTGAACGAGTTCGGCTTGCGTCAAAGCGAGATCCGCGGACCGGAGTTCCGGCTGCCGGTCCTTCGCGGCTTGCATATCCGGGACGATCAAGGACAAGGCGGGGCGGTGAAGCTCGGCAAAACTTACCGCGAACTGCTGCATAACTTGCAGCATCCCGGCAATCTAGACTTTCCGGTGCCGCCGCAGCTATCCGGCGTGCTCCGAGATTACCAGGCCTATGGCTACCAATGGCTGAAGACGCTGGCCCATTACCGCTTCGGCGGCATTCTCGCCGACGATATGGGACTCGGGAAGACGCTGCAAAGCATCGCCTTCCTCGTGTCGGTGCTGCCGGAAATCGCCGAATCGGGACGGCCGGCTCTGATCGTCTCTCCCGCTTCCTTAGTGTATAACTGGCGGAACGAGCTGACGAAATTCGCGCCGGACA
This sequence comes from Paenibacillus timonensis, assembly GCF_022427145.1. Taxonomy (GTDB): domain Bacteria; phylum Bacillota; class Bacilli; order Paenibacillales; family Paenibacillaceae; genus Fontibacillus; species Fontibacillus timonensis. The sequence goes on from NZ_JAKSXN010000037.1 coordinate 29,700, forward strand.
TCAAGGCGGTCATCGCGGACGGAAGCAAAGCCGAACGGGTGCGGACGCTGCGCGAGGCATCGCAGGCGGACGTGATCATCACCTCGTATCCGCTGCTGCGCCGTGACGTCGAGCAGTTCGCCGAACTGTCGTTCCATACGTTGATTTTAGACGAAGCCCAAAGCTTCAAAAATTACGCGAGCCAAACCGCCCAAGCCGTGAAAAGCCTGCAGGCGAAGTACCGGTTCGCTTTGACCGGCACCCCGGTGGAGAATTCGCTGGAGGAATTATGGTCGATCTTCAGCGCCGTGTTCCCCGACCTGTTTCCGAGCCGTCAGGCGTTTAACGACCTGTCCCGGGAAACCGTGGCCAAGCGCATCCGTCCTTTCCTTCTGCGCCGGCTGAAAACCGACGTGTTGAAGGAGCTTCCGGAAAAAATCGAATCCCTCCAGGCCTCGGAGCTGTTGCCTGAACAAAAGAAACTGTATCTGGCCTACCTGGCCAAGCTGCAGCAGGAGACGCTCAAGCATTTGGACGAGGACACCTTTGGCCAGAACCGCATCCGCATTCTGGCCGGATTGACCCGGCTGCGCCAGCTTTGCTGCCACCCGGCCTTGTTCGTGGACGGCTATGACGGCGGTTCGGCGAAGTTCGACCAACTGATGGAAATGATCGAAGAATGCCAAAGCGCGGGCAAACGTGTGCTGATCTTCTCCCAATTCACGGAGATGCTGGGACTAATCGGACGTGAGCTGGGCTATCGCGGCCTCCCCTTCTTTTATCTCGACGGGAAGACGCCGGCCGTCGAACGGGTAGAGCTTTGCTCCCGCTTCAACGACGGGGAACGCGACTTGTTCCTCATTTCGCTGAAGGCCGGCGGTACCGGATTGAACCTGACCGGAGCGGACACCGTCATCCTCTATGACTTGTGGTGGAATCCCGCGGTCGAGCAGCAGGCCGCTGACCGCGCCCATCGGATCGGACAGAAGAATATCGTTCAGGTTATCCGTTTGGTGGCGCAAGGCACCGTGGAGGACAAGATGTACGAGCTGCAGCAAAAGAAAAAGCACCTCGTCGAAGAGGTGCTGAAGCCCGGGCAGGAAACGTTGTCCGCGCTCACCGAGCAAGAAATCCGAGAAATTTTGATGATCTAGCCCGCATCCAAATAAGGGTTCGAGACCGCGAAACCGAATTGGCGTTCTCGAACCCTCTTATTTTTACTGCCCCGTGACCTCGAACTCGTACAGCGAATAGCCGTACGGCGTTCCCCGCTCGATGCCGTACATGCGGACATACCTTGCGGGCTGCGGCGTCAGCGAAATTTCGTCGAGCCCGCCGTCTCCGCTTGTCGTCGAATACGCCTCCTGCCAATGCTCCGGCGTTCCGCTGTCGGTGGAGATTTCGATCTTGTATCGCTTAGCGTAGGCCGCTTCCCAGCGCAATTTGACCCCGGTGATCTGCCGCACCGCCCCCAGGTCGACGTAAATCCATTCCGGATCGCTGCCCTCCCGGCTGGCCCATCTCGTCATCTGGTTGCCGTCCACCGCTTTGCCCGGCTCAAACCCGACGCCTTCGACCGTGCTGGAGACGGCCGTTTGGTTCAGCGCCAGGTTCGGCGCTTCCGGTACCTGCTCGCCGCCGGGCTTCCACCAGTTGCCCGTAAGGAACAGCATATTCAGCAAATTATAGCTGTCGCTGAAATAATCTTCTTTTTTGTTCTTCATCCAATCCCATCCGGCATTCACCCAGGCCTGGTTGGCCGAATTCGCCGTTCCCGCCGAGATCAAGGGAGCGACGAACACCGCGGTGGCGTTATCGCCAAAAGCCGTGCCGTCCAGCTTGTAACCGTTTTTGATATTTGCCGGCAAGCCGCCCGTTTTGGCTTTAATCCAGCCGGCCATTTTATCGGCGAGCGTTTTCGCCCGTGGATCGCCGTAGAAAGCGTAATCCATGACGATGCGCAGCGGCACCCGGCTGGCGTTATAAGAATACTGGTTGGTTTCCTTGAATTCGTCCAAATACCATTCCGGCGCCGGCTTAGGCGGGTTGCCGACCACAAAGTCGGAAATAAGTCCCGTATTGGGTGAATAGGCCTCCGTAAACTGCTGATAGACGTCGTACAAATTGTCGATCACATGGATCCACGTCTCATCTCCGGTCACCTCGTAAAAGGCTCGCAGATGACTGAGCATCCAATCCGATGGGCGCGTATTCAGGGCATCTTTGCCGTCCCAATCGCCCAGGTTGAGCCGGTAACCAGTCGTAACGTAACTCGCTTTGATCCCGTCGGCAATCATTTTTTTCGCTTCTTGCAAGTAATTTACCGACCCGCCGGAACCCCACTGGTTATGCGCCAAAATCAGCGAGTACGCGATATCGAGATCGCCGTCGGTGGCTGAGCCGAAGTGCCCTTGGGCCGCTTTGCTGTCGGCCACGACCCAGCCCATGAGGTTCGGGTTGCCGCTGCTCTTATAGGCGCGAGCCGTTTTGAACAATCCGTCGTAAATCGTTCGGGCGTTTGGATCATATCCGGCCATCAGCACGGTGATGATCATGCCGTAACCTTGGCCTTCTGAGGATCCGAGTGCCGTAAATCCATCGGGATCGCCGGTGATATCCCCTTTTACGTAATAACCGCCGGGCAAAGAAGCCAAATTACTTTTGAGATACGTCGATTTCCAGTAATCGTAGTATGCCGTAACCGCCTGATTCATCGCGGCTTGCGTCACGTGGCTGGGCTTTAAGACGCCCGGATAGCCGACCTGCTGCGGGAAAGGCTTGAGTTCTCCGGCAGCGGAAACCGGAGAAGCTGGAGCAGCCGCCCCTAAAGTGGCCGTAACGAACAGGCATAACAATAAAAGACAATCTTTTCGAAGCATCATTTCATTCCTCCTCAAATCGAAAGTGCAAACCTGAATCTTTCGTTAAGCGTCTTCGAAAATGCGGGTAATGAAGCAGCAAGGATGTCTTATTTGTATTTTATTACAATTTGCTAGGATAATAAACCGGACGGCCCATTCCGAAACACGATGTTTGTAATTGGAGCGATCGGGATACCCTAAAGGAGGGTAATGACCACCAAAGCAACCGATATAAGGAGGATCAACATGGAACAGCAAAATGGACAAGCCCGCGATGAGGCCGAGCTGCGGAATAAACTGGACCAGCAAGGCGACTCGTTGGCCGAAAAGAAGAAAATGGAGAACGGCGTGGATATCGAACCGGAAGCAGATGAATGGGTAGCTAAACCGGTGCCGTTCACCGACACGGATTCTAAGAAATAATCAGCGCTTCCACGACAAAGTCCGCAGGGCCCGTTTGGGTTCCTGCTTTTTTTATGCCTTCGTTCGCTTACGAGTAACAGGATAACGAGCTTGGCAGGCGAATATCATGGTATCAGATGTACAAATCGATCGAGGAGCGTGAAGTTATGGAAGCGTTTTCGAAGGAACTGCTGAAGGAAACGACGATCCTGATTACCGGAGGAGGCACGGGACTGGGCCGGGCCATGGCGGAACGGTTTCTGCAGCTCGGGGCCAAGGTCGCCATCTGCGGGCGTCGCGAGGAGGTGTTGCGCAGCGCGGCGGAAGAAATGACGGCCGGCTGCGGCGGCGAGGTGCTCGCACAGTGCTGCGACGTGCGTGATCCCGAACAGGTACGCGACTGCGTTGACGCCGTATGGCGGTATTTCGGGAGCATCGACGTGCTGGTCAATAACGCCGCCGGCAATTTCATCAGCCCGACTGAACGCTTGTCGCCGCGAGCCGTTGACGCCGTGTTGGGCATTGTGCTGCACGGTACGTTTTATATGACGCTGGAAGTCGGGAAACGTTGGATCGAGCAGAAACGACCGGGGACGATGCTGAACATCGCCACCACATACGCTTCGACCGGCTCAGGTTACGTCGTTCCCTCTGCGGCAGCCAAAGCCGGCGTATTGGCCCTGACCCGCTCTCTCGCCGTCGAATGGGCGCCCTACGGAATCCGCCAGGTGGCGATCGCGCCGGGTCCGTTTCCGACGGAAGGAGCCTGGTCCCGCTTGTCTCCCACGCCGGAACTCGCAGAGAAGATGCTGGGGCGCGTCCCGCTTGGCCGAACCGGCCGCCCGCAGGAATTGGCGGACTTGGCCGCTTTCCTCATTTCGGACGCCGCTGCCTACATTAATGGCGAGGTCATCACGATTGACGGCGGCGAATGGCTGCGGGGCGCCGGCCAGTTCAACAATCTTGCCGAAGTCACGAAGGAGGAATGGGATCGGCTCTCCGAACTGACGCGGAAGGGCAAATAACCGGCTGTTAGAAGGGGAGGCCATCGACGAACTAGGCAATTTCCCGTTCTTCCTCCCCTCTTCTCTTGCTTTTGCGAACCAGGATCAGGATGAACAGAATCGCCGGCATGCCGATTTGGATGATGGGATACCATTTGAGGACCAAATCGATTCCTACCCAGAGATGATGCGTAAAATTGGGAGAGATAAACGACATGCCGAAAATCGAGATCGCAAACGGGACGACCCATTTTTTATAAGGCGTGCCAGTGATCCGTGAGCCCCCCGCCACCGCCCCGATAAAGAAGAGAACGAGCTTGGTCCCCAGTCCGATAAACAGGACGAGCACGAACAAAATATCCATTCTTTCGAATACCTCTACCAGTTCGATCTGCTGCACGACCTGCAACAACGGGAAGGTGAGCGTCTCCGCCAGCTTTGGACCCAGCACCAGAACATTGATCTGGTTGACGAGGATCAGAAACAACGCGGTTATTCCGTATGTGGCCAGAATGGATCTGCGCATATTCTTCTCTTGACGGATCATCGGAAAAAAAACCAGAAACAGCACGGTCTGCCCAAACGGGAAAGAAATGACGTCCGGAACGTTCTTCATCACCGGCAGAAGCCCGTTTTCCAATACGGGGAGCATGTTCTCGACATGAATCAAGCCAACCCCGGCAATCATGGAGATAAGTATTAAATAACTAACCATAATAAAGGGGATCATGACTAAGCAGATCAGAAACACCTCACGGGGTCCATATCTGACGCTGTTGGCGATCACCAGAACGGCGATCAGTATAATGACCCCTAATGGGGTTCGGTTCAATAGCATATATGCAGCGAGTTCTCCCAAATCCCTCAGGTTACGCGAAGCCTCGTAAGCGAAGTATGCCGCAAAAATACCACCGACAAACGTTCCTGCGACTTTACCGAAATAGGTTCGGCATAATTCGAACAAATCCCGCTTCGGATCGAGGCGGTGAATGGCCAGATGCATCAGGAGCAGCAGCAACCCGGCCAACGCCGCGAGGAGCATCACCAGCCAGGCATCCTGCTTCGCTTCGGCGCCGATCTGGAATAAGGTGGTGCTTCCGACTTCAAACAATGCGAAGCTGGCGATAAAATCGGGTATTCTGCTCTTTTTGGATTCCATGAAGTATGCCCTCCTTCCTACGGATCATTTCTGCTCCTGGTTCAGCAATGTATCGAACGACTTCTTGGTCAAGCCGGGACGCTGCAGCTTCACCTTTACGCGGATGTCTAATTCGATCCGGGTTAACTCCTCGCTCCAGTCGTTTTTCAGCTTCTTCCAGGTTTTCGGATCTTTGCGGTGAATTTTATCGGCGAATCCGGGCAAGTCGACCCGCAGCTTCGGCTCGCCTCCCACCCCATTTCGATTTTGTTCCGAATTTCCTCCGCTACCGCCTTTTCGATGCCTTTAATGCTTTGCGGCTTGGACAAATCCTCTTCGCACATAAATTCCATCAGCAAATCTCCGCTCGCTTCCGTTTCCACCCGCATGTTGTAATGCTGCTCCCCGGCCCGGACCGGCGTTACCTTGGTCTTGGCGCTGGTAATCCGAACGGTTCCATTCTTAGTCTTGGCAGCCGCGCCGGAACACGAGAACGATATCGTGCTGCCCTTGATCTGATTCGTCAACCATGAGATCCCGTAACTTTCGTCGCGGTTAAGATATCCGACGAGCCGGTTTTGATGAAGGACACCTAACCGTTCAACCTTCATCTTGACGGGCGGCGAAGTGGTCTTATTCACGTCCAGCGATTCCAATGCCTTGGCGTTCCCTTTCGTGACGATGATTTCCGGCACGCCGACCGTCTGAGCGTCGGAAACCAGCTTCTGAGCCATTTGAAATACATTGACGACCGGAAAGTAGGACGAGGAGCTGTTTTGTTTCCTCAAAATCTCGGCAAGAGCCGTACCCGGAATTTTTTCCGGCGGGACCATTTTGCGCATGATTTCGCTTGCCTTGCCGTCCGTCACCGCGACGAGTACGGTTTCGCGAGCATCAATATTGCGAAAGTACAAATCTAGAACTTGCTCGATGCCTCTTTCGGCGACTTCCTTCCCGATCACGATGATATCGGTATGACCGAAATATAACCGACGCGGGTTTTCCGTGTATCCTCGGTCGGCGGCTTCGCGAATCGTTTTTCCTTTCGTCGTGAATACGTATACGCTCGGCTGGGAACCGCCCCCGGCGCTTCCTCCGCCTTGGCTCGCCCCGCTAGCCGACGGGACGATGACCTGATGAGTCATCTCCCAGTCGTCTCCGCTGCGGTCAAATCCATTGGCAACGGTAATGCCTAATTCGTCCAACTCCGTGCGGTTCCAGCAGCCTACCGTCGCCATACACGCTAGGACGGCAGCGCAGCACAACAAGATCCGGCGCATCTCGCACTCTCCTAGGATTCATTTTGACCCTTTTCCGGGCCTTTGCCTTGTCTCACCTGGTTGTGAATACTGATAAATTCAGGGCGCTTATTCATTCTGGGCCATGGCAAGCGGATAAACACGTCCTTCATGTTAGACCAGCTTAGCGGAGCGACCGGAAGGAAATAAGGAACGCCAAAAGATTGTAGCGAGACCAAATGCATCAGCAGCGGAATCACGCCGCACAGGATGCCGTAAAGCCCAAAAGATCCAGCCAAAATCATGAGACCGAAACGAATTAAACGCACGGCCGCCGACATGGCGAATGTCGGAATAACGAAGTTGGCAATAGCCGTAAACGACACGATAATGACCATAACAGCTGAGACGAGCCCGGCTTGAACTGCAGCTTGGCCCAGTACCAGCGCCCCCACGATCGAAATCGCTGGGCCCACCACCCGCGGCATGCGGACGCCGGCTTCCCGAATCACCTCGAAGGTAATCTCCATCAACATCGCTTCCAGCAGTGCCGGAAGCGGCGTCCCTTCCCGTTGGGCCGCGATGCTGATCAGCATCGTGGTGGGGAGCATCTCCGGATGGAATGTCGTAACCGCAATATACAGGGATGGGAGCAGCATCGCGACCAAGAAGGAAAATAAACGAATATTCCGCAGAAAAGAAGAAATATCGTACCTTTGATAATAGTCTTCGCTAGATAGGAAAAACTTAAAGAACGTCACCGGACAGACTAACGCGAAAGGGGTACCGTCGATCAGGATGGAGACTTGCCCATCCAAAAGGGATCCGGCTACTGTATCGGGACGCTCGGTATTTAAAATCGTCGGAAACGGGGTGAAGGCGCGGTCCTGAATAAACTCCTCGATATAACCGCTCTCCAGAATGCTGTCGGTATCGATGGCATCCAGCCGTTTCAAGACTTCCTCCACCACGGACGACTGGGCGATTCCCCGGATATAGGCCACGACCACCCGAGTTTGGGTATACGTGCCGATCACACGGTTTTCATAGCGCAAATCCGGGGTTCTCAACCGTTTGCGGAGCAGCGATAGGTTCGTCGAGAGGTCTTCCGTAAAGCCTTCCTTCGGTCCGCGGATCACGGTCTGGGAAGAGGGCTCTTCGACGGATCGCCGCGATCCTCCGGGAATGGAAACAACCATTGCGCCTTCCAATCCGTCGATGAGGACAACCGCCGCTCCGGTTAGCAAGCCGGCTAGCAGATCGCGCTCTGTGTTTGCCGGCTTCACGCTTCCCGCGCTAATGGAATCCGCGAACTTCTCCTTCGAAACGGCCTCTCCCCCTTCTTGAATCAGGGTTTCGAGGTTACTCATCAGCTCGCTTAACAGCTTTGGATCGATCAAGCTGTCGATATAACTGACGACGAATTTCTCGTTGGCCATTTTGCGGATGTTGATATCCGGGCTGTTTCCCAAAGCTTCCTGGATCATAACGACCGCATCGGCGGGGGATCTGCCTATAGGGCGGTTGGCCGCTTCTTGAAGCCCATCCGTGATCGATTCCGCTTTGTTCTTCCGCCGGATATGGGGGGGACGGTTTCGGTTGACTCTTCTCATTACGTGCCTCCGGTATTTAAACAGTAGTAATTTGTAATATGTGCCATATCCAAATTAGGTATGCGTCTGTACGGCACTGATTGAAACCGCAAGAAAAAAGCCCCAGCTAAAAGCTGGAGCTTTGTATATCAGTGGCCGGTTTATCATCCGTGGAGGTTTTCCGTTTCGAGCGCCGGGTCCGTTTCGCCATCTGTACCGTGAGATAGAACGCCAGGAACATCCCCATAAATCCCGCGGAATACCGGTACATTACCGCGTAGTCGGTACCGGAAGCGATGGCCCCCAGAAGAACCGCGCCGACGGCAACGCCAAAATCCATGGAGTTATAGAACATGCTGTTAGCGGCCCCGTACTGCTCCGGCTTGGAGGTACGCAGCATCCAGGCTTGGAGGGTCGGCTGGATCGCCCCGAAGCCCAACCCGTACAGAAGGGCCGATAGGATTAGCAGCGGCAGCGTTGTCGTAAACGATAGGATTAACATGCTCGCGATGACGATAAGCGCCGCTGGAATCAAGACGGCGGCGTGTCCTTTGGCGTCAAATATTCGTCCCGAAACCGGGCGGATCAAAACGACCGTCACCGCATTAAACAGGAAAAACAATCCAACCTGCTCCAAATGGACAAACTCGCCGAAGAGCGCAATGAAACTCAAGAGACCGCTGTAGGTGATCGCTAAGATCATGTTGAGTACGGCTGGAAACACGAGTCTCCGATTAAACGCCGGACGTTGTTTCGCGTGGGCAGCGCCTTCGCCCTGCGGCCGATGCGTTGAGGGCCGCTGCGTTTCGATCAGCTTCGCTGGCCGGATCGACGGGAGCGCCCGGGTTAGCAGCAACAACGGAAACATCAGCAGGACGGCCGTCGTTCCGATCAGCGTAAGCGGACCAAAACCAAGCTCCCGCATGACATTCAAGCCGATTATCGGTCCGATCGACATCGCCAGGCTGCTGGATAACCCGAAGTATCCGATCCCTTCCCCCATACGAGGGAGCGGAATGATACGCGAAACAAACGTTGGCAGAAGCGTACTGCCGATGCCGAAGCCGATCCCGTAGACGGCTCGAACCAACAGGAGGGCACCTAGCGACCCGGCAACGCTATTCAGTACCGTCGCCGTGGCCGCGATGATTAATCCGATGAGCAGCAGCGCGTTCGGGGAAACTCTTCGCAGCAGGACGGCTGCCAGAAAACGGGTAAGGATCGCCGATCCGGCAAACACGCTGGTCACGAGGCTTACCTGCAGATCGCTTGCTGCAAACTCGATTTTGACGTAAGACGAAAACGTGGATAACAGCATATGCAAATTTAAAAACAATAAAAAAGCAGAGATCGTTAATGAGATAAACGATCTCGTCCAAAGTCGTTCCGATTCAGATTGTCGATTCGATGATAACGTCATGCTGCTTATTCTCTCCTTCTCCATGCTCTTACTTCTCTATTTCGCCATCGACAACATGAGGATCGCTGAAATGGATATTGATCCGTTGCAGCAGCTCCATCAGCAGTGTGTATTCCTCCCCGCTCATGATGCGCTTGACTTCTTCGGTTACGCTTTGCTCGATCGGCGCGGTTTCGCGGATCAATTCTTTTCCCCGTTCCGTAGCGTAGACTAGAAAGGATCTACGGTCCTGCAGCCCCGGCTGCTTGTAGATCAGGCTTTTGCTTTCCAAAAGGTCGATAATCCGGGTTGTCGTCGGCTTGTCCTTTCCGGTGCGATCCGCGATCTCCTTCTGGATCAGCCCGTTCGCCAGATCGATCTGATTCAGTACGGACCACTGCTCCGGCGTGATCTCATAGCTCTTCAGGCGGTGCTGAAGCAAGGCGGCGATTTTACGGTAAGCGACACCCATGATAAAGCCCACCGCAAGCTCGCTTCGCGGATGGTTCGTGGTCATTCGCATTCGTTCCTCCCATTTAGTTGTCGTAACAATTATATGCTATCAAACTACTTTGGGTCAAACCAGCCGTTGTCTATTTTCAGGTTCAATAGGTGATTATCTTCTCCCTTTTCAAGGCGGAGGAATACACTACCCTATACGAATTTGAAAGGGGATATTCACTTATGAAATCATCGCGCCATCCGCGTCATGTCACCAGCAAATGGAAGAAAAACGCAGCCTTGATGCAAAGCAGCGAGCTGCGGGCGTACCTCCCCGAAACACGCCGATTCACTAAAGAGCATCTGCAGAATATGCTAATGAAATATAAAATGGTCTACGTCAAGCCCGTGAACGGCACCTGGGGAAAAGGAGTCATGCGGGTTGAATTCAAGCCCTACCAGCGGCAGGAAACTTATCAATTCCAACTCGATAAAACCGTTCGTGCCTTCGGTTCGATCGACGAACTTTACGCTTCGATCCGTAAGCATAAGCTGAAAGGCCGATACCTGATCCAACAAGGCATTGAATTGCTGCGATATGATCAACGCCGATTCGATCTTCGCGTCATGGTTCAACGTACTCCCCAGAAGATCTGGAAGACGACCGGCGTCATCGGCAGACTGGGTCATCCGAAGAAGATCGTCACCAATTACCACAGCGACGGCAAGATTGTGGCGGCGGAGAAGCTGCTTTCGCCTTATCTGAAAGGTCCGCGTCTCAAGTCGTATATGCATATGCTGCAAACCTTCGGCGAGGATATTGCTAACCACCTGAAAACCAGTTTTCCCGGGCTGCGCGAAATCGGGGTGGACGTGGCGATCGACCAAAAACTGCGGCCGTGGATCCTTGAGGTTAACACTTCCCCGGATCCATTCATCTTCCGAAAGTTAAAGGACAAGAACATCTTCCACACGATCATGAAATATGCCCGGGCTTACGGAAAATATAAATGAAACCAACGAAAAACCGGACGGAGATGGCAGCCATATAGGCGCCTTCCATCCGGTTTTCGTTAGTTCAAGAACCAAACTGCCGATAAATTCCCATCAGCCTGCCTGCGGTTTGCTTCCAACTGAACCGCTCAACGGCGTCCTTTCGCGCTTGCCTGGACATTTTAGCGGTCAGGTCGCGGTCCTTTGCCAGCTTCAATATCCATTTGGCATGCTCCTCCGGCTTGGTAAACGCGTCCACCAGATAACCGTTGGCTCCATGTCTGACGATCTCCCCGATCCCACCGATATTGGAGGCAATGACGGGGAGTCCGGAAGCCATCGCTTCCACGTTCACAAGCCCAAACGCTTCATGTTCCTGTGAGGGACAGGCAAACAAGTCGGCCGAGCGAAACTTGCGGTGAATGGCGTGATGCGGGATTTTCCCGACGAACTTGGCCGGAACTCCTTTGGCGCGCGCCAGCCGTTTCAGTTCCCTCACGTAGCTTGGCTGGCCCCGGCCGATCACCGTTAATTCGACGGCCCCATATTCCTTACGCACGAGTCCGATCGCCCGAATCAGGACCGGGACACCTTTACGCGGAATCACCCGGCCGGCGAACAACACGCGGAACTTGCGGCCCGAACGGCCGGCCCCCCCTTCCGCCGGTCTGAACCGTCCGGTATCGACGCCGAGATGTACCTTGCGGATCTTACCCGCATGGCGGGGGAAGCGAGCGGCCAAGCTCGATTTGAGCGAGTCGCTGTTGGCAATGATCAGGTCGGCTTTGCCTAAGCTTTCGTTCACCCGCGTCGTCGCCTTTACGAACGTCAGCGAGTGCAGAAATAGGGTTACAGGAGTATGCGGGTATGCGGCTTTGATTTTGGCCATGTAATGCGGGCGGTTATCCACCTGGATCAAATCGTAGCGCCGCCCCCGGATATATCGAAGCACGGATGCGATATATCGGCTTGGACTGCCGGTCCTTACGCGGACGATCGTTAATCTTCCCAACCGGCTGACGTGCGGTAGGCCTCGGCCTGTTCTGCTGATCAGCGTCACCGTATGGTTCACCGCCAACTGCTTGGCAATGGCCAACATGCTGATCTCCACCGAACCGCTGCCGGGAACCGGTATTTGCTCGGGCGCCACCATTAATAGGTTCATAGGCTCCTCCTTGCACATATGGCTTGCGTCTATTTACCATATGCGCAAGGCGAGCCTCTTGCACCGAGGCAATCACCCAAGCTGTCAGGTGACGCGGAACGTTCCCGTCCCGAATGCACAGATTTCTCCATGATCCAGCCGGGCATACGCCATCGTCGTGACCGATTTGCGAGATGCGTGAACCAGCTCGGCGGTGACGGTAATCCGCCCTTGCTCGGCTTTGGTCACATAATTCAGGTTCAGGTTCGTCGTGACGACGCTAGCCTCCGGTTTGGCGATCATCGCCAGAAGCCCCATGGCCGAATCGATCAACGTCGCGTGGACGCCGCCATGGACAATGCCGATCAAATTCAGATGGTGCGGACGGATGTCCAGGGTCATGACGACCCTGCGTTCGTTCGCCTCATCCACCCGGCAGCCCAGGTAATCGACGAACGAACCGACCGCGGCTTGATTCCACAGCTCCAGACGCTGCCGCAGCTCTTCTGAATCCGCTTTCATATTTAACGACCTCCCGTTCATGTCGACGCGTTATTTTGTCCCCGGGGGACTTCAGCCCCTCGTTACTTTGCTTGCGGGGGGATCTGGCGTTCCGCTTCTTCCTCTACAAGCTTACGGCGCAGCACTTTGCCCGCCAGCGTCTTGGGGAGACTGTCGCGAAACTCGTAAACCTTCGGCACCTTGTAGGCAGCCAATTTCTCCTTGCACCAGCGCTTGATTGCCTCTGCGTCCGGAGACGCGCCTTCCTTCAGCACAATGTACGCCTTGACGGTCTCGCCACGGTACGGATCGTAAATTCCGGCCACGATCGCCTCCTCCACGTCCGGATGCTCGAACAGCACTTCCTCGACTTCGCGCGGATAGATGTTATACCCGCCGGCAATGATCAAATCCTTGCGGCGGTCCAGGATATAGAAGAAGCCGTCTTCGTCCATCCGCCCCAGGTCGCCGGTCAGCAGCCAGCCGTCGCGCAGCGTCTTGTACGTCTCCTCCGGCCGGTTCCAATACCCCCGCATCACCTGCGGCCCACGCACGGCAAGCTCGCCGATTTCGCCGACCGGAACTTCCTCAAGCGTGTCCGGATGCACAATCATCGCGTCGGTGTCGGGAAAAGGGATCCCAATCGACCCGCTCTTCCGCGTCTCCCAGATATTGTTGGCGTGGGTGACGGGCGAAGCTTCGGTCAAGCCATAGCCTTCGATCAGCTTCCCACCTGTCACTTCCTCGAACCGGGTTTGAACCTCCAGCGGCAGCGGTGCCGCACCGCTAACGCACACATTGATCGAGGATAAATCGTACCCTGCGATATCCTTGTGGTTAATGATGGCCACGTACATCGTCGGCGCGCCGGGGAAAACCGTCGGCTTCTTGTGATGGATCACCTGCAGCACCTGATGGATGTCAAAACGCGGCAGCATCAGCAACGTCCCGCCCAAAGCGACCGATTGATTCAGTAACACCGTCATTCCGAACACATGAAAAAAAGGAAGCGCGGCCAAATACTTCTCTTTCCCCAAACGGGAACGGTAGAACCAGAGCTGATTCTGAATCGTGTTGGCCACCAGATTCATATGCGTCAGCATGACGCCTTTGGCAAAACCCGTCGTTCCGCCGGTATACTGCAACAAAGCCAAATCCTGCTCGGGATCGAGTTCGACGCGGAACGGTTCCGGGCTTCCGCCGGTGAGGAATGCCGGGAAGGCGAGCAGCCGATCGGTATAGTTCAAATGAGCGGCCATGCCGTCTTTCTTGGCTTTGATCGGATACAGGAGGTTCTTGGGAAAAGGCAGATAATCCTTGATCGATGTGGCGATGATGTAATCCAGCGGTTGCAGCTTCGTCGCCGTTCTCACGCGTTCGACGAGCGGGTCAAGGGTGACCATGACGCGTGCGCCGGCATCACTCAGCTGATGCTCCAGTTCCCTGGGCATATACAGCGGATTCGTCATCACTGCAATGCCGCCCATCAGCAGGGTACCGTAATACGCAATCACCGCCTGCGGGCAGTTCGGCAACATGATGGCTACCCGGTCTCCCTTGCGAATGCCCAGCTTCCGCAGGGCATTCGCAAACCGGTACGTCTGTTCCAACAAAACGCGATACGTCATTTTCTTTCCCATGAATTCCAGAGCCGTAACTTCGGGATACCGATCGGCGGAAAGTTCCAGGAAATGAGCGAGATTATGCTTTGGATAATCATAGGTGGGCGGTACTTCAGCGGGATAAAACTTCAGCCAAGGTTTCCTTGTCATACGCCTGCCTCCCAACCTCGCAATTTTTACAAAACGTATCTCTCCGCCTGAATCACTTTGGAGGCGATTTGCCGTTTTAATGACAGCGTATTCACGGCCGAACGCTTTGTCAATTTTTTGAGGATGGACAGCTGAGTGCGCAGCAGATCCCCTTGTTCCATGTAGCTTAACACTTCCTTGGCCCAAGCTTCGATTTTGCTGAATTCTTCATGGATGAACGCGCGGGTCATGGCGATCGGAAGCTCCGCCTTGTCTTCGCCGGCACGCGCGATCAGCTTCTGTGTACGAAGCAGCGCGCTTTCCATCGCGTAAATGACGATCATCATATCCGCCAAATGGCTCAGCACCTCCTGCTCGCGTTCCAGTTTCAACTGATATTTCTGCACAGCCTGGGCCCCGGCCATCAGGAAGATCTTTTTGGACATGGACAGCAGATGCGCTTCCTCCTCGAGCGTCCCTTCGAACGTCCGGCTTGGCATCGGCTCCATCAGCTCCGCTTGCAGCTTCTGTGCGGCGGAAAGCAGCGGCAACTCCCCTTTCATCGCGCGTTTCACCAGGCTGCCGGGGATCAGGAGACGGTTGATTTCGTTCGTGCCTTCAAAAATCCGGTTGATCCGCGAGTCGCGATAAATCCGCTCGATCCGGTATTCTTGCGTAAATCCATAACCACCGTGGATTTGCACCCCTTCGTCCGAAACAAAATCCAGCGCCTCGGACCCGAACACTTTGTTGATCGAGCATTCCAATTGATATTCAGCAATCGCCTTGGCCGATTGATAACCTACGTCGGCACTGCCGTGGTCTACGTCGGCCAAGCCGACGTCAAACAGGCCGGCGGTGCGGTAAACCATACTTTCTAACACGTATGTGCGCGTATTCATCTCCGCCAGCTTTTTGCCGATCAGCGGGAACGACGAAATTTTTTGACCGAACTGGGTGCGTTCATTCGCGTATTTCGCTGTGTACTCGATGGCGTCCTTGGACGAGCCAAGACATCCCGCCGCCAATTTGAAGCGCCCGATATTCAGGATGTTAAAGGCGATCAAATGGCCTTTGCCCACTTCCCATAGGAGGTTGTCGACCGGTACCTTCACGTCCTCCAGAATGAGAGGGCATGTGGATGAGCCTTTAATCCCCATCTTTTTCTCCTCCGGTCCAATGCTGACTCCCTCCATGCTCCGCTCAACGATAAACGTGCTGAAGTCCGTGCCGTTCACTTTGGCGTAAACGATGAACACGTCGGCGAAACCGGCGTTGGTAATAAACTGCTTGGTGCCGTTCAACACATAATGAGTGCCATCCTCCGACAACACGGCCGTCGTTTTGGCGCCTAGCGCATCGGACCCCGAGGAAGGCTCCGTCAGGCAATAAGCCGCGAGCAGCTCGCCCGTCGCCAGCTTCGGCAAATATTTCTGCTTCTGCGCTTCGGTCCCGAAGTAGACGATCGGCAGCGTCCCGATCCCGACATGGGCTCCAGCCGAAAGCGCAAACGAGGACGCTTTGGTCAGCTTCTCGCTGATCAGCGTCGTGCTGACCTTATCAAGTCCCATGCCGCCGTAGCTTTCGGGCACGTCAGCGCCGAGCAGCCCCACTTCGCCCGCTTTGCGCAGCAAATCGGCAGTCAACTCATAGTTCAGATGCTCGATCTCCTCGTCCCGCGGAAGAATTTCCGTTTTTACAAATTCCTCCGTCGTCTCCCCGATCATCCGCTGTTCTTCGTTGAAGTCCTCCGGGGTCACGACCCGAGTGTAGTCGATGTCCGCGATGACGAAGCTGCCGCCTGCAATTTTCTCCATCGTTTCGTTGCTCATGCGATCCTCTCCTTCATTAATTAATGGGATGAACTTCTAATACGCCGGCCGCCCCCATGCCGCCGCCAATACACATCGACACGACTCCGTACCCGCCGCCCCGGCGACGCAGCTCGTGGATCAGCGAAATGGACAGCTTCGTGCCGGTGCAGCCCAATGGATGCCCTAGGGAGATCGCGCCGCCGTTTACATTCACTTTGTCCTCGTCCAGACCCAATTCACGGATCACGTGCAGGCATTGGGAAGCAAAAGCCTCGTTGATTTCGAACAGATCCACATCGTCCCGCGTAATGCCGGCTGCCGCAAGCGCCTTCGGAATCGCCTTCACAGGTCCCACGCCCATCAGCTCCGGCTCTACGCCGGCCACGGTGAAGGAGCGGAACGTAGCCAATGGTTGAAGCCCCAGTGCCTCGGCTTTCTCCCGGCTCATGACGACGACGGCCGCCGCCCCGTCGTTCATCGGGGAGGAGTTCCCCGCGGTCACGGTACCGCCTTGCTTAAAACTCGGTTTCAGCTTGGCCAGTGCCTCCAGGGTCGTGTCGCCGCGCACGCTTTCGTCGGTGTCGAAGACAAAGCGCTTCACGTTGACTTTCCCGCGCTCATCCAAGCTGCGGTGTTCCGCCTCAAACGGAACGATCTCCTCCTTGAACTTGCCTTCGGCGATGGCCCGGGCCGCTTTAAGATGCGAATTCAAGGCGAAACGGTCCTGATCCTCCCGGGAGACGCCAAACCGCTCGGCGACGCGTTCCGCCGTATGGCCCATCGCCATGTACGCCTCCGGCATCTCGGCTACGATCCGCGGATTCGGCGACACCTTAAAGCCGGTCATCGGCACGTGGCTCATGCTTTCTACCCCGCCGGCGATCAACACGTCGGCCTGACCCAGCATGATCCGCTCCGCCGCGAAAGCGATCGCCTGCAGTCCGGACGAGCAGAAGCGATTGATGGTAAGGGCCGGCACCGTCACCGGGAAACCGGCGTATAACGCCATAATGCGCGCGAAGTTTAGCCCCTGCTCGCCTTCCGGCATCGCGCAGCCGATGATGATGTCCTCGACATCCGCTTTGCTTAGCCCGGGAGCGCGCTCCACCGCCGCATCCAGCACGATCTTGCCCAAATCGTCGGCACGCGTTTGGGTCAGGCTGCCTTTTTTGGCTCTCCCCACCGCCGTTCGTGCTGTCGATACGATTACAGCTTCTTTCATCGTAGACTCACTCTCCCTCTCGATTAGTTGCGCAGCGGTTTGCCTTTGCTCAGCATGTGCTGCATGCGCTGACGCGTCTTCGGCTCCCCGCATAAGCTCAGGAACGCCTCGCGTTCCAGGTCAAGCATGTATTGCTCCGTCACGAACGTTCCCGCCGGAACGTCGCCGCCCGCCAGCACATGGGCCAGCTTGTTCGCGATCAACAGATCGTGGTCGCTGATGTAGCCGCCTTCGTGCATACCCAGCGCGCCCAATTGCAACACCGCTTTCCCTTCGGAGCCGACGACGCGGAACTTTGTTTCCGGAATCGGCTCATACCCGCTTCCCGCCAGCTTCAGCACAGCCTGCTTCGCCTCATAAATCGTATGGTCGGGATTCAGCACGACTCGGTCGGTCTGTTTTAAGAGGCCTAATCGTTTGGCATCATGGCCGCTGCTTGAAACCGTGGCGGTGCCCACCGTTTGGAAGTATTGGTTGATATAAGGCTGGACATCGGCATCCGCGAGGGACGCCTGCTGACTGGCCCGTAGCGCCAGTTCCTTGCAGCCTCCGCCCGCAGGGATCAGACCCACGCCGACCTCGACGAGCCCGTAATACGTTTCGGCGGCGGCGATCACCTGATCGGCCGGCATGCACGCCTCCACTCCGCCGCCCAGCGTCATGCGGTGCGGCGCGGCGATCACCGGCTTCTCGAACCGTTTCAGCCGGTACATCGTGTTCTGAAACAGACGGATGATGTCGTCGATTTCATCCCATTCCTCGTCCTGCGCCTCCATTAGAAGCAGCATGAGGTTGGCGCCTACGCAGAAATTACGGCCCTGGTTGGCGATGACGAGGCCTTCGAAGTTGTCGCGCACCTCGTCCATGCTGTGCGAGATCATCTGCAGAATATCCGCGCCGATCGCATTGTTCGGCGAATGAAACTCCAGGCAGGCCACGCCGTCGCCGAGGTCGATCAAGCTGGCGCCGCTGTTGCTGCGAACCACTTGGTTCTGCGCCTTCAGATCGCGAAGCGAGATCTGTTCCGGCGGGAGCTCCACTGGCGCATATCCACCAACCGCGGCCTGGAAGAGGGAGCCGCCGTCTTTTTTATAGAACGAGGCATTCCCCCGTGCAATCCAATCTTTAACCCAGGCCGGTACCGTCAGCCCTTCCGCCTCCATCTTCTCGACCGAGCGGATCAATCCGATGGCGTCCCACGTTTCGAACGGGCCTAGCTCCCAGTTGAAGCCCCATTTCATCGCCTCATCGATTTCGCGGATGCTGTCGGCGATTTCGCCTAGCTTGGCGGCGGAATAGATCAACACTTGCTTAAGCACATCCCAGGCCAACTGCGAGTAGCGGTCTGGGGTACCGAGCAGCGCTTTCGTTTTGGCGGCGGCGCCTTTCGCCAGCTTGGCGGCTTCCAAAGAAGCGGACGCCACCTTACCCTGCGGGCCGTAGTCCATCGTCTGGAGATTCAAGGAAAAAATCTCGCTTCCCCGGTCCCCTTTGATTTTCCGGTAAAAGCCCTGCCCGCTCTTCTCTCCGAGCCAGCCGCGGGAAACCATTTCCTTAAGCGATTCCGGCGCGGCAAACACTTGCTTCTCCGCCTCCTCCGTCACATTGGCATACACGTTATCGGCCACATGCAGGAACGTATCAAGTCCGACCAGATCCAAAGTGCGGAAAGTGGCGCTTTTCGGGCGGCCCATCGCCGGTCCGGTGACCGCATCCACTTCTTCGACGGTATACCCTTTCTCCGCCATTTCGCGCAGCGTCACCAGCAGCCCGTAAGTGCCGATGCGGTTAGCGATGAAATTCGGCGTGTCTTTGGCGAGCACGACCGTTTTGCCCAGCGTACGTTCGCAGAAACGGCTTAAGCTTTGGACCAGCTCCGGGGCGGTCGTTTGCCCGGGTATGATCTCCAGCAGCTTCATGTAACGCGGCGGGTTAAAGAAATGCGTGCCGAGAAAATGCCGCCGGAATTCCTCGGACCGGCCTTCGGCCATCGCGTTAATCGAAATGCCCGACGTGTTCGAGCTGACGAGGGTTCCCGGTTTCCAGTGGCGCTCCACCTGGGCTAACAGCTGCTGCTTGACTCCGGGGTTCTCGACGACGACCTCGATGACCCAATCCACATCGGCAATCAGCGGCAAGTGATCCTCCAGGTTGCCGGGCGTGATCCGCTCGGCGAAAGCGTTGTCATAAAGCGGGGCGGGTTTCGTCTTGGCCAGTCCGGCAATCGCCGCCGTCGCGAGGCGATTGCGCACCGATAGATGGTCGAGCGTCAGCCCGGCGGCCATCTCCGCGTCGGTGAGCCGCTGCGGGACGATGTCGAGCAGCAGGCAAGAGATGCCCACGTTAGCCAGCTGGGCGGCGATGCCGGAGCCCATGATGCCGGAGCCGATGACGGCTGCTTTCCGGATCGGTTTGTTCATTTGAACTACCTCCTATGACATTGGGATTTCATTGAGTTAAAGCGGGGACCGGATCGGCCGCCTGTTCGCCAAACACGGACAGCTCCAGAATTTCGGCAATATCCCGTGCCTTCACTTGGCCGTCCACTTCCTTGAGTTTCGTGCCATCCTCCAGCATCGTCAGGCAGTAAGGGCACGCGCTGCTGACCATGCTGGGACGGACCTCCAGCGCTTGTTCGGTACGGGCCAAGTTGATCCGTTTGCCGGCGGTTTCCTCCATCCACATCAGCCCGCCGCCGGCGCCGCAGCACATCCCGTTCTCCCGCGACCGGGCCATCTCGATCAGCTCCACGCCGGGCACGGCCTGCAGCACCTCGCGAGGGGCGTCATAAACGCCGTTATACCGCCCGAGATAGCAAGAATCGTGATAGGTGACCCGTTCGCTCACCCGGTGGGTCGGCTTCAACCGCCCTTCGCGGATCAGTTGCTCCAGCAGCTGCGTATGGTGCAGCACTTCCACCTCCTCCAGACCGAATTCGGGGTATTCGTTTTTCAACGTATTAAACGTATGCGGGCAAGCGGTGACGATTTTGCGCACCCCGTACCGTTGGAACGTCGCGATGTTCTCCTGGCACAGCTGCTGGAACAAGAGCTCGTTGCCCATCCGGCGCGGCGTATCGCCGGAGTTGCGCTCCTCATTGCCAAGGATGGCGAAATTGACGCCCGCTTCGTTTAAGAGCCGCACGAACGCGCGCGTGATTTTGCGGCTGCGCAAATCGTAGGAGCCCATCGATCCGACGAAGAACAAAATGTCGAAAGCCGGATTCTCCTTGACCGTCGGTACGGGGATGCCCTCCAGCTCGCCGGTCCAGGCGGCGCGGTCGTTGCGGCTGATGCCCCAAGGATTGCTTTGGCGTTCGATGTTCTGCATCGCGCGCTGCCCTTCCGCAGGCACGCTGCCCTGCATCAACACCAGATGACGGCGCAGGTCTACGATTTTGTCGACGTGTTCGTTGCCGACCGGACATTGATCCTCGCAGTTGCGGCACGTCGTGCAGGACCAGATTTCCTCTTCGGTCATGACGTCGCCGATCAGCTCAAGCTCGGTTACGGCTTTGTCGTGGGAGGCCGGCTGCCAGGCCGCCTTCTGCCAATCCAGCGTCGGGCGGATGTCGGTAATGCCCGAAGCGCTATCCCAGGCCGGTGCGGCGTGCCCTGCACCGGCCGCCACCGCATGGACGCCGGCGGAGCCGAACACATTCGCCGGCACCCACGGCGATTTGCCCGTTACCGCGGCGCCCTTCTCGGTGAGATGATCACGCAGCTTCGTGATCAGATGCATCGGCGACAGCGTTTTGCCGGTGCTTGCCGCCGGGCAGACGCTGGTGCAGCGGCCGCATTCCACGCAGGCGTAGAAGTCGAGCATTTGCTTTTGCGTGAAGTCTTCGATGTTGCCCACGCCGAAGCTTTCCGCTTCTTCGTCCTCGAGGTCGAGGCTCTGCAGCCGGCCATGCGGTTCGCGGCGGCGCAGCCAGATGTTGATCGGCGCGATGATGAGATGAAAGTGCTTCGACTGGGGGACGTAAACGAGAAAGGACAACAGGATCAACAGGTGCAGCCACCAGAACACGTAAAAGACGGCTTCCGCAGCGGCGGCAGGCAGCCCGGCGAATGCGGCGGCGATGGCCGACGAGACCGGAGCGTACCAAGAGAACTCAAGCCCCATCCAGACGCGCTCGAAAGCCAGCGACAACAGGACCGAAACCATTAGGGAATAAATAAAGATCACGACGATGCCGGGTTTCCAGCCCTTCTTCAAACGCGGTAATTTCTCGATATAACGGCGGTAAGCGGCG
Organism: Paenibacillus timonensis; assembly: GCF_022427145.1. GTDB lineage: Bacteria > Bacillota > Bacilli > Paenibacillales > Paenibacillaceae > Fontibacillus > Fontibacillus timonensis. The sequence goes on from NZ_JAKSXN010000037.1 coordinate 51,434, forward strand.
TACCCCATCGCGAGGAGGATCGCCAGCGCGGTAAACTCCTGGAACCACCCGAACAGCTCGTAAGCCGGCAGCGGCAGGTGGCCGCCGCGCGACAGCCCTTTGACAATCAAATCGATCGCCCCAAACTGCAGCACGATGAATCCATAGAACACAACGACGTGCATCAAACCGCTTTTCCGGTCCTTGAGCAGCTTCTTCTGCCCGAACACCTGCGACCAGAATTCGCCCTGGGCTCCTCCGCGCCTGGCGCGAAAATCGGTCGGCCGACCAAACCGCAGATAAAGAAACCGGCGGTATACGGCCTGATAGAACGCAAACACGGCGTATCCCGTGACGGCCGCAAACAGCAAAGTGTTCAGCGTTAGCCAAAACGTGACCATAATTCGAACGACCCTCCTTCATGGCATTTTTTTTCATAGGAGAAATGAATGTCGGATGATGGTTCATTTAGTTAGAGATATTCGGCAGGATTTAGTGGTACATGCAGTGGAGAACGTTGGTTGCTGCGATTGAGATGGGTGATTTAATAGGACAACAGTGGTAAGCGTTTACAAGCTGAGGTTTAATTAAAATCTTAAGGATTGAATCTTGACAACCGGTGCGTTGTTCCCCTAAGATTAAGAAAATGAATGACGGTTCATTCAGCTGGTTTAAATTTTAGCATTGAGGTGGCCCGATGACAAGTAGGAAACAGGAAAAATTTGAAATGATTTTGGATGGGGCAGAAAAAGTCATTGCGGAGAACGGGTTTCACGGCTCCCAGGTGTCTAAAATCGCCAAGGAGGCCGGCGTTGCGGACGGTACGATTTATTTATATTTCAAAAATAAGGAAGATATCCTAATCTCTCTCTTCCAAGATCGGCTGGGCAAACTGGTCGAGCTGTTCCATCAGAGCATCCGCGAAACGAACACGGCCGAAGAAGCGCTGCGTAAAGTGTGCGAAATCCACTTCACCCATCTGGAGCAAAACGTCAATTTTGCTTACGTCACGCAAATCGAGTTGCGGCAAAGCTCCCTCGAACTTCGTAAGGCCATCGGCCTCGCCGTGAAGCCCTATATCACGCTGATTGAGCATATCTTGAGAAGAGGGATCGAGGAAGGATCCTTTCGTACCGACCTCGATACGAAGTTATCCCGGCAGTTGATTTTCGGAGCGCTGGACGAAGTCGTCACCTCCTGGCTCATTTCCGGGATGAAATATTCCCTCTCCGGCCAAGTGGAGAACACCGTGGATTTTTTCCTGCGCGCGATGAAGAAGTAGCTCCTCTATTTCGCATGTACGCATGTATGAGTTTATGAGTTCTAACGCTTATGTCAATCGCTAACCGGTCTCATAAACCGAACGTGCGGCATGTAACGCTTGTCAGACAGCTTATTTTGGAGTTTTCATGCGGAAGATCGCGGCATCCGATCCAATAGCGTGACTGGCAAGCGTTAGTTATGACAAGTCCTGCTTTTAGCCCAAATAAGCCCGTTGGTAAGCGTTAGCGCCTATGCCAAGGTTCAGACGCGCTCATTTTATCATGCCCCATTCTACTTTTACCCTCGAAAGGAGTTGGCAAGTATGCATGTGGTTGTCATCCTGAAACAAACCTTCGACACGGAGGAAAAAATCGTCATTACCGACGGAAAAGTGAGCGAGGACGGCGTCAAGTTCGTGATTAATCCTTACGACGAATATGCGGTGGAGGAAGCGCTGCGCCTGAAAGAGGCCCATGGCGGCACCGTGACGGTCGTGTCGGCGGGGCCGGAAAGAACGGCCGAGGCGCTGCGCACCGCATTGGCCATGGGAGCAGATGAAGCCGTGCGGATCGCCACGGAGGCGATCGATACGGACGAATACGGCATCTCCCGCCTGCTCGTCGCTTTCCTGCAAACGCTGAACTATGACCTCATCTTGGGCGGCAATTTCTCGGTCGACAACGGGGCAGGTCAAGTCGCCGTGCGGATCGCCAAGCTGCTTGCTCTCCCCCACGTCTCGTCGATTACCGGGCTCGCCGTGAACGGGGACCGAGCCACCGTCGTGCGGGATGCCGAAGGCGACGCCGAGACGCTGGAGCTGATGCTGCCCGCCGTCATGACGGCGCAACAGGGCTTAAACGAACCGCGTTATCCTTCGCTCCCGGGGATCATGAAGGCCAAGAAGAAACCGTTCCGCGAGTTGTCGCTGGCTGATCTGGGACTAAGCGAAGACGAGATCACGCCGAAAACGCAGCGGCTCGGCCTCTCCCTGCCGCCGGCACGCCAAGCCGGCAAGCTGCTGGCCGGCTCGCCCGCCGAGCAGACGGCGGAATTGGTTCGGCTGCTGCGCTCCGAAGCGAAGGTCATTTAAATCTGAAGGAGGCGTTAATCATGAGCAAAACGTACGTGGTGATCGTCGAAACGAAGGACGGCAAGCTTCGCCAGGTTTCTTTGGAAGCGCTTCATGCCGCTAACCTGCTGCGGGAGGAAGGCGATCGGCTTGCGGCCGTGCTGCTTGGTCATCAAATCGATGATGCGGCAGCCGAGCTGGCCCGGTATGTAGATGGCCAGGTGTTGGTGCTGGATCATGCCGAGCTCCAAGCTTACCAGCCGGAGCTCGCCTTTGAAGCGGTGATTCAGGCCCTGGCCGCGCTGCCGGACGAACCGAACGTGATCCTGCTCGGTCATACGGCGATCGGCCGCGATCTCGCCCCCCAGCTTGCGGCTCGGCTCGCTTGCGGGCAGATCTCCGACGTTACGGCCGTAACCAAGGTCGGCGGCGGCATTTCATTTACGCGTCCGCTCTATGCCGGCAAAGCCTTTGAGCGAAGAAGCCTGGCGGAAGACACCGGAATCGTGACTCTCCGTCCCAACAACCTCCCCCCTGCTGCCCCGGCTGCTGCCACGGGCACGGTCGTCCCCTTGGAGTTCGCCCCGCCTTCGCCTCTGCACGCGATCCTTAAGGACGTGGTGCGTAAAGTGTCCGGCAAGGTCGATCTCACCGAAGCGAAGATCGTCGTGTCCGGGGGACGCGGCGTCAAAAGCGCCGACGGCTTTAAGGTGCTGGAAGAACTGGCGGACAGCCTTGGCGGGGCCGTCGGTGCCTCCCGCGGAGCCTGCGATGCCGGTTACTGCGACTACGCCCTGCAGATCGGTCAGACCGGCAAGGTGGTCACGCCGGAAATTTATATCGCCTGCGGCATCAGCGGCGCGATCCAGCATCTCGCCGGCATGAGCCAGTCGCGGATCATCATCGCCGTCAATAAGGACCCCGAAGCACCGATCTTCAAGGTCGCCGATTACGGCATCGTTGGGGATCTATTCGAAATCGTCCCCTTGTTAACCGAACAGTTCAAGAAAATCCTCGCTGGACGTCCCTCCTAAGAAACAAATGCCTGCATCGCGCGATGCAGGCATTTTAACGTTTGGACTCAATAGAACAATTGAAAAAATGACCGCAACAACGTACCTAGGCCCCCCGCTTTTTTACGGACTTTTCGCGGTCGCTTAGGAACGGCCATCCCCCTGAAGCAGCCGGGGCCGCCGGGTCTTTTCAACGACTGATGGAACTCTCTGATCTCTCTTTCCCTCCGGTATAACTCCTCGTAACTCATGGAACAACCTCCTTGCCTGCAGGGCCGGTAACGCCCGCCCTTTTGGATATTTCCATTATCTGCTTCAAAAGCAGGAAGAAAAAGAGTATACTATTCCAAAGTCATTTCCCCTTTTACAAAATGGAGGTGCGTGGGAATGTTGACCGCAGAGCGTTATATGGCGCTGCTTAATCATTATTCCGAGGGGGGCGGCGATTCGGCGGAGCCCCGCGAAGTCGAGGTGGCGCTGGAGGATTTGACGAAGCTGTTTCACTGCACGGAGCGGAACGTAAAGCTGATTATTCGCAAGCTGCAGGAGGAAGGCCTGATCGAGTGGTCGCCGGGACGAGGGCGAGGACATCGCTCCCGTTTGATTTTTCGGGCGAACCGGGAAAACTTCTTGATCGACCTGGCCCAAAAGCTGGCGGAAAAAGGGGAATACCGGTCGGCATTCGAATTCCTTCACCAGCACGAAGAAGACAAAAACGCACGGGAGCGGTTCATTCAATGGCTGAATGACCAGTTTGGGGCGGAAAAACAGTTGGCCGCAGGCCAAAGCTGCCGGGACATCTTTCGCCTGCCGGTGTACAAAGCCCCGCTAACGCTGGATCCAGCGCATCTGTTTTACGGCTTCGATTCCCATCTCGTACGGCAAATCTTCGACCGGCTGGTTCAATACGACCAAACGAAGGGCCAGGTCACCGGCATGATCGCCCATAACTGGGAACATGACGAGACCGGTACGTCGTGGACGTTCCATTTGCGCAAAGGCGTGCGTTTCCATCACGGAAAAGAGCTCACCGCCGAGGACGTCGTCTTCACCTTTTCTCGGCTGCGGGAGAATTCGGCCAACAGCTGGTTAATGTCGACCGTACTCCGGATCGAGGCGATTGACGCGCGAACCGCCGTGTTCACGCTAGATCAACCGAATTGGCTGCTTCCCCGCCTGCTCTGCTCCTCCTGCGCTTCCGTCCTTCCCGCCGATTTGCTCGGCAAGGACGAAACGGCCTTTTGGCAGTTTCCGAGCGGCACCGGCCCTTTCCGACTCGCGCATTGGAGCCCGAGCCGGATGGAACTGGAGGTGCATGCGGGGTATTTTCTCGGTCGACCTTATTTGGACGGCGTTACCCTGGTCTTTCTGCCCGACGATATCCCGAATTCCTCCAAGCTCAAGTGGGAGCAGCTGATCGTGAACGATTCGCGGGTTCCCGCGCGGGCCGGCGACGATTGGAAACGCATCGAGACGTTAAGCCGGGGCTGTAGCCTGATCTCCTGGAACCGCAATCGGCTTGGTCCGCAGCAATCGCTTGCCTTTCGGCAGGCGGTGAACCTGGTGATCGACCGCCCCGGGATGATCCGGGCCTCGGGTAAATCCGGTTATCCGGCGCGCAGCTTCCAACCGACCGATGACACGACGCTGGGGATCCACCGGCATGACCCGGCAGCCGCCCGTCAGTTGCTGGAGGAATCGGGATATACCGGCGAGCCGATCCGCCTGGCCGCCCATCATCTCGAACGCGAGGAAGCGGAGTGGATTCAATCGCAATGCGCCACGATCGGGATCCCGGTCGAAGTCGTGTACCATAGCAAAGCCGAGATGGCGAGATCGGCCGCTCGGGAATCCGATGCCATTTTGATGTGCCTCGTATTCGCCGAGGACGAGGTGTGCGAGCTGGAGAGCTATTTGCAGGAGGACAGCTTCATTCGTCTGCATATGCCGCCGGAGCTAAGCCGTTGGGTGTTCGGCATCGTGAATGAGGTTTTTGCGTCCGGCAGGCCGGAGAAACGTAGGGCGTTGCTGCAACAAATCGAATTTCGGCTGCAGGAAGAGGCGCAGGTCACCTTTCTGGTTCACAGCATGTTGAACACGTACGTCCACCCGTCCATCCGCGGACTCGTGATCAACAACCTCGGTTGGATGGACTTCAAGGACATTTGGCTGACCTCGGCGCTGACGGCGGGAT
>NZ_JAKSXN010000038.1 GCF_022427145.1 Paenibacillus timonensis
CCCTCGAGCGAATATTGCAAGACTTTTTATTCAACCAATGAATTCCAAGTTTATGGCTCATCGTCTCGCAAATCTCAGCGGGTAAGTAATAATATACCCCGAATCGATCCCAAAAATCAACCCTAGGAAAGAACTTCCTCGATATGCAGTTGTCTCTCCACGATCAAATTGACGATTTGCCCTTGGACCGATACCATGGGGCGCGTAGGATGATTTCGATCGGAGAATACAATCTCCCCTTCGCTCCCATTGCTTAGACGGACCCGCGTCCCATGATGAAATTGGGTGACCTTATCAACGAAGGTTTGGACAACGCCGGGATCAAGTTTCCCGAATGCCTCAGACCGAATTTCCTCCAGAACCAAATAAGGAGATTTCGCTTTACGGTATCGACGATTCAGCGTCATGGCATGGAAGATATCCGCAACGCTTACGATTTTCGCGTAGATATGAATTTTGTCGCCCGTCAAACGGAACGGATAACCGCTACCGTCCATCTTCTCGTGGTGCTGCAGCGCAGTCAGCCGAACGCCCTCATTAATCGCTGCCGTTTTGCGCAACTGCTGATAACCGTAGGTCGTATGCATCCGCATTTCCTCAGCTTCGTCCGCCATTAACTGGGTCGGCTTATACAGGATTGCCGGATCGATTTTCGTATTCCCGATATCATGCAATAACCCGGCAAAAGCCACCTGCATCCAATCCTTCTGGGGCAACCCATGCCACTGGGCCAGCAGATAGGAAGTCAAGGAGGTGAGAATAGCATTGTGATACATATAGTCGTATTCGTTCATATTGCGCGGGATAAACGTCAGCACATGATAATGCTTCAACTGGCGCACGAGCGCCTCTAGTTGGTGACGGAGCTCGTAGATCGGCAGTTCTGCGGCCAATACGGATTGAAATGCGCTTTTCGTTAGATGCAGCATCCGGTCATACTCGCGGTGCAGCGAGATTAATGGGCTGATCCCCTCCGGTTTGGCGGCTCCCGCCGCCGCCGCTGTCGTGCCCGAAGCTGGCTTCGGCGATTCCGTAGCCTCTGCTCCCTTCCGCTCGGGAACCGCAAAATCATCGACTTCAACCTGTCGGACCATAAAGGCGCGTAGGATATCCAAATCTCTCGGAAGCAAAACCTTGCCCTTTTGCAGCAAAAGACCGCCCAATGGACTATAAACGTGACTCATCAACTTAACTCCCGGTTTGACATCCGCGATTGAGATACTAACCATCCTTTACTCTCTCCTTAGGGTAAGACTAGGGTTCCGAGTCTCTTCAATTTTACATTTTCTAGGAACAAAGAACTAGAGACCGCTATTTCTATTATAGTACGTTGGCAAAATGGCTAGCAATCTTTCTTTTTCGCGGGTAAAAAGAAGGCAAAAAAAGACCCCCGAAACGGGAGTCCGGGAGTCTTGATCTTGCTATGCTATCGAGTTATTCTTCGGCGCCATCCTGTCCGGATTCCGCGCCATTGTCTTCAATCGCTTGGTCTTGATCCTGCAAGAGCTCGCTGTCTCCCTCTGAATCCTCTTCCTCGCTCTTGTCCGAGCGGCAAACCGTCGCCACGGAATCATCCTCGCGGATGTTGATCAGCTTCACGCCTTGCGTATTCCGTCCCATGGTGGAGATGCCCTCCATGCTCGTCCGGATCAGCGTACCGCTTGCGGTAATGATCATCAGGTCCTCGTCATCCTTAACGACCTTCAGTCCGACAACCGTGCCGTTCTTTTCCGTCACGTTGATCGTTTTGATCCCTTTACCGCCGCGGCTTTGCGTACGGTATTCCGAGACTGGCGTCCGCTTGCCGTAACCTTTAGCGGTAACGATCAGCACGTCTTGGCCCGGAATGACCACGTCCATGCCGATGACCGCGTCGTCGTCATCCAACGTGATGCCTTTGACCCCGGTTGCCGCCCGGCCCATGGAACGTACGTCGCTTTCCGGGAACCGGATTGACATGCCTTGCGCTGTGCCCATGATAACTTCCTCATTACCGTCGGTCAGCTTCACGTCGATCAACGTATCGTCCTCACGCAGGTTAACGGCAATCAAACCGCCTCTGCGGATATTGATATAATCTTCGATCGGCGTCTTCTTCACGATGCCATTCTTCGTGGCAAAGAACAAGTACTTATCGTCGTCAAAGCGCTCGACCTCAATTACTGCGTTAACCGTCTCGCCCTGCTCGATCTGGATCAGATTGATGATCGGCGTCCCCCGCGCGGTACGGCCCAGCTCCGGAATCTCGTATGCCTTCAGCCGGTAGGCTTTGCCGCGATCGGTAAAGAACATCAGGTAATGGTGGGAGTTCGTCACGAACAGATGCTCCACGAAGTCATTATCCTTGGTGTCCATCCCGACAACGCCGCGTCCGCCCCGTTTCTGACTGCGGTACGTCGTGACCGGCAACCGTTTGATGTAGCCGGTATGCGTGATCGTAATGACCACTTCTTCTTGAGGAATCAAATCCTCGTCAAGGATGCTCTCTTCGCCGATCGTAATTTCCGTGCGGCGTTCATCGGCGAATCTCTCGCGAATTTCCTGCAGCTCTTCGCCGATAATCTTGAGCACAAGGTGTTCATTGGCAAGGATCTCGCGGTATTCGGCGATCTTCTGCAGCAATTCGTTATATTCGTCCTCAATCTTCTCGCGTTCCAAACCGGTCAACCGGCGGAGTCTCATATCGAGAATCGCTTGCGCCTGCTCGAAGCTGAGTCCGAAACGAGTCATCAAGCCTTCGCGAGCTTCTTCATCCGATTTGGATCCCCGGATTAAGGCGATGACCTCGTCGATATGATCCAAGGCAATCCGTAAGCCTTCCAGGATATGCGCCCGGGCTTCGGCTTTTTTCAAATCGAATTCCGTACGCCGGCGAACAACCTCAACCTGGTGCTTCAAATAATGGCTTAGGACGTCCTTCAGCGTCAGAATCTTCGGTTCGTTGTTGACGATGGCCAGCATGTTAATGCCAAACGAGCTTTGCAGCGCCGTATGCTTGAACAAGTTGTTCAACACGACGTTCGGATTGACATCCCGGCGAAGCTCGATGACCACGCGCATCCCGTTGCGATCTGATTCGTCGCGCAAATCGGTGATGCCGTCGATTTTCTTCTCGCGAACGAGCTCGGCGATTTTCTCGACCAAACGGGCCTTGTTGACCTGATAAGGAAGCTCCTCCACGACGATCCGGGCTTTGTTATTGTGCTCCTCGATCGTGGTTTTGGCCCGCATCGTAATCGAGCCGCGTCCTGTCGTATAAGCCTGGCGGATCCCCGAGCGACCCAAAATATAACCGGCCGTCGGAAAATCCGGGCCTTTAATATAATCCATCAATTCCAGCGAGCTTATGTCGGGGTTCTCGATCAAAGCATGGACCCCGTCGATGACTTCCCCTAAGTTGTGGGGCGGAATGTTCGTTGCCATCCCGACCGCGATCCCCGATACCCCATTCACCAGCAGGTTCGGGAAGCGGGAAGGAAGCACAACCGGTTCCTGTTCTTCGCCATCGTAGTTCGGCATGAAATCGATCGTTTCTTTGTTGATGTCACGCAGCATTTCCATTGCGATTTTGGATAACCGTGCTTCGGTATACCGCATCGCTGCGGCCATATCGCCGTCGACCGAACCGAAGTTGCCATGGCCTTCGACGAGCATATATCTCATCGAGAAATCCTGCGCCATACGCACCATCGTCTCGTAAACGGCGGAATCCCCGTGGGGATGATACTTACCGATAACTTCACCGACGATTCTGGCCGATTTCTTGAACGGTTTGTCCGGATGCATCCCCAAATCCGACATCGCATAGAGAATACGGCGATGCACCGGCTTCAGACCATCCCGCACATCCGGCAACGCACGGCTGACAATAATGCTCATGGCATAATCCATAAAGGACTCGCGCATTTCCACATTAATGTCCCGATCTATGATTTGAGAGAATTTTTCTTCCGCCATGCTGGACCTCCTTCATAATCTATCCACGTGCCTTCGTATGGGAAAAAGCCCGAAAAACCGCCACTTTCATTATATTACTTTCACAAATCAAGCTCAATTAAACGTGACCGGCTTTCCTACACGATCCATATAGACAGCAAAAAAATAGGGATGTGTCCACTCCCATCGAATCGTACGTTCATACACTACGGATATAGGCATTTTCTTTGAATCGCTGAAAAAGCTTATAAAATCCCCATATCTTATAATTATACCATTGTTTTTCTCTTCTGTCCTATGTTTTTCGCAGGGATGAGAACGGGCCGGCCACGGTCCGAAAGAAAGGAAGGTTAATCGTTTTGACGATCCAACGTATCGCAAGCAAGTGGGAGAAAACGAAAGTGATCCGCCAGAAGGAATCCCTTCGTCCATACATTCCGGATACGCGAAAATACTCCTTCGAGCATCTCCGGGATATGCTGGAGGCATACGGCTATGTCTTCGTCAAACCGGATCACGGCACCTACGGCATCGGCGTCATGAGCATCGAGCATTGGACGGACGATCTGAGCCCCGGAAGCCCGCTCCAGTATAAGCTCAGGCACGGGATCGAATACGAGCTGTACCCGACGGTGGAGGAGCTTCATGCCGCGCTGGTCGGTAAAATCGGACAAAAGCCTTACTTGATCCAAAAGGGCATCCAATTGCTCACCTACCGCCGCCGCAGGTTCGATATTCGGGCTCTCGTGCAACAGACGCCGCGCAAAACCTGGGAGACCACCGGGTTTATCGGACGAATCGCCGCCCAGCAGAAGGTCATCACCAACTATCACGGGGGCGGCAGCGTCATGCTGATCGAAGATTTGCTCAGTTCCCATTTAACCCCCAAAGAATTTGCCGAGAAATACAAGGAAATGAAATCGGTCGGCGTACAGGCAGCGCTTCAACTGGCCCGCAAGTTTCCTAAACTTAAGGAAATCGGCCTGGATATCGCCATCGATGAGCAGCATCAAATCTGGATTCTGGAGGTCAATACGAAGCCGGCTCTATTTCCCTTCAAAATGCTGCATCCGAAAGAGGTCTACCAAAAAATTCGGCGTTACGCCGTTGCTTACGGCCGGTTGAAGGACAAATCCGCCAAGGCGAAATAGGAAAAAGGCTGTTCCGAATCTGCCGAAGGAACCCCTCGGTCAGTTTAGAACAGCCTTTTCTATATCGCTTCTCATGTAAACTTAGATATCGAGATTCTTTACGTACTTCGCGTGCTCGTGAATGAAATCGCGCCGCGGCTCGACGTTATCGCCCATCAGCGTATCGAAAATCGCGTCCGCCTGGATGGCGTCGGAAATCGATACCTGCTGCATCGTGCGGCTCTCCGGATCCATCGTCGTCTCCCAAAGCTGTTCCGCGTTCATCTCGCCCAGACCTTTGTACCGCTGAACGTTAACTTTGACGCCTTCGCCAAATTCGGCGATGATTTCATCGCGTTCTTTCTCGGAGCCGGCATAACGAACCACTTTGTTCCGTTCGATTTTGAACAACGGCGGCTGTGCGATGTAAACATAACCCGCTTCGATGATCTTGCGCATGTAGCGGAAGAAGAAGGTCAACAGCAGGGTGCGGATATGCGCACCGTCGACGTCGGCATCGGTCATGATGATGATCTTGTGGTACCGCGCCTTCGATATATCAAACTCTTCGCCGATCCCGGTACCGAGCGCCGTGATGATCGCCCGGATCTCGGCATTGCCGAGAATGCGGTCCAACCGTGCTTTCTCGACGTTCAGAATCTTCCCGCGAAGCGGCAAAATCGCCTGAAAATGACGATCCCGTCCTTGCTTCGCCGATCCGCCCGCCGAGTCCCCTTCGACGATATACAGTTCGCTGATCGAAGCGTCCTTGGAGGAGCAGTCCGCCAGCTTGCCTGGCAAGGCGCTGACTTCGAGCGCGCTCTTGCGCCGCGTCAGTTCGCGCGCTTTCCGAGCCGCTTCCCGTGCCCGCGAGGCTTGGAGCGACTTCTCCAGGATCCGCCGGGATACGGAAGGATTCTCGTCCATGAACTCCTGCAGCTTCTCCGCGAACAGCGATTCCACGATACCGCGGACTTCGCTGTTGCCCAGTTTGGTTTTCGTTTGTCCTTCGAACTGCGGTTCCGGAATTTTGACGGAAATAATCGCCGTCAATCCCTCCCGGACGTCATCCCCGGTCAGGTTCGAATCGTTCTCTTTAATCATGCCGGTCTTGCGGGCATAATCGTTAATGATCCGGGTCAAGGCGCTCTTGAAGCCGGACTCGTGCGTCCCGCCTTCATGCGTATGAATGTTATTCGCGAAGGAATAAATATTTTCCGTATAGCTGTCGTTGTACTGCAGCGAGACTTCAACCTGAATCATGTCCCGCTGTCCTTCGACGTAAATGGGATCCTCATGAAGCACTTCACGGTTATGATTCAGGAAGCGGACATACTCCATAATGCCGCCTTCGTAATGGAACGACTCGCTATGACCCGTCCGTTCGTCCGTCAATGAAATGTTGATGCCTTTGTTCAAGAAGGCCAGCTCGCGAATCCGCGTTAACAGGGTATTGAAATCAAAAATCGTCGTCTCCGTGAAAATTTCAGGATCCGGATAAAATCTCGTTTTCGTTCCCGTTTCGGTCGTATCGCCGATAACCCGCACATCGTATTGAGGCGTGCCGCGATGGTACTCCTGCTGATACACATGCCCATCCCGCTTGACCTCAACGATGACCTTCGTCGACAAGGCATTCACGACGGACACGCCCACGCCATGCAAGCCCCCGGACACTTTATATCCGCCGCCGCCGAATTTGCCCCCGGCATGGAGCACGGTCATGACGACTTCCAGCGTTGACTTCTGCAGCTTTTCGTTCATGCCGACCGGAATCCCCCGGCCGTTATCCACTACCGTTACGCTGTTATCAGGATGAACGAAAACGTCGATTTTGTTCGCATAGCCGGCCAGCGCTTCGTCGATACTATTGTCTACGACTTCCCATACCAGGTGATGCAGGCCCCGTACGCTGGTCGAACCGATGTACATCCCCGGCCGTTTGCGTACCGCTTCCAAACCTTCAAGCACCTGAATATTACTCTCGTCATATGTTTGTTCGTTCATTGACAAAACCTTCACCTACTTCTCTAGAATCAAACTCAAGGCTAAACCGCTAAAATCACGTTCGCTTTCTTCTTCAGCGTAGCGGAGGAGATCGGCGAGTAATAGATCTCGTTTTGGGTCACGACGATCGACTTCGCTTCCTCTTCGCCGATGCGCACCACGTTCTTTGCCTCAAGCGCATGGCTGAGAAACTGCTTGGATATTTTTGAAGACTTCTCGATCGTGATATCGAAAATGGCAATCAGCTCCGAGGAGAGAATCACCTTTTCTCCGCCCAAATGGATATACATTCGTTTCCCTCCGTCCTTAACCTTGGACTTGTCCTTCCTGAACATGAAAAATGCTGGCGTCCTGAAGCCGGCTCGCATTGATGCTTTCAATCCCCGTAGCCGTAATGAACGTCTGCACTTTGCTCTGAAACGTTTCGATCAATTGGGTCTGGCGGTACGGGTCCAATTCCGACAATACGTCATCCAGAAGGAGGATCGGGTATTCGCCGATTTCTTCGTGAATGAGCTCGATTTCCGCCAATTTCAACGATAATGCCGTCGTCCGCTGCTGGCCCTGGGAGCCGTAAACCTGCGCTTCGTTGCCGTTGATAATAAACGACAGATCATCGCGGTGCGGTCCGCAAAGCGTCATGCCGCGGCGAATTTCCTGATCTTTCATTTGTGATAACTTTATCATAAATTGCCGCAATAGGACAGCTTCATCTTCTTCCTCGGCTTCGCCGAACGAAGGAAGATAAGCCAATTTCAAGGTTTCGCCGCCTCCGGTGATCCCCTCGTGAATGTGCTCCGCCCACTTTTGCAGTTTACTTATAAATTGTTTCCTTTTTTTGATAATTTTAACACCGTGTTCGACTAACTGTTCGTTCCAAATGTCCAGCATCGTCGTCATTTCGGGGCCGGCCCCCCAAGCCTGCTTCAGCAAATTATTGCGTTGGATCAGCACCTTCTGATACTGCTGCAAATGATAGAGATAGCTGGGCTGAACCTGTCCGATCTCCATGTCAAGGAACCGGCGCCGTACCCCGGGAGTTCCTTTGACGATTTCCAAATCCTCGGGAGCGAACATCACGACGTTCATCGCCCCGATAAAATCGCTCAGCTTCCGCTGTTCCAGCCCGTTTAGCTTCGCTTTCTTGCCCTGCGGCGTCAATCGCAGCTCCAGTTGTACCGCGCCGTACTTCTTCTCTACCTCCGCCGATACCACCGCATGGTCGCTGCCGAACGAAATCAGCTCCTTGTCTTTGCCGGTCCGGTGCGATTTCGTCAGCGCAAGCACGAACAACGCCTCGAGCAGGTTTGTTTTCCCTTGGGCGTTACGTCCGATGATGAGATTAACCGCGCCGAAAGCGTCCAGCGTAAGGGTGCCGTAATTCCGGTAGTTTTGCAGCGATAAACGATTTACAAACACGCTCTAAGCCCCCTCATCTTCCGCCGGTTTTTCGGCGGTTCGGCCCGGTCAGGGCCATTCAGGGAGCATCTTCTCCCGCCACCTGAAATGAGCCGCAACCTTCCACCTCAACGATATCGCCCGGATACAGCTTCCGGCCCCGCCGCTCCTCCGGCTCGCGATTGACCTTCACGGCGCCATCCTGCAGGATGGCCTTGGCCATGCCTCCGGTCGATACGCAATCCGCCAGCTTCAGGAAAGAATCTAGTTTAATATATTCGCTTGAGATGGAAATTATTTTCATTGGCGTTGGCTCCTTTTTCATCTTCTAAAGCGGTCTAGTTCGTCGTGCGGTATGGCAGGATCAGATAAAGGCTCTGGCTGTCGTCTACCGGCTTAATGATGATCGGGCTCATGGCGCCCGTAAACCCGATGTGCAACTGTTCGCTTTCCACGACCTTCAGCACGTCCAGCATATATTTCGAGTTGAAGGAAATGCGCAGCGGATCCCCCGTAAACTGGGCCACGTCCAGCTGTTCGGTTACTTTCCCCAGCTCGGAGGAGCTGGAGGAAATTTCGATCGTGCCGTCTTCGAGCGTCTGCAGGCGAACGATGTTCGTCTTCTCCTCGCGGGACAGCAAATAAGCGCGGTCGATCGAATCGCTTAGCTTCTTGGTGTCCAGGACGAGTTCTGTTTTATAAGTGGTCGGAATAATCTTGGAAGTATCCGGATAAGTGCCGTCGAGAATGCGAGTATAAAACAACACGCGATCGATTTTGAACAAAACCTGATTGTCGGCAACGACGATTTCGACCCGCGTATTTTGGTCGGGAATGATTTTGCTGAGCTCGTTCAGCGTTTTGCCGGCAATAACGATGTTGCTGAATCTTACGCCATCGGCGTCGTCCAAGCCTGCGATGCGGCTGGCCAAACGGTGGCGGTCCGTCGCGACGAATTTGAATTGGTTATCCGTCAGGTTCCACAATACGCCGGTCAGAATCGGCGAAGTTTCGTTGGTGGAAATGGAGAATACCGTTTGCCGAATCATATTTTTCAACAAATCGCCGGGAATCGAAATCACCTGGTTCTCCTCGATGCTAGGCAGCACCGGGAATTCCTCCGGGTCAAGACCCACCATTTGGATATCGGTCGATCCGGAACGGATGAAGGTTTGAAACCCGTCCTGCACTTCCATTTCGATCTCGGAGGATGGCAGTTTCTTGATGATCTCAACGAAGAACTTCGCCGGCAGGACGACGCTGCCCGGACGTTCTACCTGTACGATTTGCTTCTCTTGATCCTCGGCCGGAATAAAGGCCTGAATGGAAATGTCCGTATCGCTGGCCGTCAGGGTCATCCCTTGAAAGTTAACGTCCAGTTTGATCCCGGTCAAAATCGGAATCGTCGTCCGGCTCGAAATGGCCTTGGACACGTGTTGGATCGATTCATTGAGATCATGTTTCAAAATACGGATTTTCATAAATTCAACTCCTAAACGTTTTATGAAGCATGCGCTTCTATGATTAACATGGCGATCTAACTCACTTCATCGCTCCGGAAGCATGTAACCGTCATAATCTTCGCCTCCGAAGCATAACCTAAAGGTATGTACGGTTTGAGGCGCTTCAATCTTCTTCTTCGGTTGGACAAGTGCGGCAGTTCAGCGCTTCCCGAAGCGAAAGCTTGTCCGCCACTTATGAAGATGTATATATCTTTAATAGATTAGAAGAAGTAGTAGGGGCACTGAATATGTGGATAACAACCAAATCAATATGAAATGAAGCCTATCCACATGTGAATATCATGTGCATAGGCTTATCCCTTATTCAGGTGGCACTTTTTATTTTTTCGGTAATGTTGTTGACGATTTTAAATAGCTCTTGGTCCGTCTTCAACTGCTGGGTGATTTTCTCGTGCGCATGGATGACCGTCGTATGGTCCCGGCCGCCAAACGCGTCGCCGATCTTCGGCAGCGAGAAATCGGTCAGCTCCCGGGCTAGATACATGGCGATTTGCCGCGGAAACGCGATCGCCTTCGTTCGTTTGCGTGCCTTGAAGTCGTCCAGCTTCAAATTGTAGTAATCGCCGACCTTTTGCTGGATGTCCTGGATCGTGATCATCTTCGGACGGCTGGAAGGAATGATGTCCTTGAGCGCTTCGGCGGCCAAATGGGTCGTTATGTCCTGGTTGATCAAGGAAGAGTAGGCGACGACGCGGATCAACGCGCCCTCCAGCTCGCGGATGTTTGTATCGATCTGATTGGCGATGTACATCATCGCTTCGTTCGGGATATCGAGGTTTTCCGCTTTCGCTTTCTTGCGCAGAATCGCGATCCGGGTCTCCAGATCCGGCGGCTGGATGTCGGTGATCAAGCCCCATTCGAACCGGGAGCGGAGCCGCTCCTCGAGCGTCGGAATCTCCTTCGGCGGCCGGTCGCTGGAAATGATAATCTGCTTGCGCTCTTCATGCAGCGCGTTAAACGTATGGAAGAACTCCTCCTGGGTCGATTCCTTGCCGGCGAGAAACTGGATGTCGTCGATCAGCAAAATATCGATGTTGCGGTATTTGTTGCGGAAGCTTTCCGCGCGGTTGTCCCGGATGGAGTTGATGAATTCGTTCGTAAATTTCTCGGAGGAAATGTACACGACTTTACTGCTGGGGCTGTGTTCCAAAATGTAATGGCCGATGGCATGCATCAGATGCGTCTTGCCAAGTCCCACGCCGCCATAGAGGAACAGCGGATTGTACGCCCGCGCCGGTGCCTCGGCGACTGCCAGGGAGGCGGCATGGGCAAACCGATTGCCGGAACCGATGACGAAGGTATCGAACGTATACTTCGGATTAAGCATATGGGAAACGCTTTCCTCGCTTGGGACGGGAGCGGGGGGTTCCTTGTAAACCTGAGCTTGCTCGGGCGGGGCCGACTCCTCGATCACGAATGAGACGTCGACTTGCTTGCCGATCACCTCGAGAACGGTCGTTGCCACCAGTTTGGTGTAGCGGCTCTCCAACCATTCCACAGCGAACGTGGTCGGAGCGGAGATCACGATCGTTTGATCGGTCAAGGAGACCACCTTGGTCGCTTTAAACCAGGTGTCAAAGCTCGGTTTGCTCAGTTTCGTATTAATAATCGATAAAATATGTTGCCATATTTCCGAAGTATGGCTGTCCACAGACTGTCACTCCTTTTAAATCTTCCAATTGTGGCTTAAGCCATGCAG
Organism: Paenibacillus timonensis; assembly: GCF_022427145.1. GTDB lineage: Bacteria > Bacillota > Bacilli > Paenibacillales > Paenibacillaceae > Fontibacillus > Fontibacillus timonensis. The sequence continues at coordinate 11,694 of NZ_JAKSXN010000038.1, forward strand.
AAAGAAGTCGAAAAAACATAAATAAAGGGGAGTTTTATCCCCAATGTTAAGTAAAGTATAATCATTTTAAAACGATAAATTTTCGAATTGTTCACAATGTTATCCACAGCCTGTTAATAAATCAGCGGATAAATCTAGATATTCACAACGAAAACAATATAATCATAGCAAAAGAAGGCCTGTTTTTCAATGAGCTGTCTGCTTTTATCCACAAATTCAATAATTTGTGCATAAATATCATTCACACCACTACATATTGTTTATAAATTGTTTAAAATTCGACAGGGAGCTCCACAATCCCAAAAAAACTATTCACAAGTTATTACAAGAAAGCCCAAACTTCGAAATCGGATGTGCATAAATCAACCGGCCGGCTTAGTAAAGTTCGTTCTCGTCTTCGTCCCGGCAAAATAAAAATCCGACCGCCCTTTAAGGACGGTCGGATTTTTTAGATTGAGACTGAGCGTATTACAGTTCGGCCTGTTGCTGTTGGAACTTGGCGATTGCCTCGTAATCTTCCTCCAATTTGCGCGAAATACGGATGTAGATTGGCAACAGCTGCTTATAAATCGCCGCATGCTCCGGGATCGGCGTGTGCTCGTGGGTGCCGCCGACCATATCTTTGACGATATCGAAGGAATCGATTTCGCCCAAGGCATACAAACCAAGTACCACGGCTCCTAGGCAGGAGCTCTCAAAGCTTTCCGGGATGACGACCTGCTGGTCGAAGATATCGGCCATCATTTGACGCCATAGCGGAGAGCGGGCAAAGCCGCCCGTCGCTTGGATTTTCTGCGGGCGGCCGATCTGCTCTTCCATCGCCAGAAGCACTGTGTACAGGTTGTAAATCACGCCCTCCAGCACGGCCCGGATCATGTGCTCCTTCTGATGATGCAGCGTCAGCCCGAAGAAGGAGCCGCGCGCATGGGGATTCCACAGCGGAGCCCGTTCGCCGGCCAGATAGGGGTGAAAGAGCAGCCCGTCCGCGCCGGGACGGACGCGCTCGCCGATTTTGGTCAGCACGTCGTACGGGCTGATCCCCAGCCGTTTCGCCGTCTCCACCTCGGAAGCGGCGAATTCGTCCCGCACCCAGCGGAAAATCACCCCGCCGTTGTTGACCGGCCCTCCGATCACCCAGTGCTTATCCGTCAGCGCGTAGCAGAAGATCCGGCCTTTGGGATCGGTTCTCGGACGGTCGACGACGGTGCGGATCGCACCGCTGGTGCCGATCGTGACGGCGACGACGCCGGGGTCGATGGCATCGACCCCGAGATTGGACAGGACGCCGTCGCTGGCGCCAATGACGAAGCGAGTGGAGGGAGCGAGTCCCATGGCGTTGGCATAGTTGGCTGCCAAGCCTTGCATGACATGCGTCGTTGGCACGAGCTTCGACAGCTGCTCCGGCGTGATACCGGCGACCTGCAGGGCTTCTTCGTCCCAATCTAGGCGCTCCAGATTCATAAGGCCGGTGGCCGAGGCGATCGAATAATCCACGACATACTCTCCGAACAGCTTCAGGAAGACGTATTCCTTAATCGAAACGAACTTGCGGGCTTGCGCGAAAAGCTCCGGCCGCTCATGTCGAAGCCACAGCAGCTTGGTCAGGGGGGACATCGGGTGGATCGGCGTGCCGGTACGCAGATAAATCTCGTGGCCGCCGAGCTCGTTCTTCAGCTTCTCCGACCAATCCGCACTGCGGTTGTCCGCCCAGGTGAGACAGCGCATCAGCGGTTTGCCTGTGCCGTCCAGCGGGATGACGCTGTGCATCGCCGAACTGAACGAGACGAAGCCGACCTGTTCCGGAGCGATCCCGCTGCTATTCATGACTTGACCCACCGCCGCGACCACCGCGGCAAAAATCTCCTCGGGATCCTGCTCGGCCACGGAAGCGGAGGGAGTATACAGCGGATACTCCTCATTCGCCGTGGCGATCACCTGGCCGCTGCGTTCGTACAACACGGCCTTGGTGCTGGTCGTCCCGATATCCAGGCCGATCATATGCGTTACGGTACCCATAACCTACCTTCTCTCTACGTCAATTTTCATATTTCCATTGTAATGAGTTTTGCCTTAGAAAATAAAGCTCAGCCCGAGGATCAACGCCAGACCGACGACGGACAGGAGCGTTTCCATGACGGTCCACGACTTCAAGGTTTGCGGCACCGTCATATTAAAGAATTCCTTCACCATCCAGAATCCGGCATCGTTGACGTGGGAAAGCACGATCGAGCCGGCGCCGGTGGCGAGGACGGCCAGTTCGACATTGGCTCCCGGGGTCAAAGCCAGCACGGGCGCCACGATGCCGGCCGCCGTCGTCATCGCAACCGTTGCCGAACCGGTAGCCACACGGATTAAGGCCGCCACGAACCAGGCGAAGAGAATGACGTTGACGTGCGCGCCGGTTGCGATTTGCGCGATGGATTCGCCGACGCCGCTGTTGATCAGCACCTGCTTGAACGCGCCGCCGGCCCCGATGATCAGCACGATGCCTGCAATCGGTGCCAAGCATTCGCTCGTGAATTTGGAGAGATCCTGCTTACTGAAGCCGCGGCTATAACCGAGCGAGAAGAAGGAGAACACGACGGCGATGAGCAGCGCCATGATCTCGTGGCCGATAAATTCGCAGAACAGCGTGACCGGGCGAGTGGCCTCCGGGTCGAGGATATCGGCGATGGAGCCGATCAGCATAAGGATGACTGGCAGTAAAATCGTAAACAGCGTGATGCCGAACCCCGGCAGCTTGCGTTCGCCTTTAACGGCGAATTGCTCGGCCAGCTCGGCCGGCGGTTCCAACACGATCCGCTTGCCGATGAACTTACCGAACAGGGGGCCGGCCACAATGGCCACCGGTAAGCCGATCAGGATCGAATACAAAATGGTCCGGCCCAGATCCGCCCCGTAGGCATCGATGGCGATCATCGGCGCCGGATGCGGCGGAACGAGTCCGTGTACGGTGGACAAACCGGCCAAAATCGGAATGCCGATTTGCAACAGGGACATTTTCGTTTTTTTGGCGACCGTAAAGACGATCGGAATCAACAAAATGACGCCGACTTCAAAAAATACCGGGATCCCGACGATAAAGCCGACGAGCATCATCGCCCAGTGCACTCTTTTCTCGCCGAACCGGTCCACCAGCGTGGTCGCGATGCGCTCCGCACCGCCGGATTCGGCCATCATTTTGCCCAGCATGGTGCCAAGCCCGATGACGATCGCAATCGTGCCCAGCGTACCCCCGAGACCGCCGGTGATGGAACTGACCACGTCCAGAGGCTTCATGCCGGCCAGAAGACCAAGCAACAGCGCGGAAATAAGCAGCGTTACGAAGGGATTCCATTTATATTTGGAAATCAGTACGATCAAGAACACGATGGTGAGCAGCGTCCAGAACAATAACGTAGCGTTATGACTCATGCCAAAGAGAGTATCCAAAGCGATTCCTCCTCATATTTCGTTTAACTTGATGTAATTGCGCAAGAGTGCAGCGCTTTCATTTTGAATTGATGGGAATGGACCCTGTTATTATGATCAAAATCCACAGGAATTGATAATTGTATACTTGTCGACAACAAAATCAGCCAAAAGGGTCCGGGGTCCCGTCCTTTATCTGATTATTGGGGGATGCTCGTATGAAGCGTGCGGTGTGAGTCGGCGAAGTATTCCTCCACATTGCGTCCGATGATTCCGGCATCGCGGGATTTTAATCCCTCCAGCAGCTTGCGGTGCTTGCCGATCACATAATCGATCTTGTCCTCGTCCTGCGATAAAACCTCGCGTGTCGTAATCAGCATTACCGTCATCACGATTTGGCGGATACTGGTCCATAGATGCAAGATGCGCGTATGCTTGGCTCCCGCAATAATCGTCTCGTGAAAACAGAGATCCTGATAGGCGAATTCCACAATGTCCCGGTGTTTGCCGGCCAGTTCCATTTTGTCGATGATTTGCGCGAGCGGAGCGATCAACGCTTCGGGATCTTCCGCTACCTGCTGCGAGGCGAAGCTTTCGATCAGATAACGGACATCGTATAATTCGTCGACGTCCTGCAGGCTCAGGCCGTTGACGACGGCACCCATGCGCTGAAGGGTGATCAGTCCTTCGCCGGACAGCGTTTTCAGCGCCTCGCGAACCGGGGAGCGGCTCGTGCCGAAATCCGCGGCGATGCGGTTTTCCGACAGGACGGCGCCCGGTTTGATGGTGCCTGCGATGATTTGCAGCCGCAGTTCCGCGGCGATCGTCTCGCCGAGCGAACTGCCTTTTAACCAGGAAGAAGGGTATTGCATGCGATATTTCTCCTATTCCAAGGGATGTCATCCCGCTTGATGATCGTGGAAACCTAAATACTTCGATCATAGCATGAATTTCGTCGGATGGGGAAACTCGCTGCAAGGTTTTGTTGAATTTCCAGCGGATTATTTGGACGATTCTACCGCGTGACCGCCGAACTCGTTGCGCAGAGCTGCGACGACCTTGCCGTGGAAGGTATCCTCCTGGAGCGAACGGTATCGCATGAACAGCGACATGGCGATCACCGGTGCATTCGCTTGCAGATCCAGCGCGGTCTCCACCGTCCATTTGCCTTCGCCGGAGGAGTGCATGACGCCGCGGATGCCTTCCAGTTTCGGATCTTTGGCAAACGCGTTCTGCGTCAGCTCCATCAGCCAGCTGCGGATGACCGAACCGTTCGACCATACCCGGGCGACCTGCTCAAAATCGTAGTCATACGGGCTTTTGTCGAGCAGTTCGAAGCCTTCGGCGATCGCTTGCATCATGCCGTATTCGATCCCGTTATGGACCATTTTGAGAAAATGGCCGCTGCCGGACGGACCGGCATACAGATATCCGCCGGAAACGGCGATATCCCGGAAGATCGGCTCCATCAGCCGGAAAGCTTCTTCTTCGCCGCCGATCATGAAGCAGCCGCCTTGCTCCGCGCCTTCGACGCCGCCGGAGGTGCCGACATCGAGGAATCGGATTTTCCGGGCCGCCAGTTGCTCCGATAGCTCCAGCGAGTTTTTGTAATGCGAATTTCCGCCGTCGATAACGATATCTCCCGGTTCCAGCAAGGGAGTCAGCGTATCGACTACCGATCGCAGCGGGGCGCCGGCCGGGACCATCACCCAAATCCGTCGTGGCGTTTCCATTGAAGCGACGAGCTCCTTCAGGCTGGCGGCGGGAACCGCGCCTTTCTCGGCCGCGCCCTTTACGGATTGCGGATTCATGTCGTAGGCCACAACGTCATGTCCGTGCTCCAGCAGATTCAGAACGAGATGGAAGCCCATTTTTCCAAGCCCAATCATGCCTAATTTCATCGAAAGAAGCACCTCTTTTCACTTCTGTATACTTGTATACAACTTACGATTTGAATATACTCCGATTCGAATCGGCTGTAAACCTTTTTCGTGAAAGCGCTTCTTAGGCAGTCCCGGCAGTTAAAAATACTTTTCCACATGTGCATAACTTATATGCGAAGAGTTTCTCGGCGGGTTGTGGAAAACGGGAGCGTGTTTTTTTAGGGAGAAAGCTGTGGATTGTGTATAAGGTATACCCGGTGAAAACCGAAGTATGGAGGAAGGAAGTCCGGTTGACTTTTCCTAGGCGGTGTGGTTAAATGTATAAAGGCATTTTCTGTGGATATGAAAATGGTAAACATACAGATAATGATAATCCTGTAAGGGGGTGCGATAGATGAAACCAACTTTCAAACCGAATGTGAGCAAACGTAAAAAGGTTCACGGTTTCCGCAAAAGAATGAGCACGAAAAACGGCCGCAAGGTTCTCGCTGCTCGTCGTCTCAAAGGCAGAAAAGTACTGAGTGCGTAAAGCGTGCGTAAAGACCACCGCGGTGGTCTTTTTTTTATACTCGGTCCCTTCCCGATAGTACGGCGACGTTTGGTCTATAATAATATGGAAGTTCGAATCAAGGAGATAGCTCGTGCATAAACAACTTCGTTTGAGAAACCGCGCCGATTTTAACCGAATCTACCGGTTCGGCAAGTCCTTCGCGAATCGCCAGCTGGTGGTATACTGGTCCAATAAACCGGATATCGAACGCTTTCGGCTGGGGGTTTCGGCCAGCAAAAAAATCGGAAACGCCGTCGTCCGCAACCGGATGCGGCGCATGTTGAAGGAGATCGTCCGGCTGCATGAGGCGGAAATCCGCGACCATGTCGACCTGATCCTGATCGTGCGGAACGGGGCCGTCGGAATGGAATATAAGGACCTCGAAAAAAGCGTGCTCCATGTGCTTCGAAAAGCTTCGCTGCTGCGGGCTCCCGGGCGTTAGGCAGGCTTGTTTCTTTGTCCCTTCAAATATGTTATGATTTACGTTGAATGGATAGGTTAAGAGAGGGGTTTTGAAGTGTCGCGATTGATGACTAACCGAAGAAGATGGCTTCTTCTCCTTCTGGCGGTCGTGATGGTAGCGGTTCTTGCCGGCTGCGCACCGCAGAATGCTCGCCAGGCAACCACGACGGAAGATATGAGGGCAACTGGTTCGTGGTGGACCGCAAACGTGGTGTATTATTTCTCACTAGCGCTGGATGCGTTTGCAGATTGGTTTAACGGAGCCTATGGCGTAGCGATTTTAATTATGGTGCTGATCGTGCGGACGTTGATCCTGCCGTTGACCCTGAAGCAGGTGAAGAGCTCCAAGGCGATGCAGGCGATTCAGCCGCAGCTCCAGAAAATCCGCGAGCAGTTTAAGGATAATCCGGAGAAACAACAGCAGGAGACCATGAAGCTATTCCAGGAACACAAGGTCAATCCGATGGCGGGTTGCTTCCCGTTGATCATCCAGATGCCGGTGTTCATTGCGCTGTATAACTCGATTTATTACAACTCGGCGATCCGGGAGCATTCCTTCTTGTGGCTGCAGCTCGGGGAACCTGATAAATTGTTCATCCTGCCGGCGGTCGCGGCATTGACGACGTTCATCCAAACGAAGATGATGTCGAACATGAACCCGCAAGGTATGCAAGGCCCAATGGCGTTTATGATGTGGGTCTATCCGATTTTGATTTTTGTCATGGCGTACAATTTCGCCGCAGCGTTGCCGTTGTACTGGATCTTCAGTAACTTGTACACGATCGCGCAAAACTTCTTTATCTACCGCAAGAAAGATCCGGCTTTGGCTGCGGCTGCCGTTACGGCAGGCGGAGGCGGCGGTTCTTCTTCCGGTTCCGGGAAGAAGCGGGGCGGCTCCAATCTAAAAGCCGGTCATCCCGGTAAGGGTGCCAAGGAGGCCAAAAAATCGAAATGAATAAAATCGTGACGTCGGGAAAAACCATTGAAGATGCTGTAAGACAAGGATTGGCCAAGCTCGGCACCACCGAGGACAAAGTCGCCGTGAACGTGTTGGAGCAGCCGTCAAAAGGATTCCTGGGACTGATAGGGGTGAAGGGAGCGAAGGTAGAACTTACTTTGCTTGAACAACCGGCACCTGCATCCGTACCCACCCCGAATAAGACCGCTTCGGCGCCTCGTTCGTCTGCTTCCGTCATGGAAGAGAAGACCGTAGTCGGCGAGAAGGATCCTTATGCGGAGGCGGCGTCATTCATCCGGGAGGTCGGCGAGAACATGGGCTTGGACGTCAAGGTTGAAGTCGCCCATGGCAAAGACCATACCGTGCTTAACATTTCGGGCCATGATTTGGGATTAATGATCGGGCGGAGAGGGCAAACCCTCGACGCACTGCAATATTTGGCGAATATTATCGCTAACCGTTATTCCGACAGCTTCATCCGCATCGTGCTCGATGCCGAAAACTTCCGGGAACGCCGGAAAAAAACGCTGGAGGAGCTCGCCGTCAGATTGGCCGGACGGGTCGTTCGAACGCGTAAAGAGGTTACGCTCGAGCCGATGTCGCCGCAGGAGCGCAAAGTGATTCATTCCAAACTTCAGGATCACCCGGAGGTCAAAACTTACAGTAAAGGCGAAGAGCCCAACCGGCGGGTCGTTATTACTCTGAAGCACAGCAAATGAATGAGACGCAATGACGTTTGCTCGGCGTAAGCTGGGGGACGTTGTTGCGTTTTTTAATGGGCTCAACCCTCCCCATCCCTCCCTTACCGTAAGGGAGGGTGTCCGAGGGCTTGCTGCCCTCTGGGCTCCCGCAAATAGGAGGAACGTGGGAGGGAGAGAGGCGCTCCTGCTCGCTGTCCCCTTCGGGTCTCAACCCTCCCCATCCCTCCCTTACCGTAAGGGAGGGTGTCCGAGGGCCTGCTGCCCTCTGGGCTCCCGCAAATAGGAGGAACGTAGGAGGGAAAGAAGCGCTCCTGCTCGCTGTCCCCTTCGGGGATACGCTTTACGTTGGGTGCATGGAACGCTTTTCCCCCCTACGGGGTACGTCTTACTTGGGGAGCACCCGGGATACCTGGTAAACCGTGCTGCTCACAACTGCTGCTGTCGATGCGCCTGAGGGTCTAGGTTGATCGGAGCCGGCTTCTCGCCCCTACGGGGCCCGCCTCTACTTTGCAGCTCCTGCTGGTTGTGGGGGCGGATGCTCCGACGAGAGCGTGGATAGGCAGTAGGCGGTTGAGTCGTGACTACGAGCAAGGAGGCGCTGTCTCCTGCGGAGATGCGCTCACGTTGGAGTAAGGCGTGGGGGCGGATGCTCCGAGGAGAGAGTGGATAGGCAGTAGGTGGTCGAGGCGTGACTACGAGCAAGGAGGCGCTGTCTCCTGCGGAGATGCGCTTAGGCTTGGAGTAAGGCGTGGGGGCGGATGCTTCGAGGAGAGAGTGGATAGGCGATAGGCGGTTGAGGCGTGACTACGAGCAAGGAGGCGCTGCCTCCTGCGGAGATGCGCTCACGCTGGAGTAAGGCGTGGGGCGGATGCTCCGAGGAGAGCGTGGATAGGCAGTAGGTGGTCGAGGCATGACTACGAGCAAGGAGGCGCTGTCTCCTGCGGAGATGCGCTCACGTTGGAGTAAGGCGTGGGGGCGGGTGCTCCGAGGAGAGCGTGGATAGGCAGTAGGCGGTTGAGGCGTGACTACGAGCAAGGAGGCGCTGTCTCCTGCGGAGATGCGCTTACGTTGGAGTAAGGCGTGAGGGCGGGTACTCCGAGGAGAGCGTGGATAGGCAGTAGGCGGTTGAGGCGTGACTACGAGCAAGGAGGCGCTGTCTCCTGCGGAGATGCGCTCACGTTGGAGTAAGGCATGAGGGTTATGCTTCCAGGGTATGAGTGAATTGAGGGCGGAGAGGGGCGTATGAATCCGAAGAAGCGGAGCGTTCGCCTTTGTGAGCGGATTTCTACAACTTTTGAATTTAGTCCAATCCAAGAAATCCGCGAACAACAGCGATCGTAGGATCATACGACCAGCGGAGCTGAGAAATTCACGAACGGTTTTCAAAAACAACTAGCGAGGTGAAGCAAATGCTTAGCGATACAATTGCAGCAATATCGACGGCGGTGGGCGAAAGTGGCATCGCCGTGATCCGCGTCAGCGGGCCGGAGGCGATCGCCGAAGTGGGGCGGTTATTCCGCGCCAAGACGGCGCTGCCGGAGGCGGAAAGCCATACGGTACACTATGGCTTTATCGTGGACCCGGCGACGGGCGACAAGCTCGAGGAGGTGCTCGTCAGCGTCTTTCGCGCGCCGCGCTCCTTCACCACGGAAGACGTGGTGGAGATTAGCACGCACGGCGGGATCATCTCCGTCAAACGCGTGATGGATCTGCTGCTCCAGCAGCGCGGCATTCGCCTCGCCGAGCCGGGCGAGTTCACGAAACGCGCGTTCCTGAACGGGCGGATCGACTTGTCGCAGGCGGAGGCGGTCATCGACCTGATCCGCTCCAAGTCGGATCGGGCGTTCTCCGTGGCGCTCAAGCAGGTCGAAGGCCAGCTGTCGCGCCAAATCGGTAAGCTGCGCCACACGCTGATCGAAACGCTGGCGCATATCGAAGTGAACATCGATTATCCGGAGCATGACGTGGAATCGATGACGATGGCGTTTATCAAGGAGAAATGCGCGGAGGTGTCGGAAGGCATCGACGTGCTGCTGAAGACGGCGGATCAGGGCAAGATTTTGCGCGAGGGAATTACGACGGCGATCGTCGGTCGCCCGAATGTCGGCAAATCCTCGCTGATGAATGCCCTGGCCCGCGAGAATAAAGCGATCGTCACCGATATCCCCGGCACGACGCGGGACGTGATCGAAGAATATGTGACGATCAACAATATCCCGCTGAAGCTGCTCGACACGGCGGGGATCCGCGAGACGATGGACGTCGTCGAGCAGATCGGCGTGGAGCGCTCCAAAGCGGCGGTGAGCGAAGCGGACCTGATCCTGCTCGTGCTCAATAGCGCCGAGGCGCTGCATGAGGACGAAATCGCCTTAATGGAGCAACTGAAGGGACGGTCCACGATCGTTCTTTTGAATAAAATCGATTTACCGCAGCAGTTGGATCGGGAGGTGGTCCGGCGTTATTTTCCCGAGGAAGCGATCGTCGAATTGTCGGTCAAAACGGAGGAAGGGCTGGATCATCTGGAGGAGGCGATCGCCCGTTTGTTCTTCGGCGGGAAGCTGGAGTCGAATGACCTGACGTATGTCAGCAACGTGCGGCATATCGCCTTGCTGAAGAAGGCCAAGCAATCCCTGGCGGATGCTTACGAGGCGGCAGATAGCGGCATACCGATCGATATTTTGCAAATTGACGTGCGGTACGCATGGGAGCAACTGGGTGAAGTGATCGGAGATTCGGCGCCGGATGCGTTGATTGATCAGATTTTTTCGCAATTCTGCTTGGGGAAATAAACGGCCTCTGGTATCAGCGGCGCTTGTTCATGGTATGATGATACGGATAGAGTTTGAATGGTGTAGGGTAAAGGAGGTTGACGATCTATGGGTTACGCTGCCGGAAACTATGAGGTGATCGTGGTTGGCGCGGGGCACGCAGGCTGCGAGGCGGCATTGGCTGCAGCGCGAATGGGCTGCCGTACGCTGATGGTCACGATCAATTTGGATATGGTTGCTTTTATGCCGTGCAATCCTTCGATCGGAGGTCCGGCAAAAGGCCACGTCGTACGCGAGGTTGATGCCTTGGGCGGCGAAATGGGCCGCAACATCGACAAAACGTTCATCCAAATGCGGATGCTTAATACCGGGAAAGGCCCGGCCGTTCATGCGCTGCGCGCGCAGGCGGATAAGTTCTTGTATCAACATGCGATGAAGGAAACGATGGAGAAGGAGCCGAATCTGACGATGCTCCAGGGGATGGTCGAGGAGCTGATCGTCGAGGACGGCCAATGCGTAGGCGTGATCACGAAGACCGGCGCGGAGTATCGGGCGAATGCGGTCGTGCTGACGACCGGTACGTATTTGCGCGGGAAAATCATCATGGGTGAGCTGATGTACGAAAGTGGTCCAAACAACCAACAGCCGTCGGTACGCCTGTCGCAAAACTTGAAGGAGCTGGGTTTTGATCTGGTTCGCTTCAAGACGGGGACGCCGCCGCGGGTGCATAAGGACTCGATTGACTTCTCGCAAACGGAGATTCAACCGGGGGACGAGAAGCCGAAGTTTTTTTCCTATGAGACCAAGGAATCGGACAATGAACAGCTGCCTTGCTGGCTGACTTATACTTCCGAAGAGACGCATAAGATCATTACGGACAACCTGCATCGGGCTCCGATGTTCTCCGGCGTGATTGAAGGTACCGGTCCCCGGTATTGTCCGTCCATCGAGGACAAAATCGTGCGGTTTAGCGATAAACCGAAACATCAGATTTTCCTGGAGCCGGAAGGCAAAAATACGTCGGAGTATTATGTGCAAGGCTTCTCCACCAGCATGCCGGAAGAGGTTCAGTTGAAAATGCTGCGTTCCGTACCGGGCTTGCAAAACGTGCAAATGATGCGGACCGGTTATGCGATCGAATACGACGCGGTTGTGCCAACCCAGCTGTGGCCTTCTCTGGAGACGAAGCGATTGCCTGGCCTGTTTACGGCGGGGCAAATCAACGGGACTTCCGGTTACGAAGAAGCGGCGGGACAAGGTATTATGGCCGGGATCAACGCCGCACGCAAGGTCCAAGGCAAGGAGCCGGTTGTGCTTGACCGCTCGCAAGGCTATATCGGCGTATTGATCGACGACTTGGTAACCAAGGGTACCAACGAGCCGTACCGCTTGCTTACTTCCCGCGCCGAATACCGGCTGCTGCTCCGTCACGACAATGCGGATTTGCGCCTGACGCCGCTGGGCCATGAAATCGGGTTGATCTCGGATGAGCGGTATGCGCGGTTTTTGGATAAGAAACAGAAGGTCGAGCAAGAGATTGAACGATTGAAGTCGACGAAGGTACGTCCTACCGAAATCAATCCGCTGTTGGAGTCGATCGGTTCGGCGCCGATTCAGGACGGAAGCAATCTGCTCACCATTTTGCGGCGTCCGGAAGTGACGTATGCGCATATCGCTACGATTTCTCCGTCCGAGATTGAGCTCGACGAAGAGATGCAGGAGCAAGTTGAGATTCAAATCAAGTATGCCGGTTATATCGAAAAACAATTGATTCATGTTGAAAGATTACAAAAAATGGAAAAGAAGAAAATTCCCGAATCGATCAACTATGACGATATTCAAGGCCTGGCTATCGAAGCGCGGCAAAAGCTGTCCAAAATCCGGCCGATCTCGATCGGGCAAGCTTCTCGGATTTCGGGGGTCACGCCGGCGGATATCTCCATTTTGCTGGTGTATCTAGAGCATTATAACCGGGTCACGGCTGCAGGAGGGTAACCATTGGATTCGATACAAGCCCAGTTTTGCACGCTGCTCCAGAGTCATGCCATCGAGGTGTCGGAGGAGCAGTTGAACCAATTCGAACGATATTACGAAGTGTTGGTTGAATGGAACGAAAAGATGAACCTGACCGGGATCACTGAACGGGAGCAGGTCTATATTAAGCATTTTTACGATTCAGTCAGTTTGGCTTTCCATGTTCCGATGGGGGAGATCGGTTCTCTGGCGGATATCGGGTCCGGAGCGGGTTTTCCTGGCATTCCCTTAAAAATTTGTTATCCACATTTGCAGCTAACGATCGTGGACTCTTTGAACAAACGGATCCAGTTTTTGCAGCATGTGGTCAATGAATTGGGTTTATCGCAAGTGCGTTTGCTGCATGGGCGTGCCGAGGACTTGGGTCGGCAGGAAGAGCTCCGCGATGCTTTCGACTTGGTAACTGCCCGGGCAGTTGCCCGTATGGCGATACTTAACGAGTTTTGTCTGCCATTCGCTAAACCTAAGGGTTTGTTCGTGGCCATGAAGGGCAGTAATCCGGAGGATGAAGTGAAGGAAGCCGCCCGCAGTTTATCCGAACTTAAAGGCAAGTGGATCAGCACACCGGAGTTTTCACTTCCACTGGACCATTCGGAACGTCATTTGGTGATCATCCAAAAAACGGCTCCTACGCCTAAGAAATATCCTAGAAAAGCGGGAACGCCGGCCAAGACGCCTTTGGTATAAGGATAGCTTTGCACCCCCTTAGCAAATTGTTCCACGTGAAACATAGCTAAGGGGGATTTTTTGTCTTTCTAGAAGCAAATCCACCTTCTTTTCTACAACTTCTCTCAATTAGAGAATAGGATTATAGAGGAAAAAGTGGTAGAATAGATATATCGGGTTTTTAAACAATGCATTTCGTTTAGAGCAATGTCATCCCGCGGGGATGATCCGTAAGGCTTGGCCTTATGTCACTATGAAACTAGGTGGTAATTGACGGAATGAAAGAACAATTTTCTAAATTGTTTGGGCTAACCGAACGAAGCAGCGGAGATGAAGTAAGACAAATTCCGGTGGAGGAAATTGTCGGCAGTCCCTATCAGCCGCGGACGATCTTTGACGACGAGAAAATCGATGAGCTCTGCCAAACGATTCGTACTCATGGCGTGATTCAACCGATCGTTGTTCGTTACCGGAATGAGAAGTATGAGATTATTGCCGGGGAGCGTCGCTGGCGAGCCGTCAAAAAGCTGGGTTTGGAGACCATTCCTGCAATCCTGCGCGACTTCAACGATTCGCAAGCCGCATCCATCGCCTTGATCGAGAATCTTCAAAGAGAAGGGCTCACCTCGATTGAAGAGGCCCTAGCTTACCAGAACTTAATCGACTTGCATCAGCTAACCCAAGAGAGTTTGGCTCAACGTCTTGGGAAGAGTCAATCGACGATCGCCAACAAGATTAGGCTCCTGCAGCTTCCGGAGGACGTAAAGACGGCGCTGATGGAACGGAAAATTACAGAGCGTCATGCGCGTGCTTTATTGTCGTTGGATTCGGAAGAACTGCAGATCAAGGTTTTGGGCGAAATCATCAGCAAAGAATTGAATGTAAAACAAACGGAAGCCCGCATTGTCTTCTACAAGGAAGTAGCCAAAAACAAGAAATCCCCATCGAAACGAATCTCCTTTACGAAAGATGTCCGATTGGCCTTAAATACGATTCGCCAGTCGATCGACATGGTTACCGGTTCGGGATTGCAAATTAAAACGGAAGAAAAGGATCATGAAGATCATTATGAAATTGTGATTCAAATTCCGAAACGTTCATAAAATCACTCGCTGACCCTAACCGCGAGGTTGCAGGTCAGCTTCTTTTTCGGTCTTGGATGAGTAGCTTGGGCAGGAGAAAATCGCGTTATCCACATGTGGATTATGCATGGCATGATTCGCATATGAGGCGTATTTTTCGGTTCATGCACAACCATGATCGATATCGACCAGCAGGTGTATTCACCACGCATTGCTTTAGGTCTTTTTGTGGCGGCAGCTTAGATTGCGTACATGAGGACTACAAAGAGATTCTTCTATTATATTGAGGTGAACTGGATTGTCTAAAATCATAGCCATAGCTAACCAAAAAGGAGGCGTCGGAAAAACGACGACTTCCGTCAATTTGGGAGCAGGACTAGCGGCCATCGGAAAAAAAGTGCTGCTGATCGATATTGACCCCCAGGGGAACACGACTAGTGGTGTTGGCATTAATAAAGCGGATGTTGCGAATTGCATTTATGATGTGTTGATCAATGAGGTTCATCCTAAAGAAGCGATCGCACAGACGGAAATTGAAAACTTGCATATCATCCCGGCTACGATTCAATTGGCCGGTGCGGAAATCGAATTGGTACCAACGATTTCGCGTGAAGTAAGACTTAAGAAATCGTTGCAGCCGATTCGTCATTTATACGATTATATCTTGATTGATTGCCCGCCTTCGCTTGGCATATTAACGATCAATTCGTTGACTGCCGCAGATTCCGTGCTTATTCCCATTCAGTGCGAATATTACGCTTTGGAAGGACTCAGCCAATTGCTCAACACGGTACGCTTGGTTCAAAAACATTTAAACACGTCCCTGCAAATCGAAGGGGTGCTGTTGACGATGTTTGATGCAAGAACGAACTTAGGTATCCAAGTGATTGAAGAGGTTAAGAAGTACTTCCAACAGAAGGTGTATAAGACCGTTATCCCGCGTAATGTGCGGTTAAGCGAAGCACCGTCCCATGGTCAATCGATTATTACGTATGACCCTCGTTCGAAGGGCGCGGAAGTTTATCTTGAGCTGGCAAAGGAAGTGGTATCTTATGAATAAACGATTGGGGAAAGGACTAGATGCCTTGATCCCGGCGCTATCCATCCAGGATGATGACAAGGTTATTGAGATCCCGCTCAATCAGCTTCGTGCCAATCCGTATCAACCACGTAAAACCTTTGACGAGGAGGCAATACGGGAATTGGCCGAATCGATTCGGCAGCATGGGGTTATTCAACCGATTATTGTACGCAGCGTCCTTAAGGGTTATGAAATTATCGCCGGGGAACGGCGGTACCGCGCTTCGCAATTTTGCGGAAATGCGACGATTCCGGCAGTGGTTCGAAGTTTTTCAGACCAGCAGGTTATGGAAATTGCGCTTATCGAGAACTTGCAACGGGAGAATCTGAATGCGATGGAAGTGGCCGTGGCCTATCAAGGGTTGATGGATCAATTCCAATTAACGCAAGAAGAACTTTCGATGAAGGTAGGGAAGTCCCGTTCTCATATCGCTAACTTTTTGCGGTTGCTCTCCTTGCCAGAGGAAGTTAAAGAATATGTTTCACGTGGAACATTATCCATGGGACATGCTCGGGCGTTGGTCGGCTTAAAAGATCCAGCTACGATTAAACAATTGGCCAAACAATGCATTGACCATGAGTGGAGCGTTCGGGATCTGGAGGACGCGGTTCAACAACTGGATCGCAAGAAGCAGGAGAAAACAAAAGCTGCGGGCAAGAAACGGGATCCTTATATCGAGGAAGTCGAAGAGAACTTGCGCGAACGATATAAAACGACTGTCAAAATCAAGGCGAATAAAGACAAAGGCAAAATCGAAATTAACTATTACAGCCAGCAGGATCTGCAACGATTGCTTGATATGCTGAGCTAGCAATAAATGAAATGACATATCCATCTTTTGGATAGCCTTCAGCAAGGGGCTTGAGAAAGAAGGGTATGTCATTTCTTGGTTGTCATCTGATACCCAAGGAGGAATCGTCGTTGCGCGAGTCGAAACCGGTCATCTACCTGGATCATGCAGCCACATCTTGGCCAAAACCTCCTAGGGTAGGAGAGGTTATGTTGGAAATACTAAACGGACCAGCTGCCAATGCAGGACGCGGAAATCACGGGATGGCGCTGCAAGCGGGAAGGGTATTGTACGACACCCGAGTCAAGCTAGCAAGATTGTTTGGGGTTCCGAATCCTAACGATATCGCGTTAACCTCTAACGCAACCTCGGCTTTGAACTTGGCCATTAAGGGTTTGCTAAAACCGGGAGATCATGTTGTAGCTACGACGGTCGAGCACAATTCGGTAAGACGTCCGTTAGAATTTCTAAAACGAACTCGGGGCGTCCAAGTCGATTATGCCGAAGTGGATCGCCAGGGCCAACTGGATTTACGCCAGGTGGAGAAACTTTTTAATCCCCGTACACGTTTACTTGTATGTTCTCATAGTTCGAATTTGCTCGGATGCATTTTGCCGATTCAAGATTTAAGCCGGATTGCTCATGCCCATGGAGCCGTTATTTTGGTAGATGCTGCGCAAACCGCGGGGTGCTACCCGGTGAACGTACAAGAGATGGGGATAGATCTGCTTGCTTTTCCGGGACATAAAGGCTTGCTTGGGCCTCAAGGAACTGGGGGTCTTTACATTCATCCGGAGATTGACTTGGAGCCGCTGCTGCATGGAGGGACAGGCAGTCAATCGGAGGAAAGCGAGCAGCCGTCCGTTCGGCCTGACCGTTACGAAGCAGGTACCGCAAATACGCCGGGAATTGCCGGATTAGGTGCCGGCGTAGGGACGGTTCTGGAGCGGGGAGTGGAGCAAATCCATCGCCGGGAATGGGAGCTCACCCAGTATTTAATGAAGGAGCTGAAGACCGTTCCTGGAGTATGTCTGATCGGCCCGGGAATCGGACAGCCGAGAACCGGCATCGTATCGTTTACGATCGATGGGCGAGATGCTTCTGAGGTCGCGTTTAAGCTGGACAGGGAATATGGCATTGCCGTTCGTGCCGGCTATCACTGCACGCCATTAGGCCACCAAACGGCCGGAACTCTGCAAGGCGGAGCCGTCCGAGCCAGTGTGGGATATGAGACGACAGAGGAAGAGCTTCAAGTTCTAATCGATGCAATCTTAAAAATGTTCAATTGATCTCAAGCAAAGAGGAGTAGACAGTCGCATGCGGGAATGGAATGATCTCATCTTTGAGCAATTAAGCTGGATCGTCGGAGGTTTAGTTCTCCTGATTTTATGGCTTTTGGTCTGGAATCTGATCCAAGGAAGCAAGTTGCGCAAGATGAAGAAGCGATACGAATTGATGATGAAGGGTGCAGGCGTAGAAGATCTGGAAAGCCTGCTGATCGATTTAAAAATGCAACAAGGTAAAATCGAAGACCTTCAAGAAGAGCAAGGGCAGCAGCTTGTACAAATCCGAAAATGGATTCCGATGCAAAAGTCGAAAATCGGCATCAAACGATATAATGCTTTTGGCGAAAAAGGGAACGATCTGAGCTTCTCGATCGCGTTCGTCAACGATCAGCAGGATGGCGTTGTTCTCACTGGTCTTTATAATCGCGATGGTTCCTTCGTGTATGCCAAAGGCCTGGAGAAAGGGGAGTCGCCGCATGCGCTTTCTCCGGAAGAGCGTGAAGCTATAGCTCTCGCCGGGCAAGGGAAAACGCCCCCCGGGTCCACTCCTTAATCGCGGTATATAAGCAATTCGAAATGATTTCTGAAAGTCGCATGACCAGACTTAGACGCGTATTTTGCAATACGAAGTATTCCATGAAGCCGCCGACATTGACGATGCCCGTAAGATGGATATCGCCGACCGGCGGTAATTCTTTATTCACGCCTGCGCCGGGACGCAGGGGGCCTTGGACGACCTGAATGGAACCTACGCTGGAGGTTTGGCCGAGGCAGGCATCGATGCTGATAATGTACGGATCGACAAATCGGGAGTGGATTTCGTCCAGAGTTTCTTTCAAATTCATGGCATGTACCGGCTCCTCCAGGGTGCCGTAAAGGTAAAAGTTCGGGCTGTGATACTTGGCCAAAGCGCTGCCGACCAAGGGGCCCAGGCAATCGCCGGTGGAACGGTCCGTCCCGATGCAAACGATCACGATGTCTTGACCTGGGGTAACCTGTCCAAAATGCAGAAGCAACCGGTGGATGATCGCCGAATGAATGCCGGGTTCGGTATGGGGGATTTTCAAATAAGGAATTTCTTGTCCTGGAATCGTCGGTTGAATCTGTGACATGGAATCTTCCTTTCCGCAGAGGATCAAGTGCGACGGTCCGCACTTCAAAGATTTAGTAGATAGTATATGGAAGAAACGCTTATTATATACTCGTACGAAAGTCTCATTGGGGAAAAAGGAGGGGATCGAAGTGGAAGAGGAATGGTTGGTGATGGCCTTTGACTCAACGCAGCAAGCCCTGCGAGCCGAAATGCTGTTGGAATATGCGGAGGTAGAAATCGATTTATGCCCCACCCCCAAAGAAATCACCGCAGGGTGCGCGTTATCGATTCGATTCCCGCATACGTCTTTAGACATGGTTAAAGAGATCGTCGCTTCGGAATCGGTAGAGATCCGGGGGATTTACTCCCGCCAGGGGATGGGCTATGATAGCATCAAGCTATAATGTTCCGTAGGAACATGCCTTGGAAGTAGCCGCTTAGCCCGGCTGAATTCAAACGTCGAGTCCACTTCACGTGCCCTGCTTCGTCATGGAAAGATGACGTCTTGAACAACCTCTTAAAAAGGATTGATAGATATGCTGCTAGCGAAAGAATCCGGAGTCATCCAGGATGCTGCTGAAACGGTAACCACCTGGAGAGATAATATATGGAATTGGTTTACAGATATGGATAAGTGGATGAATGTGTTATATGCGGGGATTAAAATCATCATCATTTTTGCATTAACCCGATTGTTTGTTCACGTCGTATTCGGCCTGATCGATCGGTCATTGCAGAAACGGGAAAAAAGCCGGCTGCAGATGAATCCCCGCCGGTTAGTTACGGTTGGCGAGCTGCTAAAAAACGTCACTTCCATCACCAGCAACTTCATTATGGTCATGTTGGTGCTGGGCGAAATGGGCTTTGAACTGGCTCCGCTGCTGGCGGGTGCAGGAGTTCTTGGTCTGGCGATTGGTTTTGGCGCCCAGAGTTTGGTGAAGGATGTCATTACCGGGTTTTTCATTATCCTGGAGGATCAGTTTGCCGTAGGCGATGTCATTCAGACGGGCACCCTCAAGGGAACCGTGGAAATTATCGGGCTGCGTTCTACACGGTTGGTGAGCTGGACGGGGGAGGTTCATATCATTCCTAACGGGATGATTACGAACGTGACGAATTTCTCGGTCGGGACAGCGTTGGCCGTGGTTGACCTGCCGTTCAGCAACACCAAGAAACTGGAGGGGTGCGTAGAGCTTCTCCAAGGGGCCATGCAGCGCTTGAAGGAGGAGCAGGGGCAAATCCCTCAGGTCCCCAGCGTCTTGGGCATCCAGTCGTTAACGGCAAGCGAATACGTCCTTCGGATCGCGGTCGAGTGCCCGCCGTCCATCCGAGCCGAAGTCGAGCGGCAGATCCAGACCTACGCCAAAGAAGCGTTGGAGCAGGACGAAATGAACGCAGGAATGTAGGATGAAGGTTGAATAGATAAGGAACAGATTGGGGGAATGAGCCATGGAGCGTAAAGCTTTTCAGTTGGGCGACATCGTGCAAATGAAAAAAAACCATCCCTGCGGCAGCAATGAAATGGAAATTATCCGGATGGGCATGGATATCCGCATTAAATGCGTTGGCTGCAAGCATAGTGTGCTGGTGCCCCGCGCCAAGTTCGAGAAAAACCTGCGTAAAGTGCTCCGTTCGGCTGCTCCCGCACAGGAAGAAACGGGATCGGACGGATCGTTAACGTCCGGGGAATAAGCAATTTATGGAATAAAGGATACCCTCTATTGCATTCGGAATGAATTCATGGTACAATCATTCTTGCTGTGGAGAGGTACCCAAGAGGCCCAAGGGGGTTGACTCGAAATCAACTAGGCGTCGCAAGGCGTGCGTGGGTTCGAATCCCACCCTCTCCGCCATTCATTGTAAATCAGACGAACTCTTACGTTTAGCGTAAGAGTTTTTTGTTTTACGTTCAATTCGTCCCAAAAGGAAAGAAGGACCCTTGCGGGTCCTTCCACTGGTTGACGGCGAACTGATTTTTGGATTTCTTTCCTCAGCGACAAACAGAAACCCTTCGATGTTTGCCTTAGCAAGCACGAATCAGGGAAGAGGGGTCTTCACTAAATTCGTGATCTGACGCTTCTACAAGTCGTGAACAAGATCTCCTTGCGGTTTGTTTCTCGCGGAACCCTTTAAACGGACCAACGGAACCACACCTCTCTTGCTCGCCGTCGATTGTATTATGTGCAGGTATCGTTATTTTATACACATCCATTTTGACAAAGGAAAATGATTAATGCACCCGGGCTTTTTCTTCCTTCTTCCACTTACGGTCTTTGTTTGATGTCTCAGGGAATTTCTCGCCCTTCTTCATCGTGATTCGCTTTGGATTTTGAATTTGTGTATGAAAACTTCGCGCCTCGCCGACCTCAACATATACCCCCGGGTTTGGAGCGCGCATGCCTTCCTCAAATTCCGTTTGTTCGCCCATACGTCGTGCCTCCTTTCAGCCTCAACATTGGAATCCACGCTTAGTGTTTGCCGGAGGGGCTTCATCTCATGTACTGTAAGGCACCGATAATTATTTACAAGCATAAAAGCGAAGTGAGGAGAGGTTTGGGGCATGGGAAAGCGCAGCAGAGGAATCGCGATCATGATTATCCCATTAGCTGAAAGCGGCAGGTTTTGGGTTCTTGCACAGCCGCGTCCGATTTGATATACTACTATGGTGCGAGTTTACGCTCGCTCCTTGCTCCCAAACGGAATACGTATTGGGGGCCATAGTCCAAGAGGAGGTGAATCAGATGCGCAAATACGAAGTGATGTACATTATTCGTCCTGACGTTGAACAAGAAGCTGTTCAAGCTACAGTCGAAAAATTCCAAGGCATCATCCAAAACGGCGGTGAAATTACCAAACACGACGTGTTGGGCAAACGCCGGCTTGCGTATGAGATTAACAAGGTTCGTGATGGAGTTTACGTTCTCGTGAATTTCACAGCTACTCCAGAAGTAGTTGCCGAGCTGGAACGGATCTTGAAGATTTCCGACGAGGTTATCCGTTATCTCATTACGAAAGACGTAGCCTAATTCAAGTTTGAGTAACCATTGCCCGAAGGAGGGGATTTGATTGTTGAACCGTGTCATTCTCATCGGACGTCTTACCCGGGACCCAGAACTGCGATATACACCTGCTGGTGTAGCGGTAACTCAGTTTACGCTTGCAGTGGACAGACCGTTTACCTCGCAAGGGGGCGAACGTGAAGCGGATTTTATCCCGGTCGTAACCTGGAGACAGCTTGCCGAGACTTGCGCGAACTATTTGCGTAAAGGCCGGTTAACGGCTGTGGAAGGACGTATTCAAGTACGGAACTACGAGAATAACGAAGGCAAACGCGTATACGTAACCGAAGTTATTGCCGATAATGTCCGTTTCTTGGAATCGAACCGCGAGGGCGGTGCAGGTGGTGGCGGCGGTACGCGGGAAGAGTCTCCGTTTGGAGGCGGCAGCGGCAGCGGCAACAGCCGTGGCGGCGGATTCACGCGCAGCAATCAGGATGATCCTTTCTCCGATGACGGGAAACCGATCGATATTTCGGATGACGATTTGCCATTTTAACAACGGAAAGGACTGAAAAGCATGAGCTTCAAGCAAAGAGAAGGCGGAGACGACAAAAGACCGGCACGCCGTGGCGGCCGCAACAAACGTCGTAAAGTGTGCTACTTCACTGTGAATAAAATTACTCACATTGACTATAAAGATACGGAGCTGTTGAAGAAATTCATCAGCGAACGCGGCAAAATCTTGCCTCGTCGTGTTACCGGCACCAGCGCGAAATACCAACGCCTTTTGACGATTGCCATCAAACGCTCCCGTCAAATCGCATTGCTTCCTTACACAACGGAATAAGCAGTGATCTGCTAAAGAGACAGCCAAACCTTAGGGTTCGGCTGTTTTTTATTTATCAGGAAAGGGACTATAGTGACGTTGGATCGAGAATCTACGACAAAGTCCTAGTAAATCGATGGGAGATCGCGTCGACTAATGACGAAATAAAGAGAAGAAGATCGAAAATTGTTAACATGATCAGTAAAGTACGAGTAAGAAAAATTAACGTTCAACTTTTTGTAAACGCTTCATATTAATAAACTCTATAAAATATTAGTAAATCAGGGGTAAAAAGGAGCCAACAAACGATTAAAAAAGATATTGACGTGAGATATTTTCACATGTATTATGAACAATAATTCAACTGGTGCAATTTCCCTGCTAAAGGATCGGTTTAAGACCTTATTAACCGATGGTTTATATTGGACTTTCGTCGCACCTTATTACTACCCGCATTCGTACCCATCCACACTCGTTCCGACACTCGCGACGGTATCCATGGTCATTCAAAATGGTAGTTTGATGTAAACCACTGTTTAAGGATCTTTGAGTAAGACCCAAAACTGAAGCGGAAGAGGGGAGTAGAAAGAAGCCTGTTCGAAGGAACGAGGAACGATTAAAGGGGGAGATCGGAAAGCAAGTCCCAACTGGTAGCCAACTGGTGTACACGGAATGTTCTTAACGATCTATTTTAAGAGGAGGAGTCATTTAAATGGTGGCTAACAAGAAGAGTTTATGGTCCATTTTACTTATTTTGTCGCTGGTAGGGATTTTGTTTACGGGTTGCAGTACCAATAATACAGCTTCCAATACGCCGACTCCGACAGAGAACAATACGACCCCCGAGAATACGACCGAACCGGAAACGGAGCCGTCGGCTGACGAGCCGGTGGATGGCGGTGCGATTGTTCTTGGAACATTTTCCGACATTGTCACTGTGAACCCTATCTTTGTCAATGATACGTCCTCAGGGGATGTAGTTCAGTTTCTATTCGCCAAGTTGTACGACCTGGACCGCGAAGGAAACGTAGCCGTCGAACCATGGTCTTTGGCGGCGGAGCTTCCGCAGATTTCCGAGGACGGCCTTACATATACCGTAAAGCTGAAGGACACGGCCAAATGGAGTGACGGACAGCCGGTAACGGCGGATGATCTTATCTATACATTTGATACGGTGCGAAATCCGGATACGGGGTCGCCAGGGATTAGCCAATTTGATAAAGTGGATAAAATTGCGAAGGTTGACGATCTGACCGTCAATATCACCCTCAAACAAGTCTATGCACCGTTCCAATATACGCTGGTTACCGAACTTGTGCCTTCCCATATTCTCAAAGATATCCCGGTGAAGGAACTGCAGAAGGATCCATACGGTACGGACCCGGCGAAAACCGTCACCAACGGTCCTTGGAAATGGACCCAATGGAAGCAGGGCGAAAGCCATACGATGGACCTGGATCCGAACTATTGGGGAGCGAAGAAACCGCATATCCAACAGGTCGTGTATAAGATCTATGCGGATCAAAATACGGAAGTGCAAGCTTTGCTGAAAGGCGATGTCGACCATGTCAGCGCCATTCCGGTGACTCAGGTCGAGGCCGTGAAGGCCAACGACAAAATCGGAATCATTCAAAAGCCAGGCCAATCGTATGAATATGTCGGGTTTAACTTCGATCCGAAGAACTTCCCGGACAACTATGGCCTGTTTGATGGCCAAAAGACAAGACAGGCGATTGCCTATGCGATCAACCGTCAAGGGATGGTCGACAATATTCTGAAAGGCATCGGCGTGTTGATGAATGCTCCGTTCCTTCCGGATACGTGGGCTGACCCGAAAGATGCGGCCGTCAACTATGCATACGATCCGGAGAAAGCGAAACAACTGTTGGCTGAAGACGGTTGGGTGGCAGGCAAAGACGGCATCCTCGAGAAAGACGGTCACCGTTTCTCCTTCGAGCTCCAATATAACGCCGGCAATAGCCGCCGCGAACAAGTAGCCGCGGTCATTCAGCAAAACCTGAAGGATGTGGGCATTGAAGTCAAACCGAAAGGGATTGACTTTGCGGCCTGGATCGATCAAAACGTCAACCCGGGTAAATTCCAGGCGATCTTGCTGGCTTGGTCCTTGAACACGCCGGATCCGGATGCGGAGAGCATTTACTCCTCCAAGTACTTCCCGCCGGCAGGGCAAAACGTGGGCTGGTACAAAAACGAGAAGCTCGACCAACTGTGGGTCGACGGTTATTCCACGGTAGATCAAGCCAAACGTCAAGAGATCTATAAAGAAGTTGCTAAAGAAATTTCCACAGACCTGCCGTATGTGTTCCTTTATCAATACGGTAATGCCATCGGCTCCGGGCCAAGGGTTCACTGGAAGGAAGAAGATCGTCCGGAACCATCGCTGGGTTACGGGTATTTCTTCCACCTGATTAACTGGTGGGTAACCGAATAAGAAGAAGGGCGGATACAGGAAATAGAACCGCGGGAGGGGGAAAGGGAGCATTCTCTTTCTCCTTCTCCCTTTCAAGGCGAGAAAACTTGTCCCGCGGTTTTATACCTATCTCAATGAGGAGGATAAAAAATGACAGAATATCTGATCCGTCGCTTGCTGCAATCGGTACTGGTCATTTTTCTGATTACGGTCGTTACGTTTCTGCTGATCCATGCCGCTCCGGGGGGGCCGACCCAAGTCATGTTGGCTCCGGGACTTTCTCCGGAAGCATTTGAACAACAGAAACGGAATTTGGGCTTGGACCAGCCTGTGCCCATCCAATATATCCGGTGGGTTGGCGATTTGCTGCAAGGCGATTTCGGTTATACGTTCAAAAATCATCTTCCGGTAGCGGACCTGCTCTGGCCTCGTGTCGGCAATACGATGATTCTGATGGGCGCGGCTTGGCTGCTGACGCTGATCATCGCTCTCCCGTGGGGCATTTACAATAGTACCAAACAATATGGATTATCCGATCAAACGTCTTCTTTCCTATCTTATATCGGTTTCGCCATGCCCACCTTTTGGTTTGGCATTTTGCTGCAGCAGTGGTTTTCCCTTGGTCTAGATTGGTTGCCTTTGTCGGACATGCATACAAGAGGAAAAGAGAATAGCATTGCCGATTTATTAATGCATTTAGTGCTGCCAATAACCGTACTCTCTTTAGGATCCCTTGCCGCTTATATAAAATACGCCCGAG
Organism: Paenibacillus timonensis; assembly: GCF_022427145.1. Classification (GTDB taxonomy): domain Bacteria; phylum Bacillota; class Bacilli; order Paenibacillales; family Paenibacillaceae; genus Fontibacillus; species Fontibacillus timonensis. Next base: position 37,475 of record NZ_JAKSXN010000038.1, read on the forward strand.
CGAGCATGCTGGAAGTGTTGGAGATGGACTACATCCGTACGGCACGCGCTAAAGGGGTTAAAGAAAGAAAAGTGGTATTTAGGCATGCCTTGCGCAATGCCCTGATCCCGATTATTACCATACTTGGCCTCGATTTGCCGTCCCTGGTAGCTGGCGCGGTACTTACCGAAAGCGTGTTTAACTGGCCCGGGATGGGCAGGTTTTTCGTCGATATGGCGATTGCCAGAGAGTATTCCGTATTAATGGCTATTACCATCGTAACTTCGGTTGTCGTTGTAGCCGGCAATTTACTGGCGGATATATTATACGCGATCGTGGATCCTCGGGTTAAATTAGGCGGAAAGGGGAGTACAGCGGCATGAGTGAGATGAAGATCAAGATGTCGTCCGGTACATCCCCGGAATCCAGGCCCCCGGGAGTCACCGATTCGCGATCGGTCAAACCAATGAAACCCGCTTTGCCCTCGAAGAAACCGCCTGGACCTTGGAGTACCCTGTGGAAAAAATTCTCGCGCAACCCCTACGCGATGACCGGGCTTGTGGTGTTATTGATATTTATCGGGCTGGCTGTCTTTGCTCCCTTCATCGCGAAACATGATCCGACCCGGATTGATATGATGTTCCCGAATCTGCCCGCCGGATCGGAAGGCCATCTGCTGGGGACGGATGAATTGGGGAGGGATGTCTTCGCAAGACTGCTGTTTAGTGCACGAATTTCCTTGTTAATCGGGTTTTCGGTGGCTTTTGCGTCGGTGTTTATCGGCTCCGTTATTGGGGCGATTTCCGGTTATTTTGGGGGCTGGATCGATACGGTATGCATGCGGATCGTCGACGTGATGAACTCCGTGCCGACCTTGTTTCTCAACATTCTGGTGTTGGCGATTTTCGGCTCCGAAATCAAATATATGATCATGATCCTCGCTTTTACGAGCTGGATGAGTATCGCCCGCTTGGTGCGCGGAAATTTCCTGCAGTTGCGGGAGATGCAATACGTGGAAGCTGCGCGGGCCATCGGGGTGTCAAATGCGGGGATCATATTCCGGCATTTGCTACGGAACTCCATGTTCCCGATTATCGTCAACGCCACGTTGATGGTCGGGGCGGCGATTTTGAGTGAATCCGCCTTGTCTTTCTTGGGCTTAGGCGTTCAAACGCCTGACACGAGCTGGGGGCTGATGCTGAGCAATGCGCAAGAATTCATGCTCATCGATAAAATGCAGGCCGTGTACCCCGGATTATGCATCTTGATTGTCGTCTTGGCGATTAACTTTATCGGTGACGGGATCCGTGACGCGCTGGATCCAAGACAGAGTATGAACAAATCCCGGAGGAGGCTGGCAAAATGGCGGAGAAACTTCTCGAAATCCGGAAACTGACAGCGGGCTTTTTCACGGAAAACGGGGTCGTCAAAGCTACGGACCAAATTTCGCTATCCATAGGTAAAGGCCAGACGGTTTGCCTGGTGGGCGAATCGGGCAGCGGGAAAAGCGTCACGTCATTAGCCGTAATGCGGTTAATCGATTATGCCGGCGGCTCGATTCTGGAAGGCAGCATTCAATTCCAAGGACAGGAGCTAACGGCAAAAACTCAAGAAGAGATGAGGAAGATTCGCGGCGACCGGATCGCGATGATCTTTCAGGATCCGATGTCGGCCTTGAACCCGGTGTTTACCGTAGGGGAACAAATTGCCGAAAGCCTGCGTCTGCACCAAAACAAAAACGGGGAAGAGGCTTGGAAGATGGCGGTCGACCTGCTCAAGCTGGTAGGCATTCCGGCGCCGGAAATCCGCGCGAAACAATACCCGCATCAGTTATCTGGCGGGATGTGCCAACGGGTCGTCATCGCCATTGCGCTTGCCTGCGATCCGGAGCTGCTGATCGCCGACGAGCCTACGACTGCATTGGACGTAACGGTACAGGCGCAAATCCTCGATCTGTTGCGGAAGCTGCAGGCCGAACTCGGCATGTCTATCCTGCTGATCACCCATGATATGGGCGTGGCGGCGGAAATGGCGGACCGGGTCGCGGTGATGTATGCGGGGGCGATCGTCGAGGAAGGGCCGGTGGAGCAAATTTTCAACCAACCGAGCCATCCGTATACAGTGGGACTTCTCCAATCGATCCCGGGGTTCGAAGGGGAACGGGGAGGAGAGCTATATACGATTCAGGGGACGATTCCCCCGATCGGGCAGTTGCCTACCGGATGCCGATTCCACCCCCGCTGTCCGCATGCGACGGAGGTGTGCCGGCAGAAGGAACCGCCTGAGTTTATGATTGGAGCCGACCATCGTACTTCCTGCTGGCTCTATGAAGATAAGCCGGTACGCTTGGGCGATGGCCACAGCAGCAGAGATGAGGTGAAACCTGCATGACGACGGAAACGGCAAATGTAGAGGTAAAGCGGTCGATCGCTTCGAATTCCGGGGAAATCCTGGTCGATATCCGCGGGATCAAGAAATATTTCCCGATTCATAAAGGCCTGCTCAGCCGGGTCGTCGGCCAAGTGAAAGCCGTGGACGACGTATCCTTGGCGATTCGCCAAGGGGAAACCTTCGGACTAGTCGGGGAATCCGGCTGCGGCAAATCGACGCTGGGACGCGTCATCCTTCGCCTGCAAGGAGCCACGGAGGGTGAAGTGGTATACCAGGGTCGGGACATCCATTCTTTGCGGGGGCAAGAGCTGCGGAAGCTGCGCGAAGAGATGCAGATTATTTTCCAAGATCCGTTTGGTTCGCTGAACCCACGTTTTTTGGTTAAAGATATCATCGGAGAACCGTTGCGCGTGCACCGCAGCATGTCACCTAAGCAGGTCGATGCACGGGTCGTAGAATTGATGGAGCTGGTCGGGCTGGACGCCAGCCGGCGCAATCGTTATCCGCATGAATTTTCCGGCGGGCAGCGGCAGCGGATCGGCATTGCCCGGGCAATAGCGCTGAATCCGAAGTTCATCGTGGCGGATGAAGCGGTGTCGGCGCTTGACGTATCCGTTCAATCGCAGGTCATTAACCTGCTCATGAAGCTGCAGCGAGAGCTTGGGCTGACGTTCCTGTTTATCGCCCATGGACTGAACGTCGTCCGGCATATTTCGGACCGGGTCGGCGTGATGTACCTGGGCAAGCTGGTGGAGGTCGGCGAGACGGAGACGTTATTCGCGGAGCCCCTTCACCCGTATACCGCCGCGCTGTTGTCGGCGATTCCGAAGCCGGTACCGGGCCGGAAGCAGGAGCGGATCGTGCTGCAAGGGGATGTTCCCTCACCGGCGAACCCGCCTTCCGGGTGCCGCTTCCATACCCGCTGTCCGTTCGCCCAAGCGCGTTGCTCCGAGGTAGAGCCGCAGTTGGTAGAGGCAGCCCCGGGTCGTCAGGTGGCTTGCCATTTCCCGCTGCAGCCGGGAACGGTGTTGGCCTAATCAACCGATAGCTCTATAGCATGCAAGTTCTGCAATTAATCACGTCAGGGGCCCGATCTCCGGGAAGGAGCGGGCCTCTCTCTATTTTTACGCCACAACCCCATTTGCAGCCAGTCTGGTTGGCCGTCCAGCATCTGCATGTGCCGTATTGTTGTACCCGAATTCCCCGATGTGTTATAGTACGAAGCGGTAGAGTTGTTTTCAAGGGTAAGAGGCCAAGAAGAGTAGAACAAGTAGATTAGCGGCGAAAACATAGATGGATCATGGCGAGATTAAACAGATCGGCGATGGAGGCGTAAATCAATGATTGAACGACAGAGTAGGCAGAAGATGAAACCGAGGAAAAACCGAAAAAAAATAGCAATCCTCACGCTAGTAGTTCTATTAGTACTTGGAGCGGGGGGATATTTGTTCCGCAAACCCCTTGCCGTGATGGCATTTGATTTGTTCCTGTCGGGCAAAGTCGAGGAAACGCTGGAACGCTCGTATTCTCCGCTCGAAGGGGAAGAAGCGAAACCGGTGCAACCGCAGGAAGAGAAGATGGAACCGTTCAGCGCGCTGCTGCTCGGCGTGGATCAGCGAAATAATGAGCCGGCCCGATCGGATACGATGATCTATGCGGTGGTGCGGCCGGAGGATGCCAAGGTCCTGTTGGTCTCCATCCCTCGCGATACCTACACGGAGATCGTTGGCAAAGATAAGGAAGACAAGATCAACCACGCGTATGCCTTCGGCGGCGAGAAAATGGCCAAGGACACGGTGGAGAATTTCATCGGGTATCCGGTCGATTATTACGCGGCCATCAATTTCCAAGGCGTGCGGGATATCGTAGACGCGCTTGGGGGCGTGGAGCTGCCGATCACCAAGGATATCGTAAATAAACAAGCCGATCACGAGAAGTTTACGATTAAGGCAGGCAAACCGCTGTACGACGGCACGGAGGCTTTGAATTTCGTACGTTATCGCGAGGACAGCGATTTTAACCGGACGAAGCGGCACCAAGTGTTCTTGAACGCCATGGTCGACCGGATGTTAAAGCTGAACCAAGTGACAAAAATTCCTGAATTGATGAACCTGATGGGCGATAATTTTAAGACGGACCTGCCGCCGAACCAAATTATCGATTTGTCGAAGCAAGTGCTGCTGGGCGATGCGACTCCGCAAATCAGCGGATTTACGATCATGGGCGAAGGGATGCGGCTGAACGGCGTTTATTATGACAAAGCCAACGAAGAAGATGTGGACTTTGCCAAAGAGATGATCGACAACTGGCTCAACCCGGAGACGGAGGCCTCCGCCTTGATTACGCCGGAATCCCGTGATGCCGAGAAGGCCGGGACGAGCCAAAACGGCGCGCAGGGAACGGCGACAAACAGCAATAGCAAGAATGAGTAATCTTGGGGCATCATACTTTAGATTAAACCGCTTTATAGGCTTATTTCAGACCTCGGCAGTCCGGTGTTCCGGCTGCCGATTTCACGCGGGTCGGCCCGGAACATATTCCGTTTCGAAACGTATCAATTAGGGGAGTCTGAATGAAGGATGAGGAGGATTTTGTTCTCATGAATATAGCGTTCTTTTTACTTCCGAAAAATGACGTGGTGACCGTGACGCTGGATTCCACTTTGCGGCAAACGTTGGAACGCATGGAGTTTCACAGGTATACAGCGGTGCCGATCATCGATCAAGACGGGGCGTATGTCGGCACGGTAACGGAAGGCGATTTGTTGTGGCACATGAAAAACTCGAACGGCAAAATCAATTTTGAGACCGCTTCAAAATTTCTGCTGAAGGACGTTCCGCTTAAGATGGACATCAAGCCCGTGCGGATCGATGCCGATATGGAGGACCTGATCAATCTGGCAAAGGTGCAGAACTTCGTGCCGGTGGTGGATGACCGGGGCCGGTTCATCGGGATCGTCCGGCGCAGCCAGATCATCGAATATTGCGAAAAGTTCGTGACCAAGGACGTTTCATCGTCGAGTTTTTGAACTACCTTTTCAATGAAGGTTCAAAAAGTTAGGTTCCCTTATAATAGCAAGGGTTTGCGTCTTTTGTCGCGATTGCATTATGCTATAATGAAGAATAAAGCTTTTTTCGGGGAGGGTGGAAGCTGTCCGCCATGCATAAGGAAATGGATGTGGCCAAACGTGCCAAGGTGATTGAATGGCTCAAGACGGAAGTAGTCGATCACGTATCCCGTTTGTTTAAGGCATTATGGGAAGGCAGCACGACGCGGGTAACGGACAGTCTTGCCAGCCTGATTGTCAGCAGTTATATTTTGGGGCGGAGACTAGGTGTTTCCTATCGGGATATGGATGACAGCATCTTGGAAAAACTAAGAAAACATAAGCAGGAGGGTCACCAGCTCGAGGATTGGTATCAAGATATTTCTACCCTGGAAGAACATATGCGTAAGAGGTGAACCCATTTGAAGTTACGCTGGACATCGGTGGCTTGGAGCGCCGCATATTTGCTGCTTCTGTTGTCGCTTGCAACTCCGCTAACCGTGATTACGATGTTTTTTCTGATCGTGCCGGGCATCTTGCTGTATACGACCTTGTCGACAAGAGCGTTTCTCGTGCACGTGGCGGTGGTCTGGCTGGCGGCTTCGCTGATCTTCGGACCGGTTATTCTGCTGCAGGCCCTGTATTTTATCATCCCTTCGATCGTCATGGGCTATTTATATAAGAAAAGAGGCCCGGCTTTCCGCACGGTGATGGCGGGTGCGGGCACGATTCTGCTGGAATTTTTGCTGATCCTTCTGATCAGCACGGTATTCTTTGACTTCAATCTGGCCAACGCGATCGAAGACCTGCTCAATTCGGCCATGGCCCCGTTTACGAACGTCGCCGACAGCTCGCTGACGGGCGGATTCGTATGGTCTCCGGAGATGAGCCAGCAGTTCTCCAGCCTGACGGTGCGGATGATTCCGTTTACGATGATCGTCTTCTCGCTCCTGATCGCTGCGGTGGCGCACGCCATCTCCCGGCCGACGTTGTCCAGCTTGGGGCATGCGGTGCCGAAGCTGCCGCCGGTTCGCGATTGGCGGCTGCCGCGTTCGCTGATCTGGTACTATTTGATCGGCGTGCTGCTGCAGTGGTTCGGCGGGGAAGCCGTACAGCAGGGGTTCATGGGTACGATTTTGCTGAACTTGATGCCGCTGCTGCAATTTCTCTTCATGGTGCAAACGGCAAGCTTCTTCTTCTTTGCGGCCTATCACCGCAAGTGGAATCCGGTCATTCCGATCCTGCTTATCGTGGCGATGTTGATTATTCCGCCGCTGCGGATCGTGGGGATTCTGGACATTGCGTTTCCGCTACGGGATATGATTACGAGATCAAGACGATAGGGTGAGAAGGCATGCCTAATATTTTGCAAAAACGTTGGTACGGTTACCAAACCGTATGGATGTTCATGCTTCAGTTGCTGCTCGTCATCTTCGTCTCCTACTTTAACTGGATTTTGGGGCTGGTTTGCTTATGCCTCGTCGGCGTGTTGACGTACAGCATGCTGCGGGCGGAGCGGCAGTTCCGCAAAGAGCTGATCCGCTACGTGACCGATTTGAACTACCGGATCAAACGGGTAGAAGGCGAGGCCGTCGGCAAGCTGCCGTTCGGCCTGATGCTCTACAGCGAAGAGCGGACGGTGGAATGGCATAATCATTTCGTGACCGGGATGTACGGCAAAGATTCCGTCGTAGGTCTGCCGCTGTCCGAGCTGCTGCCGCAGCTTCCCGTGCCAAGCCGGGACAAGAAGGACGGGAGCGGCGCCCGGACAACCGTGGAAACGATGGTTGGGGAGCGTTACTACGAGCTGACCGTCGATGCCAACGAGCGGCTCATTTACATCCACGACATGACGGAGCTGGCGGTACTGCGCAGCCGGTACGAAGATGAACGGGCCGCACTTGGCATCGTGCTGCTGGATAATCTGGACGAAGCCACCCAGGGCATGGACGACCAGCAGCGGACCGCCTTGATCGCCCGCGTGGCGACGGCGATCACGGAATGGGCCAAACAGTACCGCGTTTACCTGCGGCGGCTGTCCTCCGAGCGATATCTGATGATTCTGAATCAGAAATCGCTGGACGAACTGGAGCAAAGCCGGTTCGTCATCCTGGACGAGGTCCGCGAAATGACCGCGGACCTGAAGGTGCCGATTACGCTCAGCATCGGCCTCGCTTTTGGCGCCGAGCGTTTCAGCGAGCTGGGCGAACTCGCCCAGTCCAGCTTGGATATGGCGCTCGGCCGCGGGGGCGACCAGGCCGCGGTGAAGGCCGGTCAGCGGTTGTCCTTCTATGGCGGCAAATCCGGCGCCATAGAGAAGCGGACGCGCGTCCGCGCCCGCGTCATCGCGCATGCCTTGCGCGATTTGATGCAGGAGAGCGACCGCGTCATCATCATGGGCCATCGCGTTCCGGACCTCGACGTGATCGGCGCCTCCATCGGCGTGCTGAAAGCCGCCGATATGTACAAGGTCGAGGCCCACATCGTACTGGATGGCCCGAACCCGGCGATCGAGCGCCTGATGGAGCGCATCGGCAAAGAGGAGGCCCTGCTCCGGCGGTTTATCTCGCCGGAGCAGGCCCTGAATATGATGACCGAGCATACGCTGCTCGTGCTCGTCGATACGCATAAGGCCTCCATCACGATGGAGCCCCGGCTGGTCGAAGAAGCAAGCCGCGTCGTCATCGTGGATCACCACCGCCGCGGCGAGGAATTCGTGGCCGATGCGGTACTCGTCTACCTGGAGCCTTACGCCTCCTCGGCCTGCGAGCTCGTCACCGAGCTGCTGCAGTACATTCACGAGAAGGTGGAGCTCAGCCCGCTGGAGGCGACGACGCTGCTCGCGGGCATCACCGTCGATACGAAGCATTTCGCGCTCCATACCGGCTCGCGGACGTTTGAGGCCGCGGCGTTCCTCCGCCGGAACGGGGCGGACACGGTGATGGTGCAGCGAATGCTGAAGGAAGACCTGCAGGAATACATCGCCAAGGCCGACATCATCAAGCATGCCCGCATGATCCATGGGCATATCGCCTTGGCGGTGACGGAGCCGAACCGCAAAATCCCGCAGCTGTTGATCGCCCAAGTGGCGGATACGCTGCTGAACATGACGGGCGTACTCGCTTCGTTCGTGATCAGCGAGCGGCCGGACGGCCTGATCGGGATCAGCGCCCGTTCACTCGGGAGCATGAACGTGCAGGTGGTCATGGAGCGGCTCGGCGGCGGAGGACATTTGACGAATGCAGCCGTTCAGTTGGAAGGAACCCAGGCGGAAGCGGAGAAAAGGCTGCTCGCCGTGCTGGATGAAATAGAGAAGGAAGAGGGGTTATTCGAATGAAAGTGATCTTTTTGAAGGATGTCAAAGGCCAAGGGAAAAAAGGGGAAATCAAAGAAGTATCGGAAGGCTACGCACAAAACTTCCTGATGCCGCGCGGGCTGGTTCGTCCGGCGACGGAGGGCAACGTGAAGACGCTGGAGCAGCAAACGGCATCCGAGCTGAAGCGCAAAGCCCAGGAGAAGGAAGAAGCGATCCAGCTGGGCAAGAAGCTGGAGGAAATGACCGTCCAGTTGAAAGCGAAAGCCGGCGAAGGCGGCCGACTGTTCGGCGCGATTACCAGCAAGCAAGTCGCGGAGGCGCTGGAGAAAGCCGGCGTGAAGCTGGATAAGCGCAAAATCGAAATGCACGATCCGATCCGGACGCTGGGCGTAACGCAAGTGCCGGTTAAGCTACACCCGGAAGTGAAATCGACGCTTAAGGTTCAAGTCACGGAGGAATGAGATGAGCGGCGATCTGTTTTTTGACCGGATCCCCCCGCAAAACCTAGAAGCCGAGCAGGCGGTTCTCGGGGCCGTGCTGCTGCAGTCGGAAGCGCTCATTTCCGCGATGGAGCGGGTGCGGACCGAGGATTTTTACGATAAGCCCCATCAATTGATCTTTGAAGCGATGGTTCAGCTGGGCGAGGAAGGCAAGCCGATCGACCTCGTCACGTTGACGGCCAAGTTGAAGGACCGCGGCGAGCTCGAAGAGATCGGCGGCGTCAGTTATTTGGCCAAGCTGGCCCATGCCGTGCCGACGGCGGCCAACGTGGATTATTACGCGCGAATCATCGAAGAGAAATCGATGCTGCGGCGGTTGATCCGTACGGCGACGCAAATCGTCAGCGACGGTTATACCGGCGGCGAAGACGTGGCCGATATGCTCAGCGATGCCGAACGGCGCATTTTGGAGATCTCCAACCGCCGCTCGGGCAGCGGGTTTATCGCCATTCGCGACGTGCTGATGGAAGTGTTCGAACGCGTGGAGACGCTGCATCAGAACCGGGGTACAACAACCGGGATTCCATCCGGGTTCGTTGATTTGGATAGAATGACAGCCGGATTCCAGCGGAGTGACTTGATCATCGTAGCGGCGCGGCCTTCCGTAGGTAAAACCGCGTTTGCCTTGAATATCGCGCAGAACGTGGCGGTTCGCGCCAAAGAGACCGTGGCGATCTTCAGTCTGGAGATGTCCGCGGCCCAGCTGGTGCAGCGGATGATCTGCGCCGAAGCGAACCTCGATGCCAGCGTCATGCGGACCGGGGACTTCAAAAGCGATGACGATTGGTCGAAGCTGACGATGGGCATTGCCGCCTTGTCGGAAGCGGAGATTTATATCGACGATACCCCGGGGATCACGGTTGCCGATATCCGGGCGAAATGCCGCCGGCTCAAGAAGGAACGCGGCTTGGGCATGATCGTAATCGACTACCTGCAGCTGATTCAGGGCCGGGGCAAACCCGGAGAGAACCGGCAGCAGGAGGTCTCGGAAATTTCCCGGACGCTCAAGCAAATCGGCCGGGAGCTGGAAGTGCCGGTCATCGCTTTGTCCCAGTTAAGCCGGGGCGTCGAGCAGCGGCAGGACAAGCGTCCGATGATGTCCGACCTTCGGGAATCCGGTTCCATCGAGCAGGACGCCGATATCGTAGCGTTTCTGTACCGGGACGATTACTACAATCAAGAGACGGAGAAGAAGAACATCATCGAAATCATCATTGCCAAACAGCGGAACGGCCCCGTCGGGACGGTGGAGCTGGTGTTCTTGAAGAACTTCAACAAGTTCGCCAATTATGAGCGGGCCCATGCGGACGCTTTTGCAGGATAGGACTTATATCTTACATTAGTACCTCTGGACATATTGGATTCTAAGGGCTGACCTAACGCGTCGCCCTTTTTTGTTGGGTTCATGAATTAATTCCGAACATTTGTAAAATGTTATCGAAAGATCGTTCGCTTTTTAATTTGACTTTAAAAATAGAGACTGTTAAACTGGTATTGCTGCGTTAAAGCGATAGACCAGTCGCGGTTTGATGTCAGCGGCGCGTTGCTAGCGCGTACAACAAGATGAATTGTCGCATCGGCCTACGGGTTGCGGGAAGCGATCAGCAATCGGAAGGCTGTCTTTTGCAATGTTCAAATACAGGTGCTTGACGCACCGGGCGGGGGAATGTACATGTCAACGGTAGTCGTTGTGGGAACGCAATGGGGAGACGAAGGTAAAGGTAAAATCACGGATTTCTTGGCGGAAAGCGCCGATGTGGTGGCCCGTTATCAAGGCGGCAACAACGCCGGTCACACCATTCTTATCGACGGCAAGAAGTACAAACTCACCTTGATTCCGTCAGGCATCTTCAATCAAAATAAACGTTGCGTCATCGGCAATGGGGTCGTCATTAACCCGGCTGCATTGATCGAAGAGATCAACTATGTGGAAGAGAACGGGTTCAGCGCGAAAAATCTGGTGATCAGCGACCGGGCTCATGTCATTTTGCCGTATCACTTGGTTTTGGACGCTTTGGAGGAAGAACGCAAAGGTGAGAACAAGATCGGGACGACCAAGAAGGGGATCGGGCCGGCCTATATGGATAAAGCCTCCCGCAGCGGGATTCGGATTGCCGATTTGATGGATCCGGAGGAGTTTGAAACCAAACTGCGCCACATCATGAAGGAGAAAAACCATCTGATCGAAACCGTCTATGGCGGGCAGCCGCTGGACGTGGAGGAAGTGCTGCAGCAATATCTGGAGTACGCGGAAATCATCCGTCCGTACGTTGCCGATACGTCGGTGATTTTGAACGATGCGATCGATGCCGGCGAGAAGGTGTTGTTCGAAGGAGCGCAAGGCGTCATGCTCGACATCGACCAAGGCACCTATCCGTTCGTCACGTCGTCCAATCCGTCGGCCGGCGGGGTCTGCAACGGCAGCGGCGTAGGACCCACGAAAATCCACCAGATTATCGGCGTCGCGAAAGCGTACACGACCCGTGTCGGCGATGGTCCGTTCCCGACCGAGCTGTTCGACGAAATTGGCGACATGATCCGCGAAACCGGCCATGAATACGGGACGGTCACCGGGCGCCCGCGCCGGGTGGGCTGGTTCGACAGCGTGGTTGTCCGCCATACGCGCCGCGTGAGCGGGTTGACCGGGCTGTCGCTCAACTCCCTGGACGTGTTGACCGGTCTCAAAACCGTAAAAATCTGCACCGGTTATAAATACCGCGGCGAGATCATCACCCACTACCCGGCCAGCTTGAAAATGCTCGCGGAGTGCGAAGCCGTGTACGAAGAGATGCCGGGCTGGTCGGAGGATATTTCCGGCGCGAAAACGCTGGAGGATCTCCCGGAGACCACCCGTAATTACGTTCGTCGCGTGTCCGAGTTGACCGGCGTGCCGATCGCGATTTTCTCGGTAGGCCGCAACCGCAGCCAGACCAATCAGGTGCTGCCGATCTACGAATAATCCAAAAGCATAGACTATGAGGCTATCACCAAGCCGCCGATAGGGGATGGAAACATCGCTCTGCCGGCGGCTTTCTTTTCTAGTTTTGGTCCGGGGTAAGATTGAAATCGGGTTTCGTCGTCCATACTGGAGGTTGAGAGACTAGATTCTTAGGCAGTAGGAGGACAAAACGATGAAATGGCTCGGATGGATCTTGAAATTATGCATAACGATCGTAGCGGTCAGCCTATTGACCGTTGCCACGACGGGATACATCGTCAATTCGTACATCCAAACGTTATTGAGCAGCTACAATCTGCCCTTAACCGGGCAGGCTCCCGGCTTCGGCGGGATTGTGAAGGGCATGTTGGGGTTTGGCGGAACCGCAGGCCGTGCGGATGAGGCGGAAGGAGATGCCGATCCAGGAGACGGCGACGGCGGTACAGCCAAGATCGGCAACGCTGAGAACAGCGCCGATGGGAATCGCACAGGCGACGCCGGCTCGGGCAAGACAGAAGACGAAGTGGCGGATACGTCCGGTAGCGGCGGGAAGAATAGCGGCACTCCGAAGGGAACGACGGAAACGAACGGGAACCCGGCCGGCGGTACCGGTACGGACGCCAATGGAACGGAGGCCGACGCGCCGGAGGATGCATTGCCGGTGATGGGCGGGATGAACGGGGGAGAAGCGTTGGGCGAGGACCAGCAGGTGGTGGTGACGCCGGACGATCTCGTCGCCAAGAAAGAGGAGCTGCCCGATAAGCAGAAGGAGGAGATTTTTGCAATTCTCATGAAGAAGCTGCCGCAGGAGGACATGCAAATCTTAACCGTCGCCTTAGAGGGCGGATTGACCGAAACGGAAATGATTAACATCGAGCAGATCTTGTCGAAACATTTGGACAAAACGGAATACGCCAAGGTCATGGAATTGTTAAAAAAGTAAACGCCAAAACGCCCGTCTATAGGGAATGTCAGCGTTAACATTCACAGGATTGTAAATTTAAACAGTCGGCCGAGATGCCGGTAAAATCGCGAGAACCCGCTTCGTTAAGCGGGTTGTTTGCATTTGGGCCCAAGGTTGAAATCCCTTGCTGGGCTGTGTTAAAGTAAACAATAGCGGCAAAAGGTTAAAATTTTGACACCATTTTAAGTCGAATCGAGTCGATGAATAAAGGAGATCGGTATGAAAGGTTTTACGGGAAAACGTTGGCAGCTGTGGCGCGGAGACAACTCTCGAACGCAGGAGCAACACAGCCGCCCGGAAAACGATTCAGAGAGATCCGAACCGGAGAGCGGGCGAAGATGGCCTGATCTTCTGAAATCCCGCAAGGTCGCCCTGACCGGGGCCGCCGTGGTATTGATCGCAGGTACGGTCTATTTGGCAGGGCAGCAATACGTCAAGGCCAATACGGTAGCTTATTACCGGGTTTACGTCGGCGGGAAGGAAATTGGCACGATCGCGAGCGAATCGCAATTAAAGGCTCTGATTGAACGCAAGGAGCAGGAATATAAACAGAAATACCCGGGCGTGGAGATGGCGGTAAATACCGAGGACATCACCACCAAACCGGAGCAGGCCTACAAAGCTGAAGTCGACGCCGAATCGACGCTGAACGAGCTGTACGGGATGTTAACCGGTTATGCCAAAGGCGTAGAACTGAAGGTGGACGGCAAAGTGATTGCCGTTGTGAAGGACCAGGCGGCAGCCCGTGAGGTACTGGACCGAGTCAAATCGCAATACGCCCCGAATGTGGAGGCCAGCACCCTGGCAGCTAAAGTAAAACGGACCGGCGGCAGCGCATCGGCGGGGGCCAAAACGAAAGCCTCCAATGCGACCCTGGAAACGGTGGAAATTGCCGAGGAGGTGGCGCAAGGAGAGGTCAAATCGGACCCCAACAAGGTGTTGAGCCCCGAGGAAGCCGTGCGAAAGATCCTTCAAGGGGACGAGGAAGCCATTCAGTATGAGGTACAGGAAGGGGACACGATCTCGTCGATCGCGGCCCGTTTCGATGTGTCGCAGAAGGAGCTGTTCGCAAACAATCCCGGGATTGAAGAGTTAACGTTGCAAATCGGAACGGTGCTCAACGTAAAAGCGGTCCAGCCGGCGCTTACGGTTCGTACGGTGGAGCACGTAACGGAACAAATCGTCACCGAACCGCAGGTGATCGTGAAGACGAACGCCGGCATGCGATCGGGACAGACCAAAGTCGTCTCGCCCGGTACGAGCGGCCTGAAAACGATGGAGTACCGGATCACGAAGGAAAACGGCATGGTCGTGGACGAAGAATGGTTAGGCCAGGAAGTCACGAAGAAATCGTCGCCGAAAATCGTCGTGCGCGGGACGAAGGTCGTACTGGGCGAAGGGACCGGGCAGTTCGCCTGGCCGGTGTCCAGCGCCAAGATGACGAGCAGCTACGGCGAGCGCTGGGGGCGGACGCATAAAGGCGTCGACCTCGTGTCCTCGAACCGCAGCATCCTCGCCGCGGATGACGGGGTTGTCACGTTCGTCGGGACGAAGACGGGGTACGGCAACTGCATCGTCATCGACCACAAGAATGGCTATGAAACGCTGTACGGCCACCTAAGCAAGATCAGCGTGAAGAAAGGGCAAGTCGTCGAGAAGGGCGACAAGATCGGCGTGATGGGCAACACCGGGCGCTCGACCGGTACGCATCTGCATTTCGAGATTCACAAGAACGGCAGCATTCAGAACCCGATGAAGTACCTATAATGCGAGTAAAACAAGACCCGCAGCCCGTGAGGGAGGCGGGCTTTTTTTTGCTTCATAGATGAATTACCCAGATATGCGAGCTGTCAATCGTTACCGGATCCGCGGATAGCTGATGCGGCGTCAGATATGGTAAGATAGAGGGAGCAAAAGCCCATGGCTGAAAGTTGGGGTGAACGAAGTCATGCAAGGAAAAATTCTGGTCGTGGATGACGAGAAACCCATTGCGGATATTTTGAAATTCAATTTGGAAAAAGAGGGCTACGAGGTCGTGCTGGCCTTCGACGGGATTGAGGCAACCCGGCTGGCGTTCTCCGAACAACCGGACCTGATTCTGCTCGATTTGATGCTGCCCGGCAAGGACGGGATGGACGTGTGCCGGGAGGTGCGGGCGAAGCTTGAAACGCCGATCATCATGCTGACGGCCAAGGACGGGGAGATCGACAAGGTGCTGGGGCTGGAACTGGGAGCCGACGACTACGTGACCAAGCCGTTCAGCACGCGCGAGCTGCTGGCCCGGGTCAAGGCGCAGATGCGACGCCAGCAGAAGTCGGCGGCGGTTGAAGGCGCGGAGGACACGAAGCAGGGAATCAGCCTGTTTGAACTGTTCATCGATACGGACATGTACACGGTGCATAAGAACGGCGAGCCGCTGGACCTCACGCACCGGGAGTTTGAGCTCGTGCATTATCTGGTCAAGAACGCCGGCAAGGTGATGACCCGGGAACACCTGCTGCAAGCGGTGTGGGGCTTCGAGTATTTCGGCGATGTCCGTACGGTGGACGTGACGATTCGCCGGCTGCGCGAGAAGATCGAGAAGGATCCGAGCAAGCCGGAGTACATTTTGACGCGGCGGGGATTGGGGTATATGATGCGAAGCTCCAAGGCGGGTGGACTCTAGAATGAATCTGCCCTCTTTTTTTCGTACGATCCAGGCCAAACTGATCATCATTTACGTGCTGCTCATCCTGATCGCTATGCAACTGATCGGGGTGTATTTCGTGAGCGCGATGAAGACCTCGCTGACCAGCAACTTCACCAAGGAGCTGCAGGAGCGGGCAGAGTTGCTCTCCGTATTGGCGGCGCAAAACCTGGGCGTGACCGGAGAGTCGGCGGAGGAATCGCTGGAGAATCTGCGCGTGCTGGTCAATAACCTGTTCAATATCGGCGGGGCGGAGATTCAGGTGCTCGATGCGAGCGGCAAGGTGCTGACGACGTCCAAGCCGTCCCACGCCGACTACGTAGGCACGAAGAACACGCAGACGGTCGTAAGCCGGGCCTTGCAGGGGATCCGCGACAACGAGGAATACATCATCGATGAGGATAACGTCAGGAAGAAGGTCGTTGCCAAGCCGGTGGTCAGCGGCGGGAAAATCGTCGGCGCCATCTACATCGCGGCGTCGATGAGCGAGTTATACAGTACGATGGAGCGGATTAATAATATTTTCATATCCGGGATTTTGCTGGCGCTGGGGCTGACGGCGGTGCTTGGCGTGATTTTGGCCCATACGATCACCTCGCCGATCAAGGAGCTGACCCGTCGCGCCACGGCGGTGGCCGAAGGGGAGTTCCACCAGAAGATGCCCGTGCTCGGCAACGACGAAATCGGACAGCTTAGCAAAGCGTTCAACTACATGACCAGCCGGCTGCGCGATGCGCTGGCGCAAAACGAGGAAGAGAAGGAGAAGCTCGCTTCGATTCTGACGAACATGAGCGACGGGGTGATCGCGACGGATGAGACCGGCCGGGTCATCCTGATGAACCGGCGCGCGAGCGAAATGCTGGGGACGCCGGATGCGGCGACCGATCGGGCCGATATCATGTCGCTGCTGAACCTGCCGGATGAGGAGAAGAATGTACTGGAGCAAGGCACGATGCACTCGACGATCCTCGAGAATACCGGGCCGGACGGCGATGTCTTCCTGATCCGGGTGACGTTTACGCCGATCCATCGGCGGGAGATCGGGATCATCGGCACGATCGCCGTGCTCCAGGACGTCACCGAGCAGGAGAAGCTGGAAGCGTCGCGTCGGGAGTTCGTAGCCAACGTGTCGCACGAGCTGCGGACGCCGCTGACGACGATCAAGAGCTACACGGAGGCGCTGGAGGACGGCGCGATGGAGGATCCGGAGCTCGGGCCGCGGTTCGTGTCCGTCATCCAGAACCAAACCGAGCGGATGATCCGCCTCGTCACCGACCTGCTGCACCTGTCGCGCTTCGATTCTCAGGAAGCTCAGTTGCGCAAGCAGCCGACGAACGTGATGGAGATGTTGGAGGAAGTGGCCGACCGGTTTTCTTTTCAGATGCAGGAGAAGGGGATCAAGCCTACGCTGTTTATCGCCAGCGACGTGGACACGGCCTGGATCGACCGCGACCAGATCGACCAGGTGTTGGACAACCTGATCTCCAACGCGATGAAGTATACGCCGGAAGGCGGTACCATTACGCTGGAAGCGCGCCTGACCGAAGACCGCCAGCTGGCGATATCGGTGCAGGATAACGGGATCGGGATTCCGAAGAAGGACCTGGATCGGATTTTTGAACGATTCTATCGCGTCGATAAGGCGCGTTCACGGAATATGGGCGGGACGGGCTTAGGCTTATCCATTGCCCGGGAAATTGTGCGGGCGCATGGCGGGACCATTTCCCTGCAGTCGGAGTTTGGCAAAGGCACGAAAGTGACCTTTACGCTGCCGGCGGAGAAGCAAGGAGGCGAAGCGCGGTGAAGGAAAGGGTCAAATCGCTGGCGCTGGCCTTGCTGGTCGCGTGCAGCCTGGTACAGAGTTATTTCCTGATCTATCAATTGCCGGGCAGCAATCCGGTGGTCAAATCGGAGAGCGACTACATCCGCACGGAGAACATGGGGACGACCCTGGAGGCGGATTCGATGCTCTTTCCGGCGCAAATCGCCGTGCATATGGGCGAGGAGCGGCACACCGTGTTTTACCCGGATTCGACGTTTTACAATTTGATCTACAACCGGCTGAAGGGCCGCCAGTTCGAAGGTTTCCAGCGGTATGACATCGACAATATCAACTGGTCGGACATCCGCAGCAAGGATATCGGCGTAGAACTGGAATTCGGCGGTGGCGTCCCGGTGGAGCTGCTGCAGAAGGTGATGCAGATTGCGCCGGACCCGCTGTTCGACGCGGAGAACGTCAATCGGCTGCTGATCTACAACACGGGAACCGATGATCAGGTGCGCGTCTTCTTCTTCAGCTCGCAGGGCGACGTCGTGTACGAAGCAACCAAAGCGGATTTAACGGTGCAGGACGTGCAGCAGCAGGTCGATTTCGGCAAGGATTGGGTGCCGTATACGTTGACGGAGGGTTATTACGTTCCCGAAGAGCCGGTCGATCTGGTCGAAACCGGTTTGAACACCGGGTTGTATACGACGGAGCAGATGCAGCGGAGCTTGTTCTTTGATCCGAGCATCACCCGCTATATCCGGGAAAAAGACGGCTCCGAAATCTACACGGACAGCAAACGCAGCCTTCAAGTCAAGCAAAACCGAAACTGGATCAACTACACCGATCCGGCCGCGCCCTCGACAGGGGAGAACAGCCCAAGTAAAAACGTGCTGTCGGCGATTGATTTCGTCAACGATCACGGCGGATGGAGCGGGAAATACCGGTTAGAGCAAACGAGCGAGGGGATCGAGGAAGACCAGCATCGGGTCGTGTTCCAGCAATATTACGGAACCGGGCAGTTTGGCGCGTTCCCGATCCTCGACCTGTCGACGTTCCATTACGGGGCAATCACACTCGAAATGCGCCAAGGCACGATCACTGGCTATGAGCGGTCGTTGATCTACAGCTCCGGCGGAAGTTGGGAGAAGAAAGTCGTCTCTCTGCCGGGCGGCAAGGCGTTGCGGGAGAACATCGCAGCGCTCAAGGCGGAGGCGAGCATTGCCGGGTTGTACCCGGCGTACCTGCCGTCGCTCACCGAGAAAGGTCTGCTGCTGAAGCCGACGTGGGTCGTCGAGCTGAGCAACGGCGCGACCCGGGTGCTGAACCTGGGGGCGGTGGAGAAGGCCGGAGCGGAGGCGGACGAGGGGGCTGGCGCAGGCCGTGATGCTGGTGCCAATGCTGGCACAGGTGCTGAGGTTGGCGTTGATGGGGGTGCTGGTAATAACACTGGTACAGATGCAGGTGCAAATCCGGATACAAATGGAAACGAGTGACCTAGTGGTCTAGTGGCCTCTTCCGAGTCTAACGTTTCTTTTAACGGACTCAGGTGCCGCTATTGGGCCAAAGTTTGGTGGATCTTCACG
>NZ_JAKSXN010000039.1 GCF_022427145.1 Paenibacillus timonensis
CACTCGGTAGTGCTCTTTTTGTATGCAGCCTAAGGAAAAGCCTGCAAAAGTGCAGGTGGTTTTTCGGATCGGGGGCAATTCAAGTGTTTAGGCTCCAAATGTCTTCACTTTTGCAGTTATTGTCTCAAAGGCCAATGGTGGAGTCTCCGAGCCGTTCGAATAGTGTATGATATAAGTAACTACCCTGCCCCAAAATTTATAGTGAAGATGCGTATCGATTCCGCCGAATTTTACGTTTATACCGGTGAGTAAGAATTTCAGCTTACTCCAGGTTGGCGATGAACCGATCGTGATGTGAAGGCATGGAACAGGGATGGATGGCCGATGAAAAGGCATTGTCAGTCTACAGATGGGAGGTGTGTCCCGGATGCCAACGGTTGCTAAAGAGCAGGTTTTGCGAATGCCCGAGCGTGCCGGGTCCAATGCGGAACGGGGAAACTTCCCGGCATGGGTGCAATTGCACGGAGCAGCGTTACGTCACTATTGCCGTTCTTTGACCGGAACTCCTTGGGAAGGCGACGATTTGGCGCAGGATACGTGGTTAAAGATATGGTCTGCGGCGCAGGGCAAGGGCGACGCATTTCGCTTGACGCGTTCGTATCTGTACCGCACGGCTCAGCATGCATGGATTGACCGCAGCCGAAGAAAGAGGCTTCCGGTTGAATCGCTTCCCATGGAGGAGCTTCTGCAAGCGCCGGCGCAGATCGAACCTGCGGTGGTCTGGGCTGCGATGGAGACGCTGGTCTCCGAGCTATCTCCCCTTCAACGAACGGCGCTGCTGCTAATCGATATTTTGCAATATACGGCAAGCGAAGCAGCGCAGTTGATTCAATCCACGGAAGGGGCAGTCAAAGCCGCCCTGCACCGCGCGAGGGTAAGGCTGCGGAACGCAGTGGAAAGCACAGGAAAAGAGGGGCGGGACGCTTCAGGCATAGGAACTACCTTGGACGAGGCGGTCTCCGCTGATACTTCCAATGAGGTATTAGTTCATGCCTACATTGATGCGATACGCCGTCAGGATGCCGCCGCGCTCGCGATGCTGTTTAACGAGGTTCGGCCGCAGGATTTGGTCCCGGTATTAACACTCCAATCGTATCGCAGCAACTCCCGACGAAACCATTCGAGCTCCCTTTTAGCCGATCCGGTTCAAAACCGGCTCATGTTCATGTCCTTCGCTCATGCCGCCTGATCCAAAGGAGGGGTATGCCATGAGTTCAGTTATTCCTTACGTCATTGAACAAACCGGCCGGGGTGAACGGTCGTATGACATTTATTCGCGTTTGCTGAAAGACCGGATCGTGTTTCTCGGTTCGGCGATTGACGATCAAGTCGCGAATAGCATTATGGCGCAAATGCTGTTTTTGGCCGCGGAAGATCCGGAGAAGGATATTTACTTTTACATCAATAGTCCGGGCGGCTCGACGTCTGCAGGCTTTGCGATCTACGATACGATGCAATATGTGAAGCCGGACGTGCAAACCATTTGCTCCGGACTGGCGGCGTCCTTTGCCGCGATCCTGCTATTGTCCGGGGCTAAAGGCAAACGATTCGCTCTTCCCAACAGCGAAATCATGATTCACCAGCCGCATGGAGGTGCGCAAGGGCAGGCCAGCGATATAGCGATAAGTGCCAAACGGATCTTGGGAATCCGGGAACGGCTGAATGCCATTGCCGCGGAATCCACCGGTCAACCGCTGGAGCGAATCGAAAAGGATATGGACCGCGATTATTTCATGAGCGCGGAAGAAGCACGCGAGTATGGGATCATCGACCAGGTCATTACTTACGACAAGCGTTAGTCAAATAAAACAGAGATTAGAAGGACGGAGAAGGGCGCTAATAGCCCGTCCGTCCTTTTTCTTTTGCAGAATCAAACCGGGGGGAATGGGGCACGATTAGCATCAGGATCTATGCCGAACAAGCTGATGTGCGCGTGAAAGAGACACTCGTATTTGCTGGGCGGCCGACGTTTTTTTTAGCTGCGGTTGTCCTTGACAGCCTAGGGGGGCTTTGCTAAGATGGGAACAATATATTTTCGTAAGCGGCTATTTGGTCTTGATATATAAGGGTTATGTCTTCATAGGGATTACAGCGGTAGGCGTTTTTTTTATACCCGGATTTCAGGAAGAGCCAACTAACCAATAACATTTCGAAGGAGGATTCATCGCGGTGTGGGAAAGTAAATTTGACAAGGAAGGCTTAACGTTTGACGATGTGCTTCTGGTTCCCCGTAAATCGGAGGTATTGCCTAAAGAGGTGGATGTATCTACCCGGCTCAGCGACAAGGTGAAGCTGAATATCCCGTTGATCAGCGCGGGAATGGATACGGTCACGGAATCGGCACTGGCGATCGCGATCGCACGGGAAGGCGGCATCGGTATCATTCATAAAAACATGCCGATCGAACAGCAAGCCGAAGAGGTCGACCGGGTGAAACGCTCCGAGAGCGGCGTCATCACGAATCCTTTCTCGTTGACTCCGGATCACCTTGTATCCGACGCGGAAGAGGTCATGGGCAAATTCCGGATTTCCGGCGTGCCGATCGTGAACGGGGAGCATAAGCTGGTCGGGATTTTGACGAACCGCGACTTACGTTTCGTGCATGACTACAGCATCAAGATCAGCGAGGTCATGACGCGGGACAACTTGATTACCGCACCTGTAGGAACCTCTTTGCAGGAAGCCGAAGTCATTTTGCAAAAACATAAAATCGAGAAGCTCCCTTTGGTGGATGAGCACAATACGCTGAAGGGCCTTATTACGATCAAGGATATCGAAAAAGCGATCCAATTCCCGAACGCGGCCAAGGATGCGCAAGGACGCTTGCTCGTAGGCGCAGCCGTCGGGATCTCCAAGGATACTTTTGACCGGACCGATGCCCTGGTCAAAGCCGGTGTCGACGTAATTACGGTGGATTCGGCGCATGGCCACCATATCAATATCATTGAAGCGGTAGCCGAGCTTCGCAAACGGTATCCGGATCTGACGATTATCGCCGGTAACGTGGCCACGGGCGACGCGACAAGAGCCCTGATCGAAGCGGGTGCATCCGTAGTGAAAGTCGGCATCGGACCGGGTTCGATCTGTACGACCCGCGTCATCGCCGGGATTGGCGTGCCGCAGGTCACGGCCGTTTACGATTGCGCGACGGTCGCCCGCGAATATGGCGTGCCGATTATCGCGGACGGCGGCATCAAGTATTCCGGCGAGATTACGAAGGCCATCGCAGCCGGGGCCCATGCGGTGATGCTGGGAAGCTTGTTTGCCGGCACGGAGGAAAGCCCTGGCGACTCGGAAATCTACCAAGGCCGCCGGTACAAAGTGTACAGAGGCATGGGCTCGATGGGTGCCATGAAGCAAGGCAGTAAGGACCGCTACTTCCAGGACGATGACAAGAAGCTGGTGCCTGAGGGGATCGAAGGCCGTGTAGCCTACAAAGGACCGATCTCCGATACGATCCATCAGTTGATTGGCGGCCTGCGTTCCGGGATGGGATATTGCGGCACGAAGACGCTTGACGAGCTGCGGAACGATACGCAATTTATCCGCATCACGGGTGCCGGCCTGCGCGAGAGCCATCCGCATGATGTTCAAATCACCAAAGAGGCGCCAAACTACTCGCTGTAACCGTAGGCAGAACTGGCCTCCAACCGATTGACCATAATCTTCCACCACTGGCAGGGCGTTTTCCGCCCTGCTTGTCTTTTTTTGCGGGTACCCCTGTGATAGAATAGATAAAGCAAATGAAAGAATATGAGGGGAGCTTTAAGGGCATTGAAACTCAAACAACCACAACGTAAATCGACAACCAAACGGCGTTTCCTGCGCAAAGGCGTAGCTTCTGTACTGTTGCTGAATCTATTATGTTTCTCTCTCGTTCCGGCTTTGGCGCTGGCGGAAGGGGAACAAACGGAATCTTCTACGACGGAATCTACGACCACCGAAACGACGACAGTGCAAACTGCGACCACCTCAATTCCTTCCGTGGAATCCCTGGGCTTGGAAGTCAAGTCCGCGGTTTTGCTGGAGCCCGTATCCGGGCAAGTGTTGATGAACATCAACGGCGATGTTCCTCTGCCTCCGGCCAGCATGACCAAAATGATGACCGAATATATCGTGGCTGACCTGGTGAAGCAAGGCAAATTCAAATGGGACGATGTCGTGACGGTCGGAAAAAATGCCGCCCAAACGATCGGCTCGCGGATTTTTCTGGCTGAAGGGGATCAACATACTATTGAAGAGTTATACATCGCGATGGCCGTCGGCTCCGCAAACGATGCGACGGTGGCTTTGGCTGAGCATGTTGCCGGCTCCGAGCAAGCTTTCGTGAAAATGATGAATGACGAAGCCAAGCGGATGGGTATGAAAACTGCGCACTTCGCGAACTCGACGGGCTTGGATATCGCGGATATGCCGGATGAATTCGAACCTACCGATACTGAAGAGACCGTGATGTCGGCGATGGATGCGGCTATTTTAGCCAGATACATCGTAACGGACCATCCGGATTTTACCCGGTTCACGACAATTCAATCGTACAAGTTCCGCGAGCGCGATACCGCTCCGATGATCAACTGGAACTGGATGCTGGAAGCCAATAAAAACGTAACTAACTTTAAGCAATATGCTTATGATGGACTTGACGGGCTTAAAACGGGACACACCACGAATGCGGGCAACTGCTTTACCGGGACGGCCGTCCGTAACGGAATGCGGTTGATCAGCGTCGTGATGGGTGCTAAAACGGAAGGCTCCCGTTTCGTTGAAAGCCGCAAAGTGTTGGATTTCGGGTTCAATAACTTCGAAACGAAACAAATCGTGCCGCCAAAAACGACTGTTGCTGGGACGGAGACCGTGACGGTGAAGAAAGCGAAAAACACGGAAGTTCCCGTCGTGACCGATCAAGCGGTTAGCTTTGTCGTACCGAAAGGCGCGGACACGAGCGCAGTGCAACCCAAAGTGACGTTGGCCGACGAAAGCACCTTGACGGCTCCGTTGAAGCAGGGAACGAAGGTCGGAACCGTAACCTACTCGTTTAAGGCTCCAGGCATGGACCAGACGCTCGAGAAGACGGTGAACCTGATCACGGCCGAGGATGCGGAGAAAGCCGGCTGGTTTAAGCTGATGATGCGGGCCATCGGGGAATTCTTCAGCGACCTGTTCAATGGCATTAAAAATCTTTTCTAAGGGTCCTTTCAAATCCGAGTAAACGGGTTGTGTATTTGAGGCGTATCTTGTAAAATATTTAGTTAGATTATTATCGGGAGGATTGGACATGGAAACAGGAACATCGCGTGTAAAAAGAGGTATGGCTGAGATGCAAAAAGGCGGCGTCATTATGGACGTCATGAATGCGGAACAAGCCAAGATCGCCGAAGCGGCCGGAGCTACTGCCGTTATGGCGCTGGAACGTGTGCCATCCGATATCCGGGCGGCCGGCGGCGTAGCCCGCATGGCGGATCCGACGATCGTCGAGGAAGTCATGAAGGTTGTCTCCATCCCGGTGATGGCGAAAGCGCGCATCGGTCATTACGTGGAAGCGAAAGTTCTGGAATCGCTTGGGGTAGACTATTTGGACGAAAGTGAAGTATTGACCCCGGCGGACGAAGTGTTCCATATCGATAAACGGGATTTCACCGTACCGTTCGTGTGCGGCGCGAAGGATCTGGGCGAAGCGTTGCGCCGGATCAGCGAAGGCG
The DNA here is from genome assembly GCF_022427145.1 of Paenibacillus timonensis. Taxonomy (GTDB): domain Bacteria; phylum Bacillota; class Bacilli; order Paenibacillales; family Paenibacillaceae; genus Fontibacillus; species Fontibacillus timonensis. The sequence goes on from NZ_JAKSXN010000039.1 coordinate 5,700, forward strand.
CGTCGATGATCCGGACCAAGGGCGAACCTGGAACGGGCAACATCGTGGAAGCGGTGCGTCACATGCGGTTGATCAACAGCCAAATCCGCAAGGTTCAGAATATGTCCAAGGATGAGCTTTATGCTGAAGCGAAGAACCTTGGCGTAGCTTACGACCTGCTTCTCGAAGTTCACGAGAACGGCAAACTGCCGGTCGTTAACTTTGCAGCCGGCGGCGTGGCAACTCCGGCGGATGCCGCTTTGATGATGCATTTGGGTGCGGACGGGGTGTTCGTCGGCTCCGGTATTTTCAAATCGGATAGCCCCGAGAAATTTGCCCGGGCGATCGTCGAAGCGACGACGCATTACACGGATTACAAATTGATTGCCGAAGTATCCAAAAATTTAGGTACCCCGATGAAGGGCATCGAGATTTCCAAGCTGTCCGCGGCAGAGCGGATGTCGGATCGCGGCTGGTGAATCATCGGCTCGCGAAGTAAACGTAGGAATTAAAAGCAATTCTTCCACCCCGGCCGTCTCTGTAAGATGGCCGGGGTACATCATAGTACACGTGAGCTAGAAAGAAGGTTTGTCATGAGAGTAGGGGTGTTGGCGCTGCAAGGCGCGGTTGCGGAACATATCCGCAGCTTGGAGAAGACCGGAGCCGAAGGCGTGGCCGTAAAGCACGCCGAACAGCTCGCCGAGTTGGATGGACTGATCATTCCCGGCGGCGAAAGCACGACGATCGGCAAACTGATGCGTAAATACGACTTCATCGAGGCGATTCGGGACTTTTCCGGACAAGGTAAACCGGTATTCGGGACCTGTGCGGGATTGATCGTGATGGCGAAGGAGATCGAGGGCGGCGAGGAAGCTCATCTCGGCCTGATGGACATCAAGGTATCGCGCAATGCGTTTGGACGTCAGCGCGAAAGCTTCGAAACCGATCTTGATGTGAAGGGACTTGATGTTCCGCTGCGGGCGGTATTCATTCGTGCCCCGCTGATCACGGCGGTTGGAGAAGGAGTCGAGGTGTTGTCGACATATAAGGATGAAATCGTGACGGCACGCCAGGGGCATTTGCTCGTATCGTCGTTCCATCCGGAATTGACCGATGACTTCTCGCTACATACGTATTTTGTAGAGATGATCAAGCAAACCAAGCAGCCGTAAGCAGGCCTTGACTCCTTTGCGGGTTGAGGTTTTATCTGTTTTACCGGCGTTTTGAACTTCCGATAGCAGCCTTTCCGTCCGCGGGTCTCCCCAGATGAAGGTCGGCAGGTCTGTGCGGGATCATTCTAGGAGGGACTATTCATGTTAGATGTGAAAATCATGCGAAACGAATACGCGCGCGTTGAGGAAGCGCTGAAGAATCGGGGGAAATCGTTGGATCTCATCTCCGGTTTTGCGCCGTTGGATGAGAAACGCCGGGTGCTGCTTCAAGAGAGCGAAGCGCTCAAAAATCGCCGGAACACGGTTTCCGCGGAAGTGGCGCAACGCAAGAAAAATAAAGAAAACGCCGACGAGCTGATCGTGGAGATGCGCGAAGTCGGGGATCGCATCAAGGAACTGGACGAAGAGGTACGGGCGCTGGAGTCGAAAATCGACGAGCTGATGCTCTCCATTCCGAACCTTCCGCACGCGAGCGTACCTGTAGGCGCTTCGGAAGAAGAGAACGTCGAAGTCCGCCGATGGAGCGAACCGCGGAAGTTCGAGTTTACCCCGAAGGCGCATTGGGATATCGCGGCAGACCTGGGGATCCTGGATTTCGAGGCCGCAGCGAAGGTTACCGGCTCGCGCTTTACGTTCTATAAAGGTCTGGGAGCCCGCCTGGAGCGTGCGCTCATCAACTTTATGATGGACTTGCACAGCAATGAACACGGCTATGAGGAAATGCTGCCGCCGTACATCGTAAATCGCGACAGCTTATACGGTACCGGTCAGCTTCCGAAATTCGAGGAGGATTTGTTCAAGCTCTCCGGCGGCAACGACTATTATCTAATTCCGACTGCCGAGGTGCCGGTGACCAACTACCATCGCGACGAAATCCTGAATGCGGAAGACTTGCCGCGTTACTATGTCGCATACAGCTCCTGCTTCCGTTCAGAGGCCGGTGCGGCGGGGCGCGATACCCGCGGTTTGATTCGCCAACACCAGTTCAACAAGGTGGAAATGATTAAGATCGTTCACCCGGACACCTCTTATGACGAACTGGAGAAAATGACGAACAACGCCGAGCGCGTGCTGCAGCTGCTGAACTTGCCTTATCGGGTGCTTGCGCTGTGTACCGGCGATATGGGCTTTACCGCAGCGAAAACGTACGATCTGGAGGTATGGCTGCCGGAGAGCGGTCTATACCGCGAAATTTCCTCTTGCTCCAACGTGGAGGACTTCCAGGCTCGCCGGGCGAACATTCGGTTCCGTCCGGAGCCGAAAGCGAAGCCGGAGTTCGTGCATACGCTGAATGGCTCGGGGTTGGCCGTCGGACGCACCGTCGCCGCCATCCTCGAGAACTACCAGCAAGAAGACGGCAGCGTGGAAATTCCGGAGGTTCTGCGCCCTTATATGGGGAATCTGCAGAAGATTACCAAGCGTAATTAGCTTGCGTGCCTGCATCTGATATGGTAGAATCTGATTTGTTACGCAAATCGGATTCACCTTTGGAGAGGTACCGAAGCGGTCATAACGGGGCGGTCTTGAAAACCGTTAGGGTGCAAGCCCACGTGGGTTCGAATCCCACCCTCTCCGCCATACGAGAATCATAAACCGATTCCTGAAAAGGAGTCGGTTTTTTGCGTATGGCGAAAGGGGGGATTCGAACGGGCCGTGAAGCGGACATGCCCTAAGGCATGTTCGTAGGCCCCGGCGTGATAGTCGCACAGCGTCACCGCACATGTACGGCGACGTACGACGGTTCGAATCCCACCCTCTCCGCCATACGAGAATCATAAACCGATTCCTGAAAAGGAGTCGGTTTTTTGCGTATGGCGAAAGGTGGGATTCGAACGGGCCGTGAAGCGGACATGCCCTAAGGCATGTTCGTAGGCCCCGGCGTGATAGTCGCACAGCGTTGCCGCACATGTACGGCGACGTACGACGGAGCGAATCCCACCCTCTCCGCCATACGAGAATCATAAACCGATTCCTGAAAAGGAGTCGGTTTTTTGCGTATGGCGAAAGGTGGGATTCGAACGGGCCGTGAAGCGGACATGCCCTAAGGCATGTTCGTAGACCCCGGCGTGATAGTCGCACAGCGTCGCCGCACATGTACGGCGACGTACGACGGAGCGAATCCCACCCTCTCCGCCATACATCGTAAATTCAGAGAGCAGAGATGCTCTCTTTTTTCATGCATAAGGGAGGCCGATTCTTCGCAAATTAACCCTGTTGATCAAACCAAGGGAGGCTTCATTCCATTATGACGAAACCGCAAACCTACCAAACCTCGGGCTCCGGAAACGGGCAGAACCGGGATCGCGGGCGGAACGAGGGCAAAGGCGGACCCGAACCGCTGTCCGGGTCGAAAAAGGCGAAAATCAGAAAACAAGACGGTAACTTCAATCCGGAAGGCTAAGCCTTTTGGAGGAGTTACTGCAGATCCTTGCCCCAGCCTTCGGCTGGGGTTTTTTCGTGGGGATCAAACGGAATGATTACGAATTAGAGCAAGACAACAAGCGGAGAAAATGTCATAATAAAGATAGGGTGTGTCCTTATACGGGAACATGAATATTTGTGAAAGAATGGTGAGGGAAGAACTAAAAACATATTGAAAGGATCGTGATGCCATTTGAACGCGGTTAATCCAAACCACATGATTCCACCCACAGCCACTCAAGTTCGCCAACATAAACAGCGTACCTTGAAAAGCAACCTGCTCAGGTCCTTGTTTATCGTGATCGGGGCGATTATCGTCTCCGTTGCGCTGGAACTATTTCTGGTGCCTAACAAAATTACGGACGGTGGCATAACCGGTATTTCCGTAATGACTTCCTACTTGTCGGGATTCCCGCTCGGGGTGTTCCTCTTCCTGTTCAACCTCCCCTTTCTCATTGTCGGCTACAAACAAATCGGCAAAACGTTTGCCGTATCCACCCTGTTGGGCATCACCGTGATGTCGGTTGGCACGGCCTTGCTGCACCCGGTTGCCGCTTTTGTGAGCGATACCTTGCTTGCCTTTGTCTTTGGCGGCATTTTGCTGGGGTTAGGTACCGGTTTAGTCATCCGCTTTGGCGGCTCGCTGGACGGCACCGAAATCGTCGCCATTCTCATTTCCCGGAAAACCCCGTTTTCAGTTGGCGAGATCATCATGTTCTTCAACTTCTTCATCCTGCTAAGCGCAGGCTTCGTATTTGGCTGGGAGCGCGCATTGTTCTCGATATTGGCCTATTATATTGCCTATAAGACGATCGATATCGTCGTGGATGGCTTAAACGAATCGAAATCGGTTTGGATCATCAGCGACCAGATCGATGAAATCGGCGACGCCATCTTAAGCCGTTTGGGGCGCGGCGTTACGTATTTGTCGGGAGAAGGCGGTTTTTCCGGCGACCCGAAAAAAGTGATCTTCTGCGTCATCACCCGCTTGGAAGAAGCCAAGCTGAAGGAAATCGTGAATCATTACGATGAAAATGCATTTTTGGCGGTCGGAAATATTCATGACGTCAAGGGCGGACGTTTCAAGAAAAAGGCAATCCATTAGTTTGCCGAAACATATTCCGAAATCCTTGCGAATGGTTTATGATATGTTATGTTTAGAAAATTCTGTTTTTTATTGATGATGAATGGGTAGGAGAGAGGAGACTGTATGTCTAAGAAGGTGTTGACGTCCTGCTTGCTGGTAATGCTGTCCGTTGTACTGGTATTGTCCGGCTGCAGCAGCAAGAAAGAACCGAAGGAAGCCTTAAGCAGCGCGGCTGTGAAGGCGCTTGAGATGAACTCGTACGTGCTGGAGAATCAAATCAAAATCTTGGATTTCTCCGTGGAAGGGGCAGCGGAAGCGGAGTCGCCGGAAGTGGGCGCTGTGTTATCCATGCTCAAGAACGCCGAGATCAACATCAAGCAAATTTTCCAGAAGGACCCGATGCAAACCGAAGCAACGCTGGAAGTCAAACTGACGGGGGATATGACGACGACGATTGCGGTTCCGCTCGTCATCACGCCGGAGAAGCTGTACGTAAAAGTACCAAGCATCCCGTTCCTGCCGATGCCGGAGTCGGTGACCGGGAAATTCCTGGTTCTCGACATGAAGGAACTGGCGGAGCAAAGCGGCGAGGAGTTTAATCCGGATCTGTTCAATCCGGAGAAGAGCCAGAAGCTGGGTACGGAATTGATGGGAGCCTTGTTCGCCGAATATGAATCGGGCGCTTATTTCACCAACATCGATCCTAAGGAGGCTTCGCTGCCGGAAGGTTTCAAAGCGAAGCAAGTGGTTCAGTTCGCCATAACGAATGAGAACGTTAAGGAAGCGGTGACGATCCTGGTGAATCAGGCGCTGCCGAAGATGCTGGATATCTTGGCTAAAGAGGAATACCGTTCGATGCTGCAGTTGACGCCGGAGGAAATCGACCAGGCGAAGAAGGAACTGCAAGAAGGCAACCAGGATGAACTGGGTAAGGCGTTGGACGAGATGAAAAATAACCTGCAAATCAACAAGTTCACGGTTGATACCGCAATCGACGAGAACAATTACCCGGCGTATTATAACGTTCAGGCGGATGTCGCCGTGAACGATCCGGAAACGCAGGAGAACATTAAGGTGGCCGTGCAAATGACCAGCCGCTTTACGCAAATCAACGAGAAGCCGGCCTTTGAAATCGGCATCCCCACGGATACGCTGACTTTGGAGCAGCTGCAGGAGGAAATGGGCCAGTACGGCTATTAAGCACTAGTCAATCGTTGAGTATGAATGAATGAAAGCAACCTCCAGTTCCATGATCTCATGGGGCTGGAGGTTGTTTTGCGTCCGGGAGTTTATTTTTTGCGAAGCCGGCGGAAAAACTCAGTTAACAGCGAAGCGCATTCTTCCTGCAAAATCCCGGCGGTGATGTCGGTGCGGTGGTTAAACCGTGGCTCCTGCAGCAAATTCATCAAGGTTCCGGCACAACCCGCCTTCGGATCCGGAGCCCCGTAAATCACCTGAGGGACGCGGCATTGCACGATCGCCCCGGCGCACATCGGGCAAGGCTCCAGCGTGACGTAGAGACGGCAATGGAGCAGCCGCCAGGCGCCAAGCCGCTCGCTGGCCTCTCGAATCGCAATCATTTCCGCATGGGCGGTGCCGTCGAGGGAGCTTTCCCGGAGATTGTAGCCCCGGCCGACGATCTCATCGCCCCGGACAATGACCGCGCCAATCGGGACTTCGCCGATCGCCTCCGCTTTACGGGCCTCGCGAATGGCCTCAGCCATCCAATATTCATGGGGATAAGTTGAGGATGGCGGTTCGGGAATCATAGGGAATGAGGATGGCATATGAGCAAATCATCTCCTTATCAGCGTATCCATAAGCCTTGTCCAACGAACAAGCATTCGTTGTTAACATGTTGTGGGTAACATTGTGCATAACCTTAGAATTATCCCCACTATTATACACATATTCACCTAACCAGCTGTGAGTATGTCAATATTCTGTGGATAACATTTTAAGGTATGGCCTTTAGGTTTGAGTCTGGAGAACCAGTCCTGTAGGCATTTCTACATATTGTAGGGAAAGGATCTGGGAATTTCAACGTCTTTGCAAAACATGTCGTAAAAGGTATGATGGATGTAGAAATTTAGGGTTCCATATATATCCAAAAACAAGCTCCAGAGGTGGGATTAACGCTTGACTATAAAGACAAAGCTTGCTTTGATTATATCTTGTTTTGCGCTGATTATCCTATCTCTGAATATCGTTTTAAGTTATTTCACGGTACGGGATAATTTGCGCAGGGACAGCGAAGCGAACATGATGTTGACGGCCAATCAAATTGCCATTGCTGTCGAACAAAGTCGTTCGGTATACAACTACGTCAAACTCACATTAGGCGGAAGAATGAGCAGCGACATGACGGATGCGATCCTCACCATGACCAGTCCGGAGCGGGTTTCGCAAAAATCGATGGGCACGAATCCTAGTCTGCTGGAGATCACGGGAATCGACCCGAGCCGTATGGATGAGAAGCATTTGCTGTTCGGAACGTACCAATATAAAAACGATCACGTATTGAAGCGTTCCGTGGCGGAGGCGACTACCCACAACCGCAGCCTGCTGGTAGATACGCGGATCAACGGCGAACGCGTCCTGGAGAGCTATGTCCCGATTCGGAACGGCAGCGAGAAGCCCTACGTCATTCGGGTGGTCTCCAGTTATGCCCCGATCTCCAAGGCGATCTCCAAACAGATGGCCAGCCAGCTTATCGTCTCCCTCTGCCTGCTGGGATTGATGATGATGGCGAGCTATTGGATGGCCGGGAGGCTGATCCGTCCACTCCGCCATATTTTGGACCAGGTGAATGTATTGGCTTCGGGTAAGCTGGAGACCCGGCTGAAGATCGGCAGTTATGACGAGCTTGGCTTGCTGGCTCATAAAATCAACATCATGTCGGACAATCTAGGCCGATATACAGCCGAGCTGAAGCAGAAGAACGAAGAGAACCGGTCAATGAAGGAGTATCTGGAATCGATTATCAGCCAGACCGCCGATGCCATCCATATCACGGATATCATGGGGCGGGTGTTGCAAGTGAATGCCGCCTTCGAGAGGTTATACGGTTGGAGCAGCGACGAAATCATCGGTACGTATCTGGAATTTCTCCCGGAATCCGAAATGGATGGAAGATCGATCTGGCGTCCGGAAACGGAAGTGATCGAAACCGCCGAATCGGTGTTGGCCGAGACAGTCCGGTTGCGCAAAGACGGCAGCCTAGTGGAGGTGAGCATTAGCGTATCCCCTATTTTTGACCAAGGGGGGAAAATCACCGCGCTGATCAGCATTTCCCGGGACATGACGGAGCACAATAAAATGGAGGAGCTGCTTCGGCGCTCGGAGAAGCTGACAACGGTTGGTCAGCTCGCCGCCGGAGTGGCGCATGAAATCCGCAACCCGCTGACGACGCTTCGCGGGTTTCTGCAAATGCAGCAGCGAACCCGGGTGGTTAACGTCATGCATACCGACGTCATGCTCGCGGAATTGGACCGGATTAATCTCATCGTCAGCGAGTTTCTGATCCTAGCCAAACCGCAGGCGGTTCAGTTCCAGACGAAGGATGTCCGGTTTACGATGGGAGACGTGGTGTCCTTGCTGGATAGCGAAGCCCATTTACATAATATCGAATTCGAGGTGCATTTCTCCCCCGGCCCGATTCTGGTACACTGTGAAGAGAACCAATTGAAGCAAGTATTCATTAACTTGTTGAAAAACGCGATGGAGGCCATGCCCAAGGGCGGGAAGATCCTCTTGCAGGTGGAGGAGGACGACAAAGGGCAGGCCGTGCTGCGTGTCATCGACGAAGGCGAGGGCATTGCCAAGGATCGGCTCCGGAAGCTTGGAGAGCCGTTCTACACGAACAAGGAGAAGGGGACCGGACTTGGCCTGATGATCAGCCAACGAATCATTGAAGGACACCGTGGGACGCTGAAGATCGACAGCGAGCTCGGGCGGGGAACGGCCGTAACCATTACCCTCCCGCGCGTGCAGGAGGATACAGATCATAACGAAGGGCAAGCGGATATCGCCAATTGAAGCGGACTGCTGGGCCAGGCGGAGGGACCGAAGGCAACATCATGAGGATCAATAAATTTATCAGCGAGACGGGATTTTGTTCCCGGCGGGAAGCGGACAAGCTGGTCGAGACGGGTCAAGTGACCATTAACGGCGTCAAAGCGGTTCTGGGCAGCCAGGCGGAGCCGGGAGACGATGTCAGGGTAAACGGGAGACCGATCGAGACCAAGCGCTCTAAGCACGTATACATCGCTTTAAACAAGCCGGTAGGCATCACCAGTACGACGGAGGCGCATGTGAAGGGCAATATTGTCGATTTCGTCGGGCATTCGGAGCGGATTTTTCCGATTGGGCGGTTGGATAAAGACTCGGAAGGGCTCATCTTGCTTACCAGCGACGGCGACATCGTCAACAAGATATTACGGGCCGAGGGTAAACATGAGAAGGAGTACATCGTGACGGTCGATCGTCCGATTACGCCAAGCTTTGTGAAGGCGATGAGCGAAGGGGTCAAGATCCTCGGCGAAATGACGCTTCCGTGCCAAGTAACGCGGATTTCGGATCGCGTGTTCCGTATTATTCTGACCGAAGGGAAGAACCGGCAAATCCGCCGGATGTGTAACGCCCTAGGCTATGAAGTGCGGAAGCTGCAACGCATCCGGATTATGAACATTCATCTGGGCCAACAGAAGATCGGTACCTGGCGCGATTTGACCGAGCAGGAAAAGCGGGAATTGGGCATGGCGCTGAACTATGAACTTTCCTAACGAACGACGACAAAAAGGACAGGCTCGCCTCGGTTGAGGAGCCTGTCCTTTTCGCATTATTCATGGGCAGCCGTTACGCCGAGCTGCTCGCTGCTGTCTGCATATTTGCGGATGATCGAAACCTCGACCCGGCGGTTCTGCGCCCGACCGACCGCTGTATCATTGCCGGCAACGGGATGATATTCGCCGTAACCGATGGCACTAAATTTTTTCGGATCCAAATGCGGATTGATCAGCAAAATTTTCATGAAGTTCAAGGCTCGCACCGAGCTCAGGTCCCAGTTGGACGGGAATTCGCTGGTCGAAATCGGCACGTCGTCCGTATGCCCCGAAACGATGACCTCGTAGTCCGGAAATTTCTGCAGCATCGTTGAGATTGCTTTGGCCAACTGACGGGCTTCCGGCTTCACCACGGCTTCCCCGGATGCGAAGAGCGCCTTGTCGCTGATGGTAATCATCAGTTGGGATTGGTTCAGCTTGGTTTCCAGGTCGTCGGTCAAACCGTTTTCTTTGATATACGTATCAAGCTGCTTCTTCAGAGCCTCCAGGTTCTGCTGCTCTTGGCGCTTCAGTTCGTTTTTCTTGGTCATTAAGCCGTCCGAGGAGGGCTTCGGCAGCTCGCTGTCGCTGTTCGAAGTCTTGGAGTTGCTGGTCATCGCGGTTTGGTCCAGGACACCAACTCCGCCGGTCAGCACGCTCTTGAACGCTTCGCTCATCTCTTGAAACTTCTGCGCATCCACGGTACTCATCCCGAAGAGCACGATAAAGAGGGCAAGCAGGAGCGTCATCAAGTCGGAATAAGGAAGCAGCCAGCTCTCGTCGTTATGTTCCTCGTGATCCTGATGCTTATTCTTTTTGCTCACCTTCACCCGCCCCCTTTTCTAGAATTTCCGCACGTTCGGCAGGGGTTAAGAACACGGCGAGTTTCTGCTGGATCGCGATGGTGGATACGCCGGATTGGATGGACAGCAAACCTTCAACCATCATCAACCGGATCTCCATCTCTTTCTTCGAGAGCCGTTTCAGTTTATTGGAAATCGGGTGCCATAGCACATAACCGGTAAAAATACCAAAAACGGTAGCGATAAACGCACCGGAGATCGCATGCGACAATTTTTCGATATCGCTCATATCCGATAACGCGGCAATCAAGCCGACTACCGCACCCAACACCCCGAGCGTCGGGGCGTACATCCCGGCTTGGGAGAACATCAGGGCTCCCGCCTTATGCCGTTCCTCGGTGGCAGCGATATCTTCAGTCAGTACGTCCTGCACGAATTCCTGGTCGTTCCCGTCGATGATCATCCGCATGCCGCCGCGCAAGAAGTCATCGTTGATCTCTTCGACCTTCGCTTCCAGAGCAAGCAGACCCTCACGGCGGGTAATCGTCGCCCATTCCATGAACAGGGTGATCAATTCCGCTTTGCTAATCATTTTCGGCTTGGTGACCGTTAATTTGAGCAATACCGGGAATTTCTTCATTTCCGCCATCGGGAAGGCCATGAAGAGGGTGGCCGCCGTCCCGACAAGAATAATGACAAAGGCCGCGGGGTTAGAGACCAAACTTTCGATAGGCGCGCCTTTCAGAAACATCCCCAAAATAAGCGCGACAAATCCGAGAATTAAACCAAGAATTGTTGAAATTTCCATTGTACACCTCGTCCTTGAGAGAAATTGAATCCTTTCCTGCCCTCCCCGCATCCTTGCGGAAAGAGCGTACCTGCACAGTTTGAAACGATTAACTATTTTATCGACAGATTTCCCTTTTTTTTTAAGTGGTTTTTTCCGGTATAATAAGAATACGGCCGAAATGAGAGGGCCAAAAGGGAGGATATCGCAGTGGGCGTAAAACACGGCAGGGATTATGAATTTATTTTGGCTGATTTGACGAAAGCGGTTGGCCGGATTCAAGATAGTTATCTTTTCTTCGAAATGGAGCCTTCGGAATGGGAAGTATTATCTGACGCAGATCGGAACGAGGTGCTTGAAGCATTGGCGGAGGACTTGTTCTTTGGGCTGGGTACGGAGCCGATGATCGAGGTAGGCAGCGCGATCGTGATTTATGATCCGGAAGGCCATCGCATTAATTTCCTGATCGGGGATGCAGAACTGACATCCGTCTCCTTGATTTAAACCTTACTTCCATCGGGACTGGGTCCGGCAGCGGCCGGTACGCATGAAGGCATGAATTGGAGAATACAATAAATGGGGACGGGGCTAGGACAAATCAACTTCAGATCCTGGTGCGTGATGAGGATGCTTACATATACAGGAGTTCTTGAAGAGAACGGGGAGGAAGAAGAATGCCGTTTACACCGCAAGAAGTAGAAGCGCATTTGGAAAAGCTGGAAGGCTGGGAGCTTGAGGAAGGACGATGGATTTTCCGCAAATACACGTTCTCCAACTTTATGAAGGGGATCGCGTTTGTCGATGAGGTCGCGGCGATTTCGGAAGCGTTTAACCATCATCCGTTTATTACCATTGACTATAAAACGGTAACGCTCCGCTTGACTTCGTGGGAGGATGGCGGCATAACGGCCGTCGACATCAAAGAGGCGCAGCAGTATAACGAAGCTTTCGAGAAGATGCGCTCGGGAGATTAACCGGTTAAGAATAAGGATGGATAAAAAACGCCCGCCGGGAACGTAACATTCCCGGCGGGCGTGCTTTTCGTATGCCTTTATTTTTTCTCTGCAAGCCACATGGCGACGTTGGCGATTTCCTCTTCCTTCAAGCGATCCTTGAACGAAGGCATCATGCCGCCTTTTCCTTTGGTGATAATCGAGTAGAGCTGATCAGCGGACAGTTGCGAGCCGATCTTCTGCAGATTCGGGCCGGCTCCCCCTTGCAGTTGATCGCCGTGACAGCTGATACAGTTCGCTTTAACGGTGGCTTCAGCTTGTTCCGCATTCATCGTAATTTCAGGCAATTGCGGCTTGGCCTCTTGCTCGGCCTGCTCCCGGCTAGGCAAGGTAAACATCAGTACAAGGGCCAAAGCGCCTGCGATAACGAACAAACCGCTCATGATCCACTTTTGCATTCCAATCGCCCCTCCTATGTATGCTACCTATTTATTATAACGGAACACGCCGTCCGATCATAGTCTTTGTGTCAAAAATAGGAACGAAAATGAGCCATACTCCTTAAAATATGTGCTCAAAATCATATCGCTATGCGGAACGGGATGAAAAAAGGGCGTGCCCTTATCCGGGCAGCCCCTTATAAACCATACAATAAAACGGCTTGGACACCCCGCCGGGCGTCATCTTCTCATAAAGGTCGGTAATCGTGAATCCGGCATTCTGATAGGCTCGGATCGCTCGAGTATTCCACGTGAGCACCTCAAGATCGATCTGGTTATCCGGTTTGCGACGCTGAGCTTCCTCCACGATGGTTCTTACGAACAACTTGCCCAAACCATGACCGCAAAGATCGGGTTTCATGCCGATGCCGAGCCGAGTCACCCCTTCCATCGGGAAATATTGGGCAAAACCAGCCAGCTCGCCGGCTTCATTCAACACAGAGACATATTGCTCGGCGCGGATCGCCGGGTTCCCAAACTCCACGTCGAGCGCTTTCATTTGATCCCAGGGCAGCCAGCTGTAGATATCGTAGGGGGAATCGTAACGCCAAGTGCAAATTTCCGCGCCATGCGCTTCTTCCATCGGCACGATCCGAAACGTAGACATCGCTTGATCCATATTGCCCCTCCTTTGTTAGAGGTAATCCGTCGTAGTTTCTTCTATTACCCTCACAATAGCCGGATTTACGCAGCTTGTAAAGTCCTTTGCCCCGGGGAGGAAACTCACGGATTTTCACCGGATTTCCAACTTTCCGGTAACCTTTTTGCCGGATGTCTCGTTATATAGATAAGGCCGCGGACATAAAAAGACCGCAAGCTGTTCCTGTCGGAAATGCAGCTTGCGGCGAGAGACGATGAACTTGATGAAACCAGGGTGATCAAGATTCCGCAGCGTAGACGGAATAACCGTATTTACTGAGAACTCGCTTCGCGCCAACGTAGCGGTTCTGATAGTAACTGTTGCTTAGCTTGTCGATGCGAATGCCCTTGGAGGAAGACGCGTGGGCAAATTCGCCGTCGCCAACGTAAATGCCGACATGCGATACTTTGCCTGCTCCCGTGGTTTTGAAGAAGACGAGATCCCCTTCCTGGAGTTCGCTCTTCGGTACCGGCGTCCCTTGCTTATACTGGGCGGTCGATACACGCGCAAGCTTGATGCCCATTTGGCTGAACACGTACCGGGTAAACCCGGAGCAATCGAATCCCGACGCCGTGGTGCCTCCAAATTTATAAGGCGTCCCGTACACGGAATCCACGATGCTGGCGAGCGGCGTGGATTCCGCGGTCTCCGCGTCGGCAAAGGCGCTCCCTGCCCCTAAGGTGAACAGAAGGGCTAAACTCGTTACCGCTGCTGTCAAAGTCTTTCTCAAGATGTCATACTCCTTCCATGGCCTACGAGGTTAGCTTATGGATTCGGTTGAAGGTTCCCTATGATCTCACTATAGAGGTGGGTTAAATTCTCGGTGCTCCAAACCTAACTTTTTAACCTTGATTGGAAAGGGAAATGCAAAAAGGCGTCTTTCCATCACGAAGCAGATCAATTCACCCTTTGGTGGGTCCCCCGTTTCCCGGGTGCTTGGGAATTCGGCATTTCATTGTAGTTTGCACCCCAGATGTTGCACAAGAACAGTTACAACAATCATTACAAAGTTGTTACTATTTACGTTGTTCATTTTACCAAAGGCGTCCAGAGTTGACAAGTTTGTAGGGAAAAAGGCTTCTTTTGGCCTGTTTTGACGAAGGATTCCGTGGGTAATGGTTCCTAAGGGGACGGGGCGCGGGAAAGGAAAAAGCCCGCAGAGACGTTGGTATCAACATCCCCACGGGCTTCGTGGCAGTTCTTATTGAACATCATCGTGTTCAGCGATTTCACCGGTTACATCTTCGTACTTGTCGGTACTCATGATCCGTTTGGCTCCAACGTAACGCTCGACGTAATACTTCTCGCTTAATTTGCTGATGACTACGCCTTTGGAAGAGGAGGCATGAGCAAATTTGCCGTCGCCGACGTAGATGCCGACATGAGATACGCCTTTACCGGAAGTATTGAAGAAGACCAGATCGCCGGCGATCAATTCGCTTTTCTCAACCGCGGTTCCCATTTTGTATTGAGATCCGGATTGGTGAGGCAGCTTGATGCCGATTTTCGAGAAGACATACATGGTAAATCCGGAACAGTCGAAACCGGCTGTGGTGGTGCCGCCGGAAACATAGTCGCTTCCAAGCGCGCCGTCGATTACGCCGTCCAATTTGGAATCGGCGAAAACGCTACCAGTTCCAATGGTGAAAAGCAAGGCAAAACTTACTGCTGCTACCGTCAAACGCTTTTTCAAGAAGTTATGCTCCTTCCAATGCCTACGAGGTTAGCTTAAGGATTCGGTTGAAGGTTCCCTATGATCCCTCTAAAGCGAGATCAATTCACCCAAAGTGGTTCCCCCGTTTCCCTGGCGAAGGGAATTCGGCTTTGATTTCACACCTGAATTTACATATTCGACATCCGGCGTCATTCTCCTGCCAAAGATGACAAAAATAATTACAAAACTGTTACTGAAATTGCGTTGCTGTTATTGTAACAAAGTCAGGTATCTTTTGGCAATGGTTAATTCACAAGATTAAGAGGGGAAAATAGGACTCAAGGCCTCCGCCGTTCGGCGAAGGCCTTGATTTTGCTGGGGTTTAGCGGGGTAAAAAAATTTTAACTTTTTTGTGCCTTGGTTTGCCAAAGATGAAATTGAGAGGCGACCTTCCAAACCTTAAACGCGCTGCGAAAGAGGGGATAGGTTTGCTGCAAGATGAGGGCCAGCATGCCGGTCCAAAACCAGGAGACGGTTCCGAACAGCAGGAAGAGAAGTAGTCCAAAGGACCCGAGAATCGCCGAAATGCCGATGGCCTGCAGGAGACTCCGGAAGCATAGCAGCAGGGAGTTCCAGACGCCGGCCTTGAACAAATAGCCAAACTGGGCAAATAGCAGGCACTGCCGGATCAGCCAGCCGTAGATCAGCCAGCCTAGAATCAATCCGAGCCCGGCGAGCCAGGTTGTAGCCGGTGTTTCTACCCCCGCGAGTCCCGGCCACAGCGAGAGCAGCCTTGGCACGATCCAGAAGGCGGGCAGCAGCGTCAGCATAAGCTCCAGCGCATAAAACAGGATCACCGGCTTGCCGAATTCTTTCATTCCCCGGAACAGGGGGAAGCCCGGGCTTCGACTTTCGGCAGGTGCGAAGCCGTAGAGGATCCCGGCTTGAATCAACGGGGTCAGGGCCATGCGCAGCACCGCCATCCCCGCCAGCAGCCAGCAATACAGCCGGACGTCCGGATTGCTCCATAAATTGATCTGCCCCTCCAGCAGGAACAGAATGCGCGACAGCGCGGTGGGCGGCGGGTCGGGATATCGTTGCAGCAGCGCTGTCACGGCCGAATCGACCAGCCGGTACAGGAACAATCCCCAAAGCAGCTGGTACAGGAACAAGATGATGACCGAGGGAAATTGGCTTTTCAGGGTGGTCCACCCCAAACGAACGAAACTCATTTCTTTCCCTCCTTTAGAGGTGGATTATCAAAGTGATCTCTCATCGGGCCGGCCTACCACAGGAACGCCCCGAGTATCGCCTCGAGCAGCTTGGTAACGCTCATGTTGGAGCGGGATAACGTAGGTTCCGGGATTTCCGCCTTAAGATAGTTGTTGATATGCATGTTTTCGACCGTCAAGGTGTAATCCGGGTCAATTTGAACCCAAGCCAAAGGCGCTTTATATTGCAGCTTGATCTCAACGCGGTCGTCCTCGCCGTTCCACTGCTTCCGTACGGTATGTCCGTCGGTGAAAGTAAAGAGCAGCGGGACCTTCGGATGCGTTGCGCCTTTTCGGGAGAAGACCACGCTTGACTCGAACAGGCGGTTCCCCTCCTGACCAACCGGGGTGACTTGAATTCGATCCACCGCGAAATCGGCCATTTTCCCGTCATATACATATTGCTGAAAATAAGCCTTCCAGCTCCGGCTGGTCACTTGCTCAACGACCCGTTGGAAATCAGCCGTTGTCGGGTGCTTAAAGCGGTATTTAAGGCTGTACGTGCTCAGAATCCGCTTCATCGTTTTGCTGCCGACCTGCCGCTCGATGTCGAGCAGGATCAGTTTGCCGCGGTAATACGCGTTTTTGGCGTAACCGTCCCCGGAACCGTATTTCCAGGCGTTTTGGGTCAGCGAGGCCGGAGAAGTAATCAAAGCGGACTGAATCGGCAGGTTCGGGGCGATGCCGAATTCCTGTTCCATCAGCTTATCCTCCGCGTACGAGGCAAAGGCCTCGTCCAGCCAGGCTTCCTCGAACTCGTTATTGGCGATCATCCCATAGAAAAACTGGTGGGCGATTTCATGGATGACCGTCCGCTCCAGCTCGTCGTAGCCGGGCGAATCGCCGGCGGCTCCGAATGCGGTCACCAAGGTCGGATACTCCATGCCGCCCGCTCCGTTACCGTTGGCCGGCGGGACAACGACCGACAGCGTGGAATACGGATAACGCCCGTACCATTTGCTGTAGTTTGCCAGCGCTACCTTGGCGGCATAGAAGTAGCGTTCCTTCAGGTCCTTGTGGGCGGGATCGAGATACAGCTTGATGCGCACGCCCGGAACCTCCGCAGATGAGAACGGCTCCTCCGCATAAATGAAGTTCGGCGAAGCCGACCAGGCGAAATCATGGACGTCGTCGGCGTAGAACTGGATGGTTTTTCGTCCGTCCTTCAATACCGCCTTTTTGGTCTGAAAACCGGTGGCCGCCACAGTGTACGTTTCGGGAACGTTGATCCTTACGCTGAAAATCCCGAAGTCGGAGTAAAATTCCGAGTTCCCGTGATACTGGTGGAGGTTCCAGCCTTCCGATGTCCGTCCCCGGGTGCCGGCCGGCTCGTACACGCTAATCTTGGGAAACCATTGCCCCGCCATGACGAAATCGTCGGCCACGCCCATTCGGGCGAAAATTTTCGGCAGCTTCACGGTGAATTTCATCCGCAGCGTCAGGCTTTCGCCGCCTTGGACCGACACGGGCAAGCGCACCTTGGCCAGGGTTTTGTCTTTCGTATTGCCATCGTCGGGCTGGACGTATTGAATCCGATGCAGCAGGGAAATGCCGTCCGTCGTCCGCAGCTCGGTGATCTCCATGGATCCCCAGCCGTCCTTAGGCATGATGTCGTTCCGCAGCTTCCCGCCCGATTCCTTCATAAAGGTCGTATCCTCGGAGACAAATGCATTCGGATACAAATGCAGATACACTTCGTTGATCGTTTTTTTGCCGGGATGGGTCCAGGTCAGCGTCTCCGAGCCGGTTAACGTGCCGTCCTGCTCGTTCAGCGTAACGTCGATGTGGTATTCGGCGACCCGATTGCTGAGCACTTCGGCGGTCGGCTGCTGAATGCTTTCGGCTTGCGGCGGCGCAGGGGTTTGTCCGGTTTTTTGGACCGCTTTGGGCCCCGCCTTGGCCGGGACGAACGAAGCCAGCGAATCCCCGCCTCCCCGCAGGGTCAGCCAGGCGGCTCCGAGGGTGAGGCATAAGGCAAGGATGGAAATGCTGTAGACAATAGTACGTCGGGTCATACAATGGATACCTCCCGTTGACAAGCATCTACAGCATGTATATGTTTGCAATTGGAAGATTATTAGCTAAAATTGAGAGGTAGTTCAAAAAGTCGTCTTTTGAAGATATAAGGAGGAGTAAGCACCAGAGAATCCTCATCCTTATATCGCAAGAAAAACTACCGCTAAATGCGGTCTGTCTACCGGGAGTGTACGACGAAGGAAGTTTTTCTTATCACGATGCGGTTTCTAGAGGCCTAATCGACATCGAATCTTGGACTCAACCGCTTCGCGGAAAAATGGAGGGAATTATGGATCAGACACCGAAATCGGGTAAAAAGATTTTTGCCCTCAATATTATCAGTAACGACGAGAAGAGCAAACATAAAGGCTTTGGCGCAGGGTCCATCGATTTGAACAGCATGTCACCCGTCATTATCGATGGTGACGAGGTGTATATCGACGTCGGCGCGATGCATGCCAAAAGCAAGGTGGAGAAGGGCATTAAATTCTCGACCACCCGCGAGGACGTACCGAACGGCCGGCAGGTCTGGATCGTTTGGGTGGCGGTGGATCGCGGCCCGGAAGGGCAGTTTTACGGCGGGATGACGGCCTGCGAGATGTGGATTGACACCGAGGCGCGCCGCGGTTGGAAAATTCTCGCCGACCATGTCAACAAAATGGATTATGCGTTAAAGCGCAGAGTGATTTTAGACGGATTGAGCGAGGAACAGAAAGCAGGGCTGAAACGGCTGCTGATCGAGACCAACGCGGAATGGTGGGACCGCTCGCCGGAAGAACTGAAAGCGGCGCTGGACGCGTAACCGAAATAGACGAAGCAAAGGGAGAAGCGCCCCTCTCCGGTTTGATGCCGGAGGGGGGCGCTTTTTATAAACATCAATACAGTTACTTGGACATGTCAAAGGATTTCGTTTCGGTTTCACTGCTAAACGGGGGATGCCAGCTGAAATTCAAGACGGAGCCGGAACGGCCAGTATAGGCCAACCCGTCATCAAGCCCCATATCATCGCTTTCCAGTCGTTCGATCGTCTCTTGATCCAACAGGCTCAAATACAACGCCGTCCGTTCGCCGGACTGCCGGTCGATCAGCAGCAGCCTCCCGGTGGAATAGGGACGGATCAGCAGAAAGTCCTTCTCCATCGCTTCCAGGCTGTAGACATCTTCGGCACCGCCCAGTTGATCGAGATTCAGCGTCTCGGCCAGCTTTCCTTCCGGCGTAACCAGCTTGGCTTGATGCCCGTCATTCAGGACGATGAGCCCCTCGGAGGAGGCCGCGTTTTCCATCAGGTTAACGAACGAAGGACCGCCGAAGGACATTACCGCCTGTTGCACGGCTTTGCCGTCATGAATGAGGACCCGGCACCAATCGTTAAAAATATGCGGCTCTCCATGGGCGTTGTTAATATCGAGTACGTACGTCGAATCGTCAACCTGACGAGCCTTCCCGCCAAGCCAATCGGGGCTTTGCAGGGTTACCTTCCCGGCCTTGGCAGGCAGTTGGCCATTAAGCCCGGCATACAAGGTTCCTTGCGTTCTATTCATCCAGAACAGCATGTCGCCGGTACGCATCGTAAGATATTTGGACGCGTAGGCCGCCGAGATCACCTGCGGTTCCTTGGCGTTCTGAACGGTGATTGGCACACCGAACATTTTGGAAAACAGCGTAGCCGGAACATAAGTGTTTCCCTTGATCACGCGCACGGGTGCACCCAGGGAGACGGTGACGTTATTTTTCCCGATGGCTTTAGATTTGCCGACGTTCAGTTTGGCGAATTGCTGAAGGCCGGTGACAAGAACCGCTTTGCTGTTCGAGTCGTATCCCACCTGAAGATCGAGAAGGGGAGCGACCTCCTTCAACGGCACATAAAGCTGGCCGGATTGCCGAAACGTCGGGTGTTCGAGACCATAGATAAACTGTTCCTGCTTCGATGAAGCAGCGGCTGCGGTCTGCGACGGGGGCAAGCCCGGTACGAAACCCGCCGTGACGATCAGTAAAAGTCCGAATGCTGCCGTAACCAATGTAGCGAAAGGCTTGAAATGCCTCCTCATATTCGATGCCTCCTAAGCGAAAATAAATATCCTCTTAGGAATAGACGGAGCCATATGACAAAAAGTTGTGGAATTAATTGGAATCCTTAATCGGCCGAACGTGCGGATCCAGCGTTTTCGGATCCTTGCCCAGCAAAATCGTCAGACCCAGCAACGTAACGATGATCGTCGCGCCCATGTCGGACATGACGGCGATCCATAGCGTTAGCCAGCCGGGGATCGTCAGCAGCAGGGCGATCAGCTTCAACGAAAGCGAGAGGCCGATGTTCCAGGCGATGATCCGGCCGGCTCGTCGGGCGATGCGGATGGCGCTGGGCAGCTGGCCGAGATGGTCCTGCATCAGCACGATGTCGGCGGTCTCCACGGCGCTGTCCGTGCCTTGGCCCATGGCGATCCCGAGGTCGGCGGCGGCCAGGGCCGGAGCGTCGTTGATCCCGTCGCCGACCATCGCCACCGTCCCGCGGCCGGCCAGCGCCTGAATGTGCGCGACCTTCTGCTCCGGCAGCAGGCCGGCGTGCCATTCGGTGACGCCGCTGCGGGCGGCGATCCCTTGGGCTGCCGCGGCGTGGTCGCCCGTCAGCATGACGGTGCGGGCGACTCCGGCGCGGTGCAAGGCGCGGACGACGTCCGGGGCTTCCGGACGGAGCTCGTCGGCGAGGCCGAACAGGCCCAACACGCGCGTGGATTCCGCGGCGAGCACCACGGTGAGGCCCTCCGCCTTCAGGCGCGCGAGGTCTTCGGCGACGCGCGCCTGCTCCTCGCCGCCGCGGGAGAGCTGCGCGAGCAGCGCTTCGCTGCCGACGAAGCAGCGAACGCCGTCGACCTCGGCGCTCAGGCCGACGCCGGGCAAGGTCACGAGCCCGGCGGGCTGCGGCCGCTCGGCGCCGCCGCTGTGGGCGGCGACGTGGCGCACCACCGCAGCGGCCAGCGGGTGCAGGGAGCCGCTCTCCAGAGCGGCGGCTACCGCGTACAACCGCTGCGGGTCATACGCGATCTCGCGCTGCACCTCCGGCTGCCCCTTCGTCAGGGTGCCGGTTTTATCGAACGCGATCGCGTTCACCTTCCCGAGCTGCTCAAGATGTACGCCGCCCTTGACCAGTACGCCGAGGCGGGCGCAGCGGGTCATCCCGCTGACCAGCGCGATCGGCGAAGACAATACAAGGGCGCAAGGGCAGCCGACGATCAGGATCGCCAGGCCTTCATAAACCCACTTCATCCACGGCTGTCCGAACAGCAACGGCGGAACCAGGATCACGAGCGCTGCCAAGATCATAATGGCCGGCGTATACCCCTTCGCAAACCGGTCGATGAACAGTTCGGTGGGGGTTTTCTTATCCTGGGCTTCCTGCACGAGATGCATGATTTTGGCCAGGGAAGAGTCTTCGTACGGCTTATCGATGCGGATCCGGAGCAGACCTTCGCTATTGACGCTGCCGCCGAATACCGGCTGCCCCGGCCGTTTCGTGACCGGAATCGATTCCCCGGTAATGGCCGCTTCGTTAACGGCGCTCGTTCCTTCCAGAACGGTGCCGTCCGAAGGGATCTTCTCCCCGGCCCGGACGAGCACCACGTCTGCCACTTTCAGTTGCGCGATCGGAACGACGGATTCCCGTCCGTCCCGAACAACGACCGCCTCCTTCGGAGCGGCCTCCAGCAGCGCCGACAGCGAGCGGCGGGCACGGCTCATGCCGTAGCCCTCCAGCAGCTCGTTCAATCCAAACAGGATCGCGACAAGCGTCGCTTCTTTCCACTCGCCGATGATGACCGCGCCCGTCAAAGCAACGGTCATTAGCGTATCCATATTGAATTTCAGGCGGATCAGATTGCGGAGTCCGCGAAGAAACGTGGAATATCCGCTGATCGCGATGGCGGCCAGATCCAAGCCAATTCCCACCGCGCCTGGCACAGCAGGGACAAACGTAACCCCGTACATCACGGCGGCTAACACCAGCAGCCACAGACCTAGACGGCTTTCATGCTCTTCCGGCTCACCGGCGCTCCCGGTTTCGGTGGCAGTCCGCCCCTCGACAGACCCGGCAACAGCCGCAGCACTCGCCCCGTCAGGGGAACCGGGGTCAGGTTTGATCAACGTCGCTCCGTCCCCTTTCAAAATCCGCTCCACCTGCTGCAAATCGACGGCGGGGTTAATCAGCAGACGCCCGCTGTTATATAGAAGAGAGGCGTCCTGCCCATGCTCCAGGCGCTGGATTTCCTCCTGCATCTCCCGGGTGCAGTTGGGGCAGGACAGGCCTTGAACGCGATACTCTACGCGGCGGCTTTCGCCGCCGAGCTCTTGATCGTTCCTCAACGTTGTATTCATGCATTCATCGCTCCTTTTGATGCTCCAGCGTCATGGCCACCAACGTCTGAATATGATGGTCGCTTAACGAATAGTAGACGTTTTTGCCTTCTTTACGCGATTTGGCGATATGAAGGGCCTTCAGCTGGCGCAGGTGATGGGAAGCCGTCGCCACCGAGACGTCGAGCAAATCGGCGATATCGCAGACGCAGAGTTCCTGATGCTGCAGAAAATAAGCGATCTTCACCCGATTCGGATCGGACAACGCTTTAAACATTTGGACCATTCCGTTCACGTCCCGATCCTCCAGGCTGTCCCGGAGCCCATTCGTGCGGGAGGGTTCGGTACAAAACTGCTCGCACACCTCTGCTGTCTCTACCCCATCCGCCATGGATCATCGACCTCCTATATTCAAATCAATGTTTGAATGTGTTTGTTATCCAGTATAACCCATCCTTCTTAATATTCAAAGATTCGTTTGAATGTTACGAAGCAGCGGGCAGGTGAACATAATGAAAAAAGCGCCTTTCGGCGCCTCTTCAATCCAGCTTCAAAGCCTCCCGGCCGACCATGCCTCGGCCTGCTTATCGATAACCGACACATAAGGATTGCCGAGAAAATAAAACCGCCACGGCTTCGCCGCATACTCTTCCGCATAAGCGATGCCGATTCGCGGCGCTTGGACGATCGCTTCCTGCATCCCCGATCCCCCGGGTCCCGGCCCGCCTTCCAGCCAGAGCGGCCCGCCCGGCTGATCGAGGGGCAGACCGTTCAACGCCTTGCTGATGTCCATCGCGCGGCACAATTTGCCGGGACCGCCGGACAAGTCCGCCGGCTTGCGGGCAGCCGTGCCGCGGTAGCGGCGCATTCGCGCTTCGTCCTCCGGCGTCAAGGGCTCTATGGCACGGATGAGTACGGCCTGCGGATCCCCTTCCGTGCCGGTCACGACATTCAGGCAGTTGTACATGCCGTAAATCAGGTAGATGTAGGCCGTCCCGCCCGGGCCGAACATGATCTCCGTCCGCGCCGTCCGGCGTCCGCCATGGGCGTGGCTGCCCTTGTCTTCAACGCCGCCGTAGCTTTCGGTTTCCACGATGCGGCAGCGGATGTCGCCTTCTTCCGTGCGGCGAACGAGCGTCTGCCCAAGTAGCAGAGGGGCGGCCTCCAGCGCCGGCAATCGATAAAAATCCGGGGGCAGCGACGCCCCCGGTTTGATCTTTTTCAAGATAGGGTCCATAGATAAGGAAGTCTCCTTCATCAATTTTCAACTCCGGTTAGCTTCCTTATATCGTAAGAACTTTTGCACAGGTTGTCCAACCCCTGCCGCATTAATCCATCCACCAACGCTTCAAGTCGTTCCACCAGGAATGGCTTTCCTTCTTCTCCTCCTCGGCCGGAGGCGGCAGCGGCTCGGGTTGACCTTCCCCGTGCGCAGTGCAGAACTCTGTTGGCTCCGTCCCCTGAATGAACACTTCCAGCTTCTTGTCCGGGCAATCCTTCGTGGCGAGCAACCCCGTCCCCGGATCGATATACACGCTGACCACCCCGTCGGGAATCGGAAAAATTTTCGGAGGCACTTTTTCCAACGCCTTCTCCGTGTACTTGGCGAAGATCGGCGCCGCTTTGCGCGACTCGGTGGTGCCGAGCGTCTTGCCTTTGTCATAGCCGACCCAAACCGCCGTCGACAGCTCCGGGGTAAAGCCGACGAGCCAGGCATCCGTGCTGGTCGTCCCGGTTTTGCCGGCGACCGGCCGCTTGATTTCGTTCGAGACGCGGTTTCCCGTTCCTCCGGTCTCAAACACGCTTTCCATTAGATGCGTCAGCACGTAGGCGGCGGAGGGCTCGACGACCTGCTCGCTTTTGGCCGGCTTGGCCTCATACAACACGCGTCCGCTGGCATCGGTAATTTTCAACACCGCCACCGGCTTGACGCTGCGCCCCTGGTTGCTGATGACCGCAAATGCCGTAGCCATCTCGAACGGGCTGACCGGCGACGTACCGAGCGCCAGCGAAGGGACGGCCTGAAGCGAGCTGGTTATGCCCATTTTCCGCCCCATATCGATGACCTGCTCCGCTCCGACCGTCAGAATCGTATTGACCGCATAGATATTGTCCGAAGCCGCGATCGCCTGACGCATATCGATTTCGCCCAGATACTTGTCGCCGAAGTTTTTCGGGCTGTACGTTTTGCGGTTATCGTCGTAATGGAACAAGGTCGGCTGGCTGCTGAACTTGCTGGCGCTGGTCATTTTTCCCGAGGAGAGCGCCGTGAGGTACATGATCGGCTTAAAGCTGGATCCGGGCTGGCGGGTTGAGGCGAAGACGTGGTTGTATTGGCTCTCCTTGTAATTCGCGCCGCCCACCATCGCCTTGACGTACCCGTTGCGGGGATCGATGGAGATCAGGGCCGCCTCCAGCTCCGGCGCGTTCCCGAGCTCGGAAGCCACCGCCGCTTCCGCGGCCTGCTGCGCATCGGGATCCAGCGTCGTGTAGATGTTGAGCCCGCCGTGCTCGAGCATCGTTTCGTCGAAGCCAAGTTCGCCGACCACCACATTCCGGATATAATCGCGGAAATAAGGGGCTTTATCGGCGGGGCTTTGCTGCTTCGGCGATTGGAACTTCAGCATGGCTTCGTAAGCTTGATCGGCTTCCTGCTGCGTAATCTCGCCTGTGGCGACCATCGCCGACAGCACGGTCCGCTGACGGTCCTTGGCGTTCTTCATATGATTGAACGGCGAATAATAAGTAGGTCCTTTCGGAACCCCGGCCAACATCGCGCTTTCCGCCAGGCTGAGATCCTTGGCAGGCTTCCCGAAATACATCTGCGCGGCGGCTTCAATCCCGTATGCGCCGTGTCCGTAATAAATCTCGTTCAGGTACATGCGCAGAATGTCGTCCTTGGCGTATTTCATCTCCAACTGGGCAGTGTACATCGCTTCCTTGATTTTCCTTGACCAGGTCCGTTCATGCGACAGGTACAAATTCCGCGCCAACTGCTGGGTCAAGGTGCTCGCTCCCTGGACGGTGCCCATTTCCTTGAGGTTAACGAGGGCGGCACGGGCCATCCCTTTCATATCAAAGCCAAAATGATGGTAAAATTGCCGGTCTTCGGTCGCGAGCGTCGCCTTCACCAGCCAGGGCGAGATGTTCGACAGCTCAACGCTCTCCCGGTTCTTCCCGCCATCGGAGAACACCGCGATCGTCTCTCCCCGGCTGTTGATCAGCTGCGAGTTGCGGTCCGAATCGGCCAGCGGCAGTTCGGCTTGAGACAAGTAGAGGAGCAGGACGCCGACGGCGCATAGGCCTAGCAAGCCGGCGCCGATCGTCAGCTTGATCAGCAGAAGCCACGGACGGCGGGGTTTGCGCTTATGATGATGCCGGTCACTGCGAACGAGTTTCTGCACGAAGAGACTCTCCTTTCTTAATCCTAGGGCGAATCCGTACTACGATTGTCTTTGTTTTAGTATGGGAAAGTTTGGGAGAGATCATTCACACCGAAAGCCGGGGCAACCCCGATTTCTCGGGAGATGTGTTATTATTTTTTCGTTTGGTACAATATAGGAAAGAAGTTTTGGCGGACAATACACCGAATTCAGGGAAAGAAGGTTGAGCGCATGGAATTATGGTTTACGGAGAAACAAACGCCCGTCTTTGGGATTACGGCAAAAATACGCGAAACGCTGGTCACGGAACAAACCGAATTTCAGGATTTGGCGATGCTCGATACGGAGGAATTCGGCCGGATGCTCGTGCTGGACGGCATGGTCATGACGACGATCAAGGATGAGTTCGTATACCACGAAATGGTGGCGCATCCTGCGCTGTTTACTCATCCGAATCCGAAGCGCGTGCTTGTCGTCGGCGGCGGGGACGGCGGGGTCATCCGCGAGGTGATCAAGCATCCGGAAGTGGAGCAGGCGGTGCTGGTGGAGATCGACGGCAAGGTGATCGAATATTCCAAGAAATATTTGCCGGAAATCGCCGGAGAGCTGGATAACCCGCGGGTGGACGTGCAGGTGGCCGACGGCTACATGCATATTATAGAAAGCAAAAATCAATACGACGTCATCATGGTCGACTCGACCGAGCCGGTCGGACCGGCGGCGCCTTTGTTTGAGCGCGGGTTTTATCAAGGGATTTACGAAGCGTTGAAGGACGACGGCATCTTCGTGGCGCAAACCGATAACCCCTGGTTCAAGGCCGACCTGATCCAAAAAGTCAATAAGGACGTAAAGGAGATTTTTCCGATCGTTCGCGTCTACGGCGCCAACATACCGACCTACCCCAGCGGGCTGTGGACGTTCACGATGGGCAGCAAGATCCATGATCCGCTGCAGGTGGACGAGACGAAAATCCCCGAGCTGGATACGAAATACTATACCCCGCGAATCCATAAGGCCGCGTTCGTGCTGCCTAAATTCGTGGAAGATCTCGTGAAGTAAGAGGTGGGAAATCGCCTATGAAACTCGATCCAGCCTATTCCGGCAACGTGTTCATTTGCAGCTCGGGGGATTACGCTTCGGCGAAGGCAGTCATTTACGGCATGCCGATGGACTTCACGGTCAGCTTCCGCCCCGGTTCGCGGTTTGGTCCGTCCCGCATTCGCCAAGCCTCCGTGGGGTTGGAAGAGTACAGCCCTTATCTGGACAAAAGCATCCTCGACCTCACCTATTTCGACGCCGGGGACCTGCTGCTTCCGTTCGGCAATGCTGCCCGCAGTCTGGAGATCATCCACGATTATGTCCGGGGCCTGCTAAGCGACGGAAAATTTCCGTTTGGCCTCGGGGGAGAGCATCTTGTCAGCTGGCCGGTGATTCAGGCCGTCTATGAGAAATACCCCGATCTGGCGCTTGTTCACATCGACGCCCATGCCGACCTGCGCGAGCAGTACGAAGGCGAACCTTTGTCCCACTCGACGCCAATCCGCAAGGCGGCGGGGCTGATCGGCGGAAAGAACATTTTTCAATTCGGGATCCGTTCCGGTTCGATGGAAGAGTTCCGGTTCGCCCGCGAAGAGACCCATTTATATCCGTACGACGTGGCCTCGCCGTTAAAGAGCGTCCTGCCGGAGCTAAGCCGACGCCCGGTTTACGTCACCATCGATATCGACGTGCTGGACCCGTCCTGCGCGCCGGGAACCGGTACGGCCGAAGCCGGCGGCATTACGTCGCGGGAGCTTCTGGAGGCGGTTCATCTGATCGCCGGTTCGGACGTTCGCGTTGTCGGCTGCGACGTGGTGGAGGTGGCCCCGGTGTATGACCCGACCGAACAGACGCAAATCGTAGCGGCGAAGCTGATTCGGGAAATGCTGCTCGGCTTCGTGAAATAAATATGCCGATCGGACTATAAATGGTCCGTTTAAAGTATGATAGTATGATTTATATCACTACTTTCTCATGGGGTAAGGCGGGATTTTTATCAAAACGAATAACCCGGTCCGAAGCTTGCTTGCGGGCCTTACGATGATTATTGTGGTTATGGTGGCCGGCTGGATCTTTTACGGCCGCCCTGATGCTCCTTCCGGCGTTTCGACGAACGCGCCGGTTCAAGCGCCAGCGGAGGAGCCGGGAGAAGCCGCCGGGGAGGCGAACCACGAAGCGGCCGACGAATCGCCGTATTTGCTGGACCATCTTCCCTTTAAGGAAGAGGAGGTCCTGGCGATTACGGCCGGCGGGAACGGCATCCATGCCGACGTTCCGGCGGAACGTCGGTTCGTCCTCCTGCAATCGCTGCGTTACACGGATATGAAAAGCGCGCTTGCGGCTCCGGTTCCGGCGGCTTCCCGGAAGCCGATCGTCCTGCAGTTCAAGCTGGCGGACACCCATTATGAGCTGACCTATGACTTAACCGACAACGCCTTTGAGTACCAAGGGCAATATTACTACGCGGACGACCAGGTGTTGTTGCTGATACAAGGGCTCTTCCGCGAGCGGGAGGAGCTGGCGTCGCTGGATGCGCTGCTGGAGCAGGCCAGGGTGGAGCAAGAGCAGGCGGGTACGGTTGACCCGGATCCTTTGGACGCGGAGGCCGCACGGGTGGATGGGCTCGACTTTGATGGCTGGGAGCAGCGGTTGGCTAAGGCCCAGCCGGAGGAGATCGTTTGGGCGAAGCCGTTTTACGACGACGGTACCGGCCAGGTGAAGCAGGCACGTTTATTTAAGGACGGGGTGCTGGCTGTGAATCGGATGATCGTGTTTACCCGGCCGGAGCATCAGTCCGCGGACGGCGTGAAGACGGGGATCGGTACGGAAGACGTGATAGCGAAGCTGGGGCCGCAGGCGCTGAAGCTGGTCAGCCGCTGGAGCTATAAGGTTGGCGATTATTTTCGGTTTCACGTGTATTATGCGGATGGCAAAGTCAAATACCTCGCGTTAAGCCAACCCCTGTAGGCCGCGAATGGCCGTGCCGGGGCGAGAGAAGGAGCCGCTGAAGCAGCGGCTTCTTTTTGGTTGGGAGACGCGCTGTGCCGCGCATGTATTGAATTGCCGGGGCGAACTGGCTATAGTAGTACAGTAAGGATCGATGTCGGAAGGAGATTTGCCGTATGCCGGAAAAAAAACCGGTGAGCCTCGTGCTGACGAGCCGACAGGGAGCGGAGGAAACGGTGCAGCGACTGCGGGGAGAACTCGTTCGCCGGAGCGACACCTTGTATATCCGATATGAGGAACCAGACCCGGGGCCGAATGGCGCCAAGACCCGCGCGATGATTAAACTAACCGGCGACGAGCTGAAAATCATGCGCCACGGAGGCGTGGAGGCCGAGCAGACCTTCCGCAGCGGCTGCCGCATTCCGGGGTTTTATCGCTCGCCCTTCACCAAGTTTAACCTGTCTACCGACACCGTGAAGCTGGAATCCCGATGGGATGGCGCGGTTGGTCAGGTGATCTGGGAATACGATTTGTACATGTTCGAGGAACTATCCGGACGTTTTGAACTCAGTTTACATATACAGGAGGACGTTTAAATGCCACACAATCCGTTGGAACAAATGAACCAGGCGCTGAGGGAAGCGATCCTGGACGCGATCGTATCCGCAGGGCTGGCGCAGCGGGAGGAAATCCCGGCGATCGTGCTGGAGGTGCCGAAGGACAAGGCCCACGGCGATTTCGCCACCAATGCGGCCATGCAGCTGTCGCGGATCGCGAAGAAGAACCCGCGCCAAATCGCCGAGGAGATTCTCGGGCAGCTGGATCACGGGAAGGCCGGGATCGAGAAGGCGGAAATCGCCGGTCCGGGGTTTATCAATTTTACGTTAAGCAAGAGTTATCTGTATCCGATTCTGCTGCAGGTGTACCGCGAGGGTGAGAACTACGGCCGTACTGCATTGGGTAATGGGAAAAAGGTACAAGTCGAGTTCGTCAGCGCCAACCCGACAGGCAGTCTGCACCTTGGACATGCCCGGGGCGCGGCCGTAGGCGATGCGCTGTGCAACGTGCTGGATTTCGCAGGTTACAACGTGACGCGCGAATACTATATTAACGACGCCGGAAACCAAATCGTCAATCTCATCAAATCGATCGAGGCCCGTTACCGCCAGGAGCTTGGACAGGACGTGGAGATGCCGGAGGACGGGTACCATGGCGAGGATATCAAAGGATTCGCCAAGGAGCTTGTCTCTGAACAAGGCGATAAGCTGCTCGGTATGCCGGAGGAAGAACGGACGGCGTTCCTGCGCAAATTCGGACTGGACAAGGAGCTAGCCAAGATTCAACGCGATCTGGAGCGGTTCCGGGTTCGCTTCGACGTCTGGTTCAGCGAAACCTCCCTATATCAGGATGGCCAAGTGGAAGCTTCGCTCGCGGAGCTGCGCGATAAAGGGCAGACCTATGAGCTGGACGGGGCGACCTGGCTGAGAACGACGGAGTACGGAGACGACAAGGACCGCGTGTTGGTGAAAAATGACGGCACGTACACGTATTTGACGCCGGACATCGCCTATCACCGGAACAAGTATGACCGCGGCTTCGACCGGATCATCAACATCTGGGGCGCGGACCACCACGGCTATATTCCCCGGGTGAAGGCGGCGATGCAGGCGATCGGCAAGGATCCGGAACAGCTGACCGTGTTGATCGCGCAGATGGTCAGCCTGTTCCAGGACGGCGAGAAGGTGAAAATGTCCAAGCGGACCGGCAAGGCGGTCACGATGGTGGACTTGATGGACGAGGTTGGCGTCGACCCGATTCGCTATTTCTTTACGATGCGCAGCATGGATTCGCATCTGGATTTCGATATGGATCTGGCGATTTCGACTTCCAACGAAAATCCGGTGTATTACGTGCAATACGCGCACGCGCGGATCTGCAGCATCTTCCGTCAAGCGGAAGAGCAAGGGATCCAGGTTCCGGCCGCCGAGAGCGTGAACCTCGGCAAGCTGACGGCCGAACACGAATACGATCTGCTGCGGAAGCTCGGCGAGCTGCCGGAAGAAATCGGCGTGGCCGCGGAGAACTACGCGCCGCATCGGCTGGTCCGCTATGTGTATGAACTGGCGGCGCTGTTCCACAGCTATTACCGGGCGGAGCGCGTCATCACGGAAGACGCGGACCAAACGGCGGCGCGGCTGGTGCTGCTCGGCGGGGTGCGCACGGCGCTTGCCAATGTGCTCCGCTTGATCGGCGTGTCCGCGCCGGACAAGATGTAACTCCCGGAATCATCGTGCAAAAGCAGCGTCAGAGACGACTAGGCCGATACGGCGTCGCCGCTCTGACGCTGTTGCTTTCCGGCTTGGCGCTTTAGCTGCTGCGCCCCGGCTTGGCGCGCAGCAGTCGCGCCGCGCTCAGCTCGCCGGCACCGCCGCCTTTGGCCCTGGCCGCGGTGCCGGGCAACGGCTTGGCGGTGCGGCGCAGGCGGCGCTTGATCTCGCCCGGCTTCATGTCCGGCTTCATCGCCAACAGCAGGGCAACGGCCCCGCTGACGTGGGAAGTCGCCATGGAGGTGCCGCTCATTTCGCGGTAGCCGCCGCCCAGCCAGGACGAGCTGATTTTTTCGCCGGGGGCGTAGATATCGATATTGGGACCGTGGTTGCTGAAGGAGGCGATTTTGCCGTCCTTGCCGGTCGCGCCAACAGAGATCGTCTGCGGGTAGCGCGCCGGATAATCGGCGCCGCGGCCCTTTTTGTCGTTCCCCGAGGAGGCGACGACGACGATGCCTGCGTTATGGGCTTTGCGGATGATGTTTTGCAGCGAAGTGCTGTTGCTCTTCATGCCGAAGCTCATATTTACGATGTGCATCCGGTTGCGTACGCACCAGTCGATGCCCAAAATAATGTCGGAAACAAAAGCGGAGCCGTTATGGTCAAATGCCTTGACGGGAAAAATCAAGGACCGGGGAGCCACCCCCATCATTCCTTGCGATCCGCCGGAGGCGGCGATGGTTCCGGCGATATGCGTGCCGTGTCCGTTGTCGTCGTACGGAAGGCTGATCCGATTTAGCAGATTGATCCCTCGGGCCAGGGAATGGCGCAGGTCCGGGTGACTGAAATCAGCCCCCGTATCGATGACGCCGACTCGAATCCGGTAGCCTGTGGACACGGACCAGGTTTCCGGGGCACCGATTCGCCGCACCCCCCAAGGGATCGCGGTGGCGGTTTGCCCCTTGTTGGCCGGGGCCGGGCTATGAACGCTGACGAGGCTGTCTTCT
Organism: Paenibacillus timonensis; assembly: GCF_022427145.1. GTDB lineage: Bacteria > Bacillota > Bacilli > Paenibacillales > Paenibacillaceae > Fontibacillus > Fontibacillus timonensis. The sequence continues at coordinate 37,795 of NZ_JAKSXN010000039.1, forward strand.
TCGACCCATAGGCCGAAGCGGGAGCGGGCGGCCTCCCCCCGTAAACCGAGGGGGCAGATCAGCGCCTGCAGCAGCGATGAAGAACGGACATGCCGCAGCGCAGGATGCCGGCGCTTGTGCTTGAGCAATTGACGTACGCATTCGGCGAAATCGGCCGGGTGCGCAAAGCGGATGATGCTACGACCGCTTTTTCCGGAGGCGTCGACATGATCGTTCAAATACCTGAGGAATCCGGAGTAGTCCATGTATAAGTAGCCCCTCCTACAAAGCGTGTTGAAGTATAGTATGACGGTCCATTTTTCATTGAATGGGGAAGCGGCCCTGTTTTGCGGAAATGGGCCCGGCATGCCGCAATTCGCACGAATCCGGCGTGTCAAAGTACAAATCTGGACATAGGATGAAGGGAAGGCCTTGCGGCTTTCGCCAACCCAGGAGAGGGCCAGGGCCTTCTTTGGGGAAGGATACAGTCAAGGAGCGGAGAACCGGGGGTTCTCCGCTCCTTCCCTTTTTTTCGGGCGGGCTTTGGTGTGTTTTTAAAACTTGCAATTTGGTTCCAAATAGGTTTTACTATTGTGTGATATGGATATGTTAGTGAAGGAAACCGGCCCGACGGTTAAGGTTTCATCTTTGCTTTATAGTGAACTATTTGCGTGAGAGGAAGTGTCCGTAACGTGAGTACCCCCCTGAATTTGAAAATCGACCCGGAGAAGGTCCAGGAAATCCCGATGGTCGACTTGGCCTTTATGATTTTGAAAGCGGCGAATACGCCGTATTACTACCGCGACCTGATGAATGAGGTTGCCCAGCTTCGCGGCATGACCGAGGAACAAATTAACGAGGCGATTGCGCAGCTTTATACGGAAATAAATATCGATGGACGGTTCGCCTGCGTCGGCACCAACCTGTGGGGCCTGAAGCGCTGGTATCCGATCGAGCGTTCGGAAGATCCGGTCGGCAACTCCAAGCGTCCGCGCATCATTAATGATGACGACGACGATCTGGAAGACGACGATTTCGTGGAAGAGGACGATACGTACGTATCCGACGACGAAGAGGATTACGATGCGATCGACGAGGACTCCGAAGACGAGCTGTTCCCGGATGACGACGATGACGACGTAGAAGAAGTCGAAGACGACGAACTGCTCCCGGACGAAGAACTCGAAGACGAGGACGAACTCGCCGAAGAAGAGGAAGAACTGGAAACCGACGAGGACTTCGACGACAGCGACGAGGATTGATCGGCTTTGGGACAGGAGCTTCGCGGTTTTTGAGCGACATTTGAAGGACGGCCTGCGCCGTCCTTTTTATTGTCTTATTTTGTTCAGAGGATGCCTTCCGACTTGACTTGACACGGGCAGGGGTAACGGGTAAACTATTGCATGGGCTTATGATTCAAACCTATAACATATGCATTTTTTAAAAAGTGCCCCGACCTATTCGGGTGTCACTTTTTTGTTTTTTTATTGCCATTTTAGCTATGATTTACCGGATAATAGGTTACGCTAATGATCTAAGTTGCCTGAATTTCTGGGATCCGATGGATTTGTGAACACGTACTACTTTAGGAGGTTTTGGGTTGTGGCAAAGTACATTTTCGTGACAGGCGGGGTCGTATCCTCACTGGGGAAGGGCATTACGGCGGCTTCGCTGGGCAGGCTGCTTAAGAACAGAGGTTTGAAGGTAACGATCCAGAAATTCGATCCATATATCAACGTCGATCCGGGCACGATGAGCCCGTATCAGCACGGGGAAGTGTTCGTCACGGACGATGGCGCCGAGACCGATTTGGATCTGGGCCATTATGAACGTTTTATCGATATCAATCTTTCGAAAAACAGCAACGTTACGACGGGGAAAATCTACTCCTCGGTCATCGGCAAGGAACGCCGCGGCGAGTATCTCGGCGGAACGGTTCAAGTCATCCCCCATATCACGAACGAGATTAAAGAACGTGTATTCCGCGCCGGACGTGAAGCGGGCTCCGACGTGGTCATCACCGAAATCGGCGGGACCGTCGGCGACATCGAAAGCTTGCCGTTCCTGGAAGCGATCCGTCAAATCAAGAGCGACATCGGGCGCGAGAACGTGATGTATATTCACGTGACGCTGATTCCATATATCAAAGCCGCCGGCGAAGTCAAAACGAAACCGACCCAGCACAGCGTGAAGGAACTGCGCAGCATCGGGATTCAACCGAACGTGATCGTCTGCCGTACAGAGCATGAGCTCTCGGACGATATCAAGGGGAAAATCGCCCAGTTTTGCGACGTTGACGCCAGCGCGGTTGTGGAATGCCGGGACGCGGATACGCTTTACGAAGTACCGCTTAACCTGCGCGACGAAGGGCTCGACGAGATCGTCGTGAACCATCTGAAACTGACGACGCCAGCTCCGGATATGCGCGAGTGGGAGAGTCTCGTTGAGCGCATCAACAAGCTGGAGAAAACCGTGGAGATTGCCATCGTCGGCAAGTACGTGGCGCTGCACGACGCTTATCTCAGCGTGGTGGAATCGTTGTCGCACGCCGGCTTTGACGCGAATGCGGACGTGAAGGTCCGCTGGGTGAACGCGGAGGAAGTGACGGATGAGAACGTAGCCGAGCTGCTGCAAGGCGTCGGCGGGATTCTCGTGCCGGGCGGCTTCGGCGATCGCGGCATCGAAGGCAAGATTACGACGATCCGTTATGCCCGCGAGAACCGGATTCCGTTCTTCGGCATTTGCCTGGGGATGCAGGTGGCGGTTATCGAGTATGCTCGCTCGCTGGCTGGACTCCAAGGCGCCAACAGCTCGGAGATCAATCCGTCCACCGAGTACCCGGTCATCGACCTGCTGCCGGAGCAGAAGGATATCGAGGATCTCGGCGGCACGATGCGCCTGGGGTTGTACCCTTGCAAGCTGGCGCCGGGATCGCTCGCCATGCAGTGTTATGACGACGAGTTGGTATACGAGCGCCACCGCCATCGGTATGAGTTCAACAATGCGTACCGCGAGACGCTGGAGCGCGTCGGCCTGCGCATTTCCGGAACCTCGCCGGACGGACGGCTGGTGGAAATCGTCGAGCTTCCGGACCATCCTTGGTTCCTGGCGGTGCAATTCCATCCGGAGTTCACTTCCCGGCCGAACCGTCCGCAGCCGCTGTTCCGCGAGTTCGTGAAAGCCTCGATCGCGCATTTGTCCTAAGCGCGGATTGACCGCTTGTGCCAGTCCCGGGACACCCTGTCATTTTTGGCTCGACTGATTTTTTAAGGCTCTTTTTTCCAGTGGAGAAGGGTTTTGCAAATCGGGAGCGAAGTATTAGTTATGACAAGGATTACAGGGTGGACTTGTAGGAGGGCTTTTCGGTGGAAGAGAAGAAAGTATTAATTGTCGACGATCAGAACGGTATCCGCATTTTATTGATGGAAGTGTTCAGCAGCGAAGGGTATAAAACGTTTCAGGCAGCCAACGGCAAAATGGCTTTGGAAATCGTCCGCAGCGATTCGCCGGATTTGGTGCTTCTCGACATGAAAATCCCGGGGATGGACGGGTTGGAAATCCTTAAGCATATCAAGGAGGCCAATCCGGAGATCAAGGTCATTATGATGACGGCCTACGGCGAGCTCGATATGATCAAGGAAGCGACGGATCTTGGGGCTCTGATGCATTTTACGAAACCCTTTGACATTGATGAAATGCGTGCAGCGGTCAACATGCAGCTTAAAGGCGGAGCTCGCCTTTAGGCGGTACGGCCGTGATGAAGAGAAGGCCTTCTTTAGAAGAGCGGCGTTGGATCACGCGGTCTCCTAAAGGAGGCCTCTTTTTTCTGGGATAAATCAGCACAAGGCGTTCACAAACGAAAGGAAAGCATGAATAGTATTTTTGACAGGTTGTGGTATAATAAGAAAGTGTGTGAATGTCGGCTAAATAAGATAAAATCCCACATCCTTAGGAGGATTGAAACCCATGCCATTAGTATCGATGACTGACATGTTGAACAAAGCCCTTGCAGGCAAATATGCCGTAGGCCAGTACAACATCAATAACTTGGAATGGACGCAAGCCATTCTGGCTGCAGCAGAAGAAGAGAAATCCCCGGTTATCCTGGGCGTTTCCGAAGGCGCTGCCCGTCATATGGGCGGATTCTACACCGTTGTCAAAATGGTGGAAGGCCTGCTGCATGACATGAAAATTACAGTACCTGTTGCCATTCACCTCGACCATGGTTCGAGCTTTGATAAATGTAAAGAAGCGATCGACGCCGGCTTTACTTCCGTGATGATCGACGGATCCCATCATCCGATCGACGAGAACATCGCCATGACGAAGAAAGTCGTTGAATACGCTCATGCCAAAGGCGTTTCGGTTGAAGCCGAAGTCGGCACGGTTGGCGGTCAAGAAGACGACGTTATCGGCGGCATCAAATACGCTGACCTGGACGAGTGCGTTCGCATCGTCAAAGAAACCGGCATCGATACCCTGGCGCCTGCTTTGGGTTCCGTGCATGGTCCTTACCATGGCGAACCGAACCTCGGGTTCAAAGAAATGGAACAAATCCGTGATGCGGTTAAGCTTCCGCTCGTGCTTCATGGCGGGACAGGCATTCCGACGCATGATATCACCAAAGCGATTTCGCTCGGTACTTCCAAAATCAACGTGAACACCGAGAACCAAATTGCGTTCACGAAAGCGGTTCGTGAAGTCTTGGCTGCGAAACCGGACGCATACGATCCTCGTAAATACATCGTTCCTGGCCGTGACGCGATCAAGGCTACGGTTGTTGGCAAAATCCGCGAGTTTGGTTCCAACAACAAAGCTTAAGGATCAACGCCAAGCGTTTGCGCCGTACTGCCTTTAGGGCGGATACGGCGCAAGCTTTAGGACGGACAAGGCCTTGGACCGTCCAGCTGAATAAGGTGACTTGGAGAGTACACCGCTTAGACGGTGTCTTTCCATTTCTGCCGTTAAAATCATGGGCTTGTGTACCGACGCAAATACGTAGGGGGATCCTGGACTTATGGAGAAATTGATGATCCGTGGCGGACGTCCGCTGCGCGGAAGCGTTTCGATCAGCGGCGCAAAAAACAGCGCGATTGCGCTAATTCCGGCTGCGATCTTGGCAGAATCCGAAGTGGTTCTGGATAACTTGCCGATTTTGAGCGACGTGGCGGTATACTCGGAGATTTTGGAGGAGCTGGGTGCCCGCGTCATGTGGGATGGCAGTCAGATGCGCATTGATCCCACCCATATTCGTTCGATTCCGATGCCCAACGGGCCGGTAAAGAAACTGCGGGCTTCCTATTATATGATGGGGGCCATGTTAGGACGTTTCAAAGAAGCGACCATCGGCTTGCCGGGGGGCTGCAACTTTGAGCCTCGTCCGATCGATCAGCATATCAAAGGGTTTGAGGCGTTAGGGGCAACCGTAACCAATGAACACGGTGCCATTCATTTGCATGCGAAAGAGCTGCGCGGCGCGAAGGTTTACCTGGACGTCAGCAGCGTTGGAGCGACGATTAATATTATGCTGGCGGCGACAAGAGCCAAAGGCGCTACGATTATCGAAAATGCGGCGAAAGAGCCTGAAATTATAGATGTGGCCACCTTGTTGAACTCCATGGGGGCAGTGATTAAAGGGGCGGGTACGGAGACGATCCGGATTGAAGGCGTCAACGAGCTGAAAGGTTGCCGCCATTCGATTATTCCCGACCGAATCCAGGCCGGGACTTATATGATTGCTGCTGCAGCGACGCAGGGCGATGTTTTGATCGACGGCGTCATTCCGAAACACTTGGAAGCGTTGACCGCCAAACTGCTGGAGATGGGTGCCGAGGTGGATGAACTTGACGAGAGCATCCGGGTGATCGGTCGTCCGGACTACCATCACGTTGACGTCAAGGCGTTAGTCTACCCCGGTTTTCCGACGGATATTCAATCGCCGATGACCAGTTTGCTTACGCAGGCGAGGGGAGTCAGCGTGCTAAGCGATTTTGTGTACAGCAACCGGTTTAAGCATGTGCCGGAGCTGGTCCGGATGGGAGCGAAAATCCGCGTGGAGGGCCGTTCGGCCATCATCGAAGGCGGACCGCTCAATGCGGCCAAAGTCAAAGCGGCCGATTTGCGCGCGGGTGCGGCGCTGGTCGTAGCCGGGTTAACCGTGCCGGAGGGCATTACCGAGGTCTTCGGCGTAGAGCTGATCGACCGGGGGTATGATCATCTGGTCCCGAATTTGCGCGCTTTGGGTGCCGACGTTTGGCGAGAGACGGAAGAATAACTTTCCGCTCTCGCGCATAAGTTGCCAAGGATGGGGCATACTAGGCGAATGAGTCTATCATTACGCCATACTTCATAGATTTCAATAAAATTGAATAGGTGGTTATTTTAATATGGATCTACAAATCGCCGATCTGGAAGGGATGAAGCTTACCGAGCTGTACAAGCTGGCGAAGCAGTATCAGATTCCTTATTACGGCCAATTAAAGAAGAAAGAATTGATTTTCGCCATTTTAAGGGCACAGGCTGAACAAAGCGGCCTCATGTTTATGGAAGGCGTGCTCGAGATTTTACCGGAAGGGTACGGATTCCTGAGACCGATTAATTATTTGCCCAGCACGGAAGACATTTACATTTCCGCTTCGCAAATTCGCAAGTTTGATCTGCGTACCGGGGATCTCGTATCCGGGAAGTGCCGAACGCCGAAGGAAAACGAGAGATATTTCGGCCTCCTGCAAGTCAACGCCGTCAACGGCGAAAACCCGGCCATCGCGGCGGAACGTCTGCATTTCCCTGCGCTGACTCCACTCTATCCGCAGACCAAATTGGTGCTTGAAACTTCCCCAAATCATCTATCCACCCGCATTATGGATTTGCTTGCCCCGGTCGGACTAGGCCAACGCGGTTTGATCGTGGCGCCGCCTAAAGCAGGGAAGACCTTGCTGCTTAAGGAAATCGCCAACAGCATCTCCACCAACAATCCCGACATTGAGTTATTCGTATTGTTGATCGACGAACGTCCGGAAGAAGTTACCGACATGCAGCGTTCGGTCAAAGGCGAAGTGATCGCTTCTACGTTTGACGAGCTGCCGGAGAATCATATCAAGGTGGCGGAGCTTGTGTTGCAGCGCGCTTTGCGTCTGGTGGAGCACAAGAAGGACGTCGTGATTTTGCTGGATAGCATTACGCGTCTGGCCCGCGCCTATAACTTGGTTGTTCCGCCGTCGGGGCGGACGCTCAGCGGGGGGATCGATCCGGCCGCCTTCCATCGTCCGAAGCGTTTCTTCGGTTCGGCCCGAAATGTGGAAGAGGGCGGCAGCTTGACGATTTTGGCAACGGCTTTGGTGGATACCGGTTCGCGGATGGACGATATTATTTATGAGGAATTCAAAGGCACCGGTAACATGGAGCTGCATCTGGATCGCAAGCTGGCGGAACGCCGGATTTTCCCGGCCATCGATATTCGCCGCTCGGGCACGCGCCGCGAGGAAGTGTTGCTCAGCAAGGAAGAGCTGGATACGATCTGGTCGATTCGCAAGAACATGAACGATTCTTACGACTTTGTCGAAGGGTTCCTGAAAAAGCTGCGTGACTGCAAGACCAATGCCGAATTCCTGGCTTCCTTCGATGTTTCCGGCAACACCCCTTCGGGTGGCGGCAACGGCGGGGCGCGTCGTCCGGTTCGGTCGGGTTCTACGTCTTCGCGGGCGGGCTCGTCTTCTACGGGCGCCGGATCCACGCATAATTCTACGGTATAAGAGATCCATCGGGAGAGCTGTCTTCCCGTTGATGAATATAAAGAGGAGAACAACATGTACTTAGTGTATGCAGATGAACAAGGACAGGTCTATGATCACCCGTCGCTGTATGGCTTGGCTCGCAGCGCGGACATGATCGTGGAGATCATGGAGGATGAGCTGATTCCGCTTCCCGAGGGGGCGACCTTGGTGGGCTTACCGTCCACCCGGCCGATCGGCATGGACCCGGATACCGGCGAAATGAAGCCGCTCCCGGGCAATGTCCAGGCGGTAGGGGCTTTGCTTCCGCAAGGCTTTACCCGTCTTTGTCTGCCGGGGTATGTGAAGACCGACAAGGATTATAAACTGCCTTTGTTCGGGTACTCCGCGGTTGTTTGGAAGGACGGTCAGTTCTACGTGACGGCGCGCTTATCGGACGATCCCGAGAAGTGGAACCCGCTGAACTGCGATCCTCTGGAGTTGAAGAACCAAGTGAAAGCCTATACCTCCCGCTACCCGGAGAACCGGCTGTATGAGCATTTATCGAACTGCGCGCTGGGCTATGAGTGCCTGACGGCCTCCAATACGTTCTTGAATCGATGGGAAGGGGCGGTCCCCGTCTCCTATTCCTGCAACGCGGGTTGTTTCGGCTGCATCTCTGAACAGCCGGACGATAGCGGGTTCGTCTCGCCGCAGACGCGGATGAACTTCCGTCCGCGCGTCGAAGAGCTGGTGGAGGTCATGCTGGAGCATTTGACCACGCCGGAGTCGATTATCAGCTTCGGTCAAGGCTGCGAAGGGGAGCCTTCGACGCAGGCCAAGCTGATCATCGAAGCGATTCGCGAGGTTCGGCGTCGGACGGACATGGGGTATATCAATATTAATACGAATGCGGGTTTATCCGATCATATCCGCGGCATCGTAGATGCGGGCTTGGATCTGATGCGGGTCAGCACGATCAGCGCGCTGGACGACCACTACAACGCCTACTACAAGCCGCGCGGCTATACGCTCGCGAATGTAGAGAAGTCATTGAAGTATGCTGCGGATCAAGGGGTATACACCTCGATCAACTATTTGATTTTCCCCGGGGTAACGGACCGCGAGGAAGAAGTTGAAGCGATGATCGAATTCGCCCGTCGCAGCAAGCTGAAGCTGATTCAGCTGCGCAATCTGAACATAGACCCCGAAAGCTATCTGGACTTGATCCCGAAAGCCAAGGGGGAGATTCTCGGCATGAAGCAAGCGATCGAGATTTTCCAGGAGGAGCTGCCGGATGTCGTCATCGGATCGTATACGCATGTGCCTCCGGCCGAATTGGCCCGCGTCAAAGTACGCGGATAAAACAGGCAATTGCGTGAACGGATGGCCCGTGCTATAATGCGATTATGTGTCATTATAACTCTGGGCACGACTGAGGCTCAGGGCGGAAAGAGGTGAAAGTGATGAAAGAAGCAGTTCAACCGAAATATCACGTGACTACGGTAACTTGCGCTTGCGGTAACACGTTTGAGACGGGTTCCGTGAAACAAGACCTGCGCGTTGAAATTTGCTCCAACTGCCATCCATTCTTCACAGGGAAGCAGAAATTCCTGGATGCTGGTGGACGTGTGGATAGATTCAAAAAGAAATACGGTATCTAAGATACCCTTGCACAAACGACATGACGAAGAACGTCTTTGCCTATCTGATGATAGGCGGAGGCGTTTTTTTCTTTTTTACTGGCGTGATTTTATAAGTTCGGTTAAGGGGAGGCGGCGAACATATGGGTTTTGATGAGACGCATCAACATTGGTTGGCATCGCACCGCAAACACGTTCCGGCGAACGGAAGGATCGTTTGGAACGAGGGCATGGGCATGGAGAGCAGCTATTTTTGCGCAATGTATGGTGGCCTTTACGGAGGAGCTTGGATAACCTGCATCCGGAATACGAGATCGCGGATTGGCGGGGACGGCCGTACTTTGCGGACTTCGCTTGGTTGACGGAAGCCGTGAAGCTCGTTATTGAATCATAAAAAAGCAGGCCGGAAAACGATGGCCGACACCCGTCCGCCCTCAAATCCAACCTGCTTACTCAAACCGATTACAATTATTTCTTGAACTCCACGCTCTGCTTGAGGCTAGTCCACTCTTCGCTCTTGATGATGCCCAGCCGCCATAAAGCGATGCCCTTCAGGTCATAGCGTTTCGCCAGACCGGTCAGCGTTTTGATGGTGGTTTGATCCTCGCTGTCCAGGTTGAGTCCGAGGATCAGCTTGCTGGCGCTGGTCTCTTTCAGAGCCAGGCGTATCGCTTCATCCACTTTATCTGCGGGCTGCGGCCGACCGCTGTTGTCTCCCGGGAGGTAATCGTAAGCCATGATCACGATTTCGTCCGCCAGCGCTCCGAGCGTCTTATAATCATAACCTTGATAGGACGAGTTCAGCGGGTGCAGCGCCAGGGATAACTTGAGCCCGGCCGCCCGGGTTTGCTTGGACAATTCCTTGACGAAGTTGTTAAAAGCCTCCCGCGTCGCCGTCTTCTCCGTAGTTAAGCCGAGCCCTTCGAAATCGAGCATGATGCCTTGGAACGCTCTTTCAGTCGCAGCGTTGACCATATCGGTGATCGCTTGCTGCCGCAGGGCTGGATCTTCGATGACCCGGGTCAGCTCACCTTTCACGTCGCTAGAGTAGACCATCAAATAAGGCAAGGTGCGTGCGGTGGCCGCGTCGTTCACGAGACTGTCCGGGGTCACTTCGCCTGAGGCCTGCGGCAGCTTGAACACGTCGCCCGTTTGCGTAAATTGCCCGCTCTCGTTGATGCGGCTCCAGCCGAAAGCAACGGCGTCCAGGCTAGGAACCGCCCCCACCTCCGAGAAGGAGGATATGGCGTAGAAGCCGAGCGTATACATTCGCTCCTGCGGGGAGGCGATGGATACGGTCTTCGAGGCTTGGTCCCATCCGACTTGGGCCCCGAACTGCTGGCTGAAGAAGCTGAGCGGAATCAGCGTATTGCCGCCAATGGACCGGGGGGCAACCGCCAACGGGACGGAGGCGTTGTTCACCTTGGCCGTTTTGCTGTTCAGCGTTAATTGTACGTGGATCGCATCGGCCCCTGCGCCTTTGACGGCAGTGATCGTTTTGGAGGCTTGGTTCCAGGTGACGGTAATCCCGAGCGCTTCGGATATGGAGCGGAACGGAACCAGCGTCGTGCCGTTGACGATCATCGGTTCGCCGGAAAAGGCCAGCGGATACCCGTCCAGCAGGATCTGCACCGATGCAGCCGCCTCAGCCCGAGACGGCTGCATTCCGGCCAGGCTTCCGGCCAAAAGGGCCGTAACCAGTAAAATTTTCCCGATTGGTTTCATTTGTTTCTCCTCTCTCATGCTCTGATTTCCAGTTTCTTATTCTATTAATATATCAAAATAAAACTAGAGTTGCATTTAGAGGAAGACGCATAAATGAATGACAAACGAGGCATAGTCCAGGCACTCCAGCCAACTTCTTCCCTTCGGTTGCATTTTGTACAGGCATGAGATATACTTAGTTTCACCGTGCTAGATGGGGAGGTAGCGGTGCCCTGTAACTCGCAATCCGCTGTAGCGAGGTTGAAGTCCTGTTAGAGGTCTTGTCGATGTGAGGCCGGTCTTTACGGCAGATGTTGACGGACGGGTCCTCCGCAAGGAGTACCTGCGAACCTGGTCAGGTCCGGAAGGAAGCAGCCATAAGCAGTATTACTCCTGTGCCGGAGGGCAGCCTGTCCCGAGTCATGCCGTAAAGGTGCCGCTCGGATCGCAATGATCAATAACAGGTGCACGGTGAATACTCGATAAGAATACATCTTTGTCTGCGGACAGGGGTGTTTTTTTTGTACATAGACCAAATGGCTATAGTATAATAAGGAAACGACAACCGTCGTTTGAGGAAAGAAAGAGGTGCCGCATAATGGAGCATATTGCGCTGTACCGGGCTTGGCGGCCGCAGTCGTTTCAAGACATGGTGGGGCAGCAGCATATCATCCGCACGTTGCAGAATGCGATCCGCGAACAGCGGCTGTCGCACGCTTATCTGTTCAGCGGTCCGCGGGGAACCGGGAAGACCAGTGCCGCGAAAATTTTGGCCAAAGCCGTAAACTGCGAAAAAGGACCTGCGGCAGAACCGTGCAACGAATGCGATGCGTGCCGGAGGATCACGGCTGGCGCCGTCATGGATGTGCTTGAGATTGACGCCGCTTCCAACCGGGGGGTTGAGGAGATCCGCGATTTGCGGGAGAAGGTCAAATATGCCCCTACGGAAGTGCGGCAGAAGGTTTATATCATCGATGAAGTCCACATGCTGACCACGGAAGCTTTCAACGCGCTCTTAAAAACATTGGAGGAACCGCCTCCGCATGTGATGTTTATATTGGCGACCACCGAACCGCACCGTTTGCCGGCAACGGTCATCTCGCGCTGTCAGCGTTTTGACTTCCGCCGGGTATCGTTGGAAGAGCAAAGCGAGCGGCTGCGGATGATCTGCGAGCAGGAAGGCATCGAAGCGGAGAAGGAAGCGATCGAGTATATCGCCAGATTATCCGACGGCGGGATGCGCGACGCGTTAAGCATTTTGGATCAAATCGCATCTTTCTCCGGCCGTAAGGTCTCGTACCAGCAGGTACTGGACATGACCGGCGGCATTGCCTCCCGGCAGTTCGCAGAGCTGGCAAAGACGCTGTTGGCTGGCGACATCGGCGGGATGCTGCAGATGATCGATGGTTTTATGCAGGAAGGCAAAAGCGCGGACAAGTGCATGGAGAATCTTCTCTATTATTTCCGCGATTTGCTGATGGTCAAAATGGTGCCGAAGGCGGACAAGTTGACGGAACGCGTGCTGGATCCGCAGGATTTTGCGGAGATTGCCGAGGGCTTCTCGAAACCGCAGCTGTTTCGCATCATCGATACGCTGAACCACTATCAGACGGAAATGAAATACGCCGTCCAACCGCAAACGCTGTTTGAGGTCGCTTTGCTGAAGATCTGCACGTTTGGAGGAGAGGGCGCCGTAGAACAGCCGGCTTCGGTCCGCAGCGCGGGAGCGGGGACCGGGTCGTCCGCCGATGCTTCCGAGGTCCATCAGCTCCGCCGTCAGTTGGCGGAACTGGAGGCGAAGCTGGAGCGGGCGCTGCAGGGTGGACTTGCCGCCGTCGGTTCCGTCACGGGAGGCGCGGCGACCGGTGGAAATCGTCCTTCGCGAAGCCCCGCACCGCGCGTAGCCTCGAAGGCCAAAATTCCATCCGGGATGGATCAGTATCTTGCAGCCCGCAACAGCCCGGAATTCATGGAGATCCAGCAAAAATGGAACCAGGTGCTCCAGGCCGTTAAGGATGCCAAGATTACGATCCATGCGTGGTTCGTGAACGGAGAGCCCGTATCGGTTACGGAGGATAACGTGCTGGTGGCGTTCAAAAACGATATTCACCGTGAGACCACCGAGAAGCCGGCCAATAAGCAGGTGATCGAAACGGTCATGGAACGCCAATTGGGCAAACCGTACCATTTGGTGACGATGATGCAGAAGGATTGGACCGATGCGCAGCAAGGCGCGGGCGAACGTCCCGGCGGCGAACCGTTCGAGTTGGAACCACCGCCTGAGGATGGCGGATCCGGCAAAGAACCTTGGGTGGACGAAGCGTTGAATATTTTCGGGGATGACCTGGTCGTCATCAAGGAATAACTAAACACCGGCCAGGTATAGACCGTAGAATCGTGGTTATGTTTTTTCTATATAACGCATGACGTACATGCAGACCAATTTAAGGAGATGTGAACGACGTGAACAATATGAACCAAATGATGAAGCAAGTGAAGAAAATGCAAGAGCAAATGCTCAAAGCACAGGAAGAGCTCGCGGGCAAAACCGTAGAAGGCAGTGCCGGCGGCGGCGTAGTGACCGTGCAGGTCAATGGCCACAAGAAGGTGTTGTCCTTGACGATCAAGCCGGAAGCGGTAGATCCGGACGACGTGGAAATGCTGCAGGATTTGGTGCTTACCGCAGTCAATGATGCTTTGACGAAAGCCGAAGAACTGGCGAACCAGGATATGGGCAAGTTTACGGGCGGAATGAAAATTCCAGGCCTGTTCTAATTTTACGAACTGAAGGAGAAGGCCCCATTGTATTATCCCGAACCGATCGCGAAGCTGATCGATGCTTTTACCCATTTGCCCGGTATCGGGCCGAAGACGGCGGCCAGACTGGCTTTTCACGTGCTGCGCATGAAGGAAGACGACGTCATCGACTTCGCCAAAGCGCTGGTAAGCGTGAAGCGTAACCTCCATTACTGTTCCGTCTGCTGCAACATCACGGATACCGATCCCTGCCGGATTTGTCAGGATAAGACCCGGGACGCTTCCGTGATTTGCGTCGTGCAGGAATCCAAGGACTTGGTGGCGATGGAGCGGACGAAGGAGTTCGATGGCTACTATCATGTGCTGCAGGGGGCGATCTCGCCGATGGAAGGCTTGGGACCGGATGATATTCGGCTCAAGGAGCTGCTGAACCGGTTGAGCGATGAACGGGTGAAGGAGCTGATTTTGGCGACCAACCCGAACATTGAGGGGGAGGCGACCGCCATGTATATTTCCCGTCTCGTGAAGCCTTTCGATATTCGCGTTACCCGGATTGCTCACGGGCTGCCGGTCGGCGGCGACCTGGAGTATGCGGATGAAGTGACGTTATCCAAGGCGCTGGAAGGGCGACGAGAACTAAATTAGGTTTTATTCTTACCGTTTGGAACCGGAGAACTTTAGGCCCTGCGCTTTCGCTTGGGGCTTAAAGTTCTTTTTGTTTTCCGGCTGCTCCGGTTCTAAGTTTGTCCCTCTCCCGATAAACATGAAATAAAACCGGATGAGGAGGCGATCAAACTTGAAGGGTTTGAAGCTCTGGGGCGAAGGCCGCTCAAACCAGACTCGCAGAAACGAGGTCATGGAATACAAACGGGAATTGTATGCAGAGGTCATCAATGCGTTAAAGGAGTGGGAGCGGGCGCGGATCGCTTTCCAGGAAGCGGTGGGACACGATGAGGTAGATGTGGCGATTTATACCCTGGAGGCGGCGGAGCGCAGGTACCAGATCCAACTCAAGGCGGCGAAGCAGGCTCAGGTGGATTGGGACGCTTTTCGCAATGGATCCTATTTTGGGGAAAGTTCGTGAACTTTGAGGGAGGAGGGGATAAAAGATGAAGCTTGTGCTAATCGGCATTCTTGTCGTATCGCTGGTGCTGCTGTTATATATTTTGTTCTCGCGCAAAATCGGTTGGGTGTGGCTTTCCCGGTTTGGGCTGCATATCGTGCTGGCGGCGCTGGGCATCTATGTGATCAATTTCTCCGGATTATTGACCGAAGTGTACATTCCCTTAAATCCGGTTACCTTAAGCACGGTGTTGGTACTTGGCCTGCCCGGAGTCGCTCTATTGGTCGGCCTAAAATTAACCATGATCTGAAGGTTGACTCGGCTTGTTCATCTGTGGTACATTATAAATCGCTTCTCCGGCGGGACAAGCCGGACAAGGCCTTCCAGATGGTGACAATAAAAAAGGTCTTGACTAAAGAGTGGGCAGCGTGATATATTATAAAGGTCGCTGCTGAAACGAAGCGATAACGAAAAACATCGTTTGATCTTTGAAAACTGAACAACGAGTGAGTAATAAACTGAGATTTTAAATCTCGTCAGTTTGTTTTAAATGAGCAAGTCAAACACCTTGA